>NZ_JBXAFS010000010.1:0-163992 GCF_058793355.1 Afipia sp. MLSD5-FHT05B12
TCCGGGATGCGCGCACACTTGCGAGCGAACCCGGAATCCACAATCACTCACGAGATGTCCGCGTCATGGATTCCGGGCTCGCGCTTCGCGCGCCCCGGAATGACGGCGGAGAAATGACTGCGCCGGGCTTTGGGGACGTCGCGCCTACAGCAGCAGGTCCGTCAGATGCGCGATCAGCGGAATGTCCGCCGGCGGCATCGGATAGTCGCGCAGCTTGTTGGCGCGCACCCATGCGAGTTGCTGGCCTTCGTGCGGTGTCACCGTGCCTTCCCATTTCCTGCAAATGTACAGCGGCATCAGCAGATGGAAGGTCTCATAGCTGTGGCTGGCAAAGGTCAGCGGCGCGAGGCACGGCTCCTCGACCTTGATGCCGAGTTCTTCCGCGAGTTCGCGGATCAAGGCCGGCTCCGGCCGCTCGCCGGGCTCCAGCTTGCCGCCGGGAAATTCCCACAATCCCGCAAGCGTCTTGCCTTCGGGACGCTGCGCGATCAGGACGCGGTTGTCCGCATCGATCAGCGCGCAGGCAACGACGAGGACAAGTTTGATCACGAGCGGTAGTCGCCGTTGATGGCGACATATTCCTTGGTGAGGTCGCAGGTCAGCACGCGGTCGCGGCCCTTGCCGAGGCCAAGCCCGACCTTGATCTGGATCTTCGGCTGCTTCATCAGCGCGGAGACTTCCTTCTCGTCGTAAGACGGATCGCGCGCGCCCTTGCTGGCGACGCGGATGCCGTTGAACGAAATCGACAGCTTGTCGCGGTTGGCCGGTTCGCCGGCCTTGCCGACAGCCATCACCACGCGGCCCCAGTTGGCGTCCTCGCCGGCGATGGCGGTTTTCACCAGCGGCGAGTTGGCGATCGACATCGCGATTTTCCGCGCGGATGGTTTAGAGGTCGCGCCTTCGACCACGACCTCGACCAGCTTGCGCGCGCCTTCGCCATCGCGCGCCACCTGCTCGGCGAGATCGGCCAGGATAGCGTTGAAAGCCTTGGTGAACGCTTTCAGACGCGGATCGGACGCGCGCGTGATCTTCGGCGCGCCGTTCGCGGCGGCGGCGCCGGTGGCGAACGCCAGCAACGTGTCCGAGGTCGAGGTGTCGCCGTCGATGGTCACCGCGTTGAACGTATCCTCGACGCCGGTCTTGAGCAGCGATTGCAGCACGGCCGCCGACAGCGGCGCATCGGTGAAGACGAAGGCCAGCATCGTCGCCATGTCCGGCGCGATCATGCCGGCACCCTTCGCCATGCCGTTGATGGTGACCCTGGCCTTGCCGAGCTTGACGGTGGCGGTGGCGACCTTCGGAAACGTGTCCGTGGTCATGATCGCGCGCGCGGCGTTGTCCCATCCTTCGGGCGCGGCATTGGCCGCGAGATCATCAAGCACGCCGTTGAACTTGGTCGCGTCGAGCGGTTCGCCGATCACGCCGGTGGAGGCGAGAAAGACTTTGGCTGCGCTGGTGTCAGCGGCCTTGGCGGTGATTGACGCGGTCAGCGTGGCCGCCTGCTTGCCGGTCTTGCCGGTGAAGGCGTTGGCATTGCCGGAATTGACCACCAGCGCGCGCGCCTCGCCGCCCTTGAGCTTGGCGCGGCACCAGTCCACCGCGGCGCTCGGGCACTTCGATTTCGTAAAGACGCCCGCGACCGTGGTGCCCTTGTCGAACAGCGCCAGCAGCACATCGGTGCGGTTCTTGTAGCGGATGCCGGCGGCGGCCGTCGCAAGGCGCACGCCGTCGATGTTCGGCATGTCGGGGACGTTGGTGGGGGCGAGCGGGGAGACGGCGGTGGACATGAGATCAGGGGCCCTGGGATCGAGGAGTATCGGTCGTCGTGGCCGGATTTTTTCCGGCCATTCACGTCTTACGCCTTTAACTGTGAAGGCCCCAAGACGTAAATGCCCGGGGCAAGCCCCGGGCATGACGTCAGGTTACTGAAGGTTCGGTGCGAAGTCGATTTACTTCTTCGCAGGCGCAGCCGGAGCAGCCTTTGCATCAGGCTTCGCCGCCGGCGCAGCAGCGTCCGCCGGCTTGTCCGTGCGTTCGACCTTGGCCTCCGTGCGCAGCTTGGTGACGTAATCGGCCTGTGCCTTGCGCACCACGAAGTTCTGGATCTGGCCCTTGACCTGCTCGAAGTCTGGCGGCTTGCGGTCGCGCTTTTCCTCGACCTTGATGACGTGCCAGCCGAACTGCGACTTCACAGGATCGGAAATCTTGCCGGGCTCGAGCGCGAAGGCGACGGCGGAGAATTCCGGCACCATCTGCTCCTTGGTGAAGAAGCCAAGGTCGCCGCCGTCCGCGGCGCCGGGGTCCTTGGATTTTTCCTTGGCGAGCTTGGCGAAATCGGCGCCCTTCTCGAGTTCGGCCTTGATCGCCTTCGCCTCTTCTTCGGTCGGGACCAGAATGTGCCGGGCGCGGACTTCCTTCTCGCCCGAGACCTGCTTGGTGGCATCCTCATAGACTTTCTTCATGGCCTCGTCGGTCACGGCGGCCTTGCCCTCGGTCGCGAGCAGGCTGTCCATCAGCAGGCGGTCGCGCGCGAAGGCGAGTTTCTGCTTGAACTCCGCCGAGTCGCCGACCTTCTTGGCTTCGGCGGCCTTGGCGACGATTTTCATATCGATCAGGAATGCGATCAGATTGTCGCGGCGGGTCGCGGGGTCCATCTGCTGGAGGCTCGGTCCCAGCTCTTCCTCGGCGACCGTCAGGTCGCTCTGACGGATCTCGGCCCCGTTAACCTTTGCGATCACGGCATTGGCATCCTGCGCGCGGAGCGGCTGGCCGGCGCTCAGAACGACCGTGAGACAAATTGCAGCGGCCGATGTGAGCAGTCCTAGTCGCGCGCCCAGTCCGGTATGGGAGGCTGTGCGGTTCGGAGAAACGGTCATGGAAAATCCTTATGGGTCAAAGCTGATGTCTCGTGTCCGGTATGCGCTTATGTCAGAACCGGATCACTGGGTCGTTCGGGAGGCGGGACACTCGCCCAACCTCCGCCCGGAAGCAACGCGAAAAAGCCGCCAAAATCATGAAATCCTTGAGAGGTTCGCGCGTTGACAAGGCTTTGGACGGCCCATATCTCTCCCGGCAGGCTCTCCTGGCTGCTGCGGGGCTTTGCCGCGCTCAAGCGGGTGAACCTTTAGAATTCGCTCCCGCACTCATCCTCGAGGATTCGCGCAAGGGTTTGCTCCATCAGCAATTCTGCGGACGTTTCATCCCGGTTACAGGGCTGCGGTGACTTCAGCCGCAACGCCAACTGCAAGACAGGAATTTTTCATGCTCGGCGCGCTCGCCCGCAAGTTTTTCGGCTCCGCCAACGACCGGCGGATCAAGGGATACCAGGCCCGTGTCGATGCGATTAACGCGCTGGAACCCGAGATCGCGGCTCTGTCCGACGAGGCGCTGAAGGCGCGGACCGGGGAGTTCCGCAAGCAGATCGCGGAAGGCAAGACCCTCGACGACCTTTTAGTCCCCGCCTTCGCCACCGTTCGCGAGGCCGCCAAGCGGACCCTCGGCCAGCGCCACTTCGATGTGCAGCTGATCGGCGGCATGGTGCTGCATGAAGGCGACATCGCCGAGATGAAAACCGGCGAAGGCAAGACGCTGGTGGCGACGCTGGCGGTCTATCTCAACGCGCTGGCCGGCAACGGCGTCCATGTCGTCACCGTCAACGACTACCTCGCCAAGCGCGACGCCGGGTGGATGGGAGAAATCTATTCGTTCCTCGGCATGACCACGGGCGTGATCGTTCATGGCCTGGATGACGCGGAGCGTCAGGCGGCCTACGCCTGCGACATCACCTACGGCACCAACAACGAATACGGCTTCGACTATCTGCGCGACAACATGAAGTACCGCCTCGAGGACATGGTCCAGCGCGGTCACTTCTTCGCCATCGTCGACGAAGTCGACTCGATCCTGATCGACGAAGCCCGCACGCCGCTCATCATTTCCGGCCCGCTCGACGATCGTTCGGAATTCTACAACACCATCGACACCTACATTCCGAAGCTGGAAAAGGTGACGGACTTTGAGGTCGACGAGAAGCAGCGCACCGTCACCCTGACCGAAGCCGGCATGGAGAAGATCGAGAACCTGTTGCAGGCCGCTGGCCAGCTCAAGGGCGACTCGCTCTACGACGTCGAGAACGTCTCCGTCGTCCACCACATCAATCAGGCGCTGCGCGCGCATTCGCTGTTCCAGCGCGACAAGGACTACATCGTCCGCGACGGCGAAGTGGTCATCATCGACGAATTCACCGGCCGCATGATGCCGGGCCGCCGTTATTCGGAAGGCCTGCATCAGGCGCTGGAAGCCAAGGAACATCAGCCGGTCCAGCCGGAAAACCAGACGCTGGCCTCGATTACCTTCCAGAACTATTTCCGCATGTACGGCAAGCTCGCGGGCATGACCGGTACGGCGGCGACCGAAGCGGACGAACTGTTCGACATCTACAAGCTGGAGGTCATCGAGGTCCCGACCAACGTGCCGGTCGCGCGTCTCGACGAGGACGACGAGGTCTATCGCACGGCGGATGAAAAGCATCGCGCGATTCTCGCGGAGATCGAACAGGCCAACAAGCGCATGCAGCCGGTGCTGGTCGGTACCGCGTCGATCGAGAAGTCGGAAGTGCTGGGCGAGTATCTCGCCAAGAACGGCTACAAGCAGATCGACTTCGGCAATCCGAAGGCGCTGGAGAAGCTCTATGCCGCCGCGCGCGCGGGCAAGCCGGCCAAGCTGTTCGCGGTTCTGAACGCGCGTTTCCACGAACAGGAAGCCTACATCGTCGCCGAAGCGGGCGTGCCGGGCGCGATCACCATCGCGACCAACATGGCCGGCCGCGGTACCGACATCAAACTCGGCGGTTCGCTGGAAATGCGCAGCCAGATCGAGACCGCTGGCGTTGAGGACGAAGCCGAGAAGCGGCGGATCATCGACGGCATCAAGGCCGACATCGAGAAGTTCAAGGAGATCGTGCTTAAGGCGGAGGAGACGGTCGATCTCAATCCGGACAAGCCCGGCACCAAGACGGTTCGCAAGCCGGGCGGCCTCTACATCATCGGCTCGGAACGGCACGAATCCCGGCGCATCGACAACCAGCTCCGCGGCCGCGCCGGCCGCCAGGGCGATCCCGGCCGCACCAAGTTCTATCTGTCGCTCGAAGACGATCTGATGCGCATCTTCGGATCGGACCGGCTCGACACCATGCTGACCCGCCTCGGCCTCAAGGAAGGCGAGGCGATCATCCATCCCTGGATCAACAAGGCACTGGAGAAGGCGCAGCAGAAGGTCGAGGCGCGCAACTTCGATATCCGCAAGAACCTGCTCAAGTTCGACGACGTGCAGAACGACCAGCGCAAGGCGATCTTCGACCAGCGTATCGATCTGATGCGCGACCAGAACGTGGCCGAGACCGTCTCCGACATGCGCCATGCGCTGGTGGACGATCTGGTCGCCAAGCACGTGCCCGAGCATGCCTATGCGGAGCAGTGGGATGTCGCCGGCCTCAAGGACGAATTGAAGCGCGTGCTCGATCTCGACCTGCCGGTCGATGAGTGGGCCAGGGAAGAAGGCATCGCCGACGAGGAGATGCTGGCGCGCATCGAGCAGCGCGTCGACGAACACATGGCGGCGAAGTCGGCCCAGTTCGGCCCCGACGTCATGCGCTATGTCGAGAAGTCGATCCTGCTTCAGACGCTGGATCATCTGTGGCGCGAGCATCTGGTGATGCTGGACCATCTGCGTCAGGTGATCGGTCTGCGCGGTTACGGCCAGCGCGATCCGTTGCAGGAGTACAAATCCGAGGCGTTCAATCTGTTCGAGGGCCTGATCTCGCATCTGCGCGAGGCTGTAACCGCGCAACTGGTGCGGGTCGAGATCGTGCCGCCGGACGAGCAGCCGGAACTGCCGCAGATGGAAGCGCACAAGCTCAATCCGAACACCGGCGAAGACGAGATGGCCTTTGCGCAGGCATCGCTTGCGCCGGTTTCACCCGCCGAGCGCGATCCGCAGAATCCCGCCACCTGGGGCAAGGTCGGCCGCAACGAGGATTGTCCGTGCGGCTCCGGCAAGAAGTTCAAGCATTGCCACGGCAAGTTCGCCTGAGCGGCACAACTCGTTGAATAAAAAACGCCGGTCATTCGACCGGCGTTTTTGTGAGCGCAATGCATGTTTCGCTTCACCTCTCCCGTGGGGAGAGGTTGGATCGCTGTTGCGATCCGGGTGAGGGCGTAAGCTCTCACGATAGATCGTCACCCCTGACCCCCAACCCTCACCCCACGGGAGAGGGAGTTCGATGGTGCGTGCAGCAAGGCAGGCGTTTCAAATGAGACCGATCAGCCCTAGCGGACTGTCGACCAGCGGCTGTCGAAGGAGTTTGCCTGCACCGCAGGCTGGGCTCCGGCCAGCGACTGCTGCGGTGCCGGAGCGGCGGGCGCTGCTGCGGCTGTTGTCGCAGGCGCGGCGGGTTTGGCAGGAGCCTGGGCCTGAGCCTGCTGCGGACGTTCGAGCGGGATGACGCGCGGAGGCGTGCTCCTGGCCGTCCTTACCGGCTCGGGTGATTTCGCCTTCGACTTCGTGGCCGTGGCAACGGGCTTCGCGGGTGCCGCGGGCTCGGGAGCAGAACCGCCCAGGCCGACCGAGCGGGTCAGCCTGCTGAAGAAGCTGCCCTCGGACGAGGCCGAGGAACTGGTGGACGCGGCAGGCGTCGTGCTTGTCACCGCCACCATCGGCTCGCTGTTGGACGAGGTGAAGCTGAACGACGGCGCGGCTTCCGGCGCCTTTGGAATCGTCGCATGTGCCGGAACAGTTCCGGGAGCAGGCCCGTTGGATGCGACCGCGTAATCGGTGACGTCCCGGTCGATCGCGGCTTCGCCTTCCGGCAGCTTGGAAGCGAACACCGGATGCATGCCGCCGTCGATGCCGGCGCGCGAACGCGCAGTCGCGGTGCCGCGCGAGACCAGTTGCGCGGTCTTCAATTCATCCTGACGCTGCTTGTCCTGAACGGCTTCGGCAATCTCGGGCGAAATCTGATAGGCCGGGCATTGCGCCGAGGCGTTGAAGGTCATCGGGCGGGTCGAGCCCGCGGGCTTCTCCGCGTCGAAGACATACTTCTTCTCGCAGAAATCGACCTTCGGCTCCTGCTTCGTGACCTCGAAGTGATCGTTGCCTTCCTTGATCATCTTCCAGAACGGCATGTTCGGATTGTTGCGGTGGCGCGCCATGTTCTGCGCGGTCATGCGGAACGGATAGGCCTGCACCTGAAACGCGTTCTGGCCGCCGAAGAAGGATTCGCGGCCAAGCGCGTAGATTTCCGATATCTGCTCGTCGGTCATCGCGTAGCAGCCGCGCGACGAGCAATCGCCGTGGACCATCAGCTGCGATCCGGTGCGGCCCCATGCCTTATCGTAGGCGTTCGGATAGCCCATGTTGAACGACAGGAAATACGCCGATGTCGGGTTCATCTGCGCGGGCGTGATCGAGTAGAAGCCTTCAGGCGCCTGACGGTCGCCTTCCTTGACCTTCGGTCCGAGGTCTCCCGACCAGCGGCAGATCGGATAGGTCTTCAGCAGCGCGAACTTGCCGTTGCGGTCCTGCTTCCAGACCTCTAACTCGGCTTCCTGCTTGAACAGGCGGACAAGCATCGGCGACGCCTTGTCCATGTTCTTTGTTTCGATGTCAGCGAGCAGCTTGTCGGGGATCGGGCGGTTGGCCTTCGAACTGGGCGAGAGCTGTTCGCCGTTGCATCCGGCAAGCACAAGTCCAGCCGCGAGCGCAGCCGACGTGACAAGCGCGCGAATGTGCGTGCGATCGATCAATGCAAGGCTCCGCGGCAGACCGGCAATCCCCATACTCCGGCTAGACCCAAGACCAGACCCCGGTAGCAGACCATCTTCCGGCAAAGTGGCGCGCAGGAGGCGGCCGGAAAACACTGTCCGATAAAACAGGCTGCACGTGTTTTCGTCGTAAAAGCAGCGTTCGCTTTTTGGCTAAAAACGTGCGTCAGCAATTGAGCAATTATTATCCTTAAATACCCCGTTGCCGCAAGCTGAACGGGCTTTCCCGCAGGGGCGGGAAGCGTTTTATGGTCAACGCTAAGTAAATCAAAACACAGGGGAAAAACGGCCCGACCGGGAGAGCGCCTGTCTCGAAAAAGCCACGATGTGACTTCGCAGCGCGGATCGTGCCGATCTGCGCTGAAAGACGCCCTAACCGAGCTTGCGTCCGATATCGAGAAATTTCTGCCGGCGCTGGTTGCGAACCGCCTTGGAATCCAGGCTTCGCATGTCGTTGAAAGCCTGCGCGATGGCATCGCCGGCGCGGGAGATCATGGCCGCCGGATCGCGGTGCGCGCCGCCCGGTGGCTCCTTCAGGATGGTGTCGATCACGCCGAAGCGGGCGAGATCCTGCGCGGTGATCTTCATGTTGATCGCCGCTTCCTGCGCCTTGGTCGAATCGCGCCACAGGATCGAGGCCGCGCCTTCCGGCGAGATCACGCTGTACACCGCATGCTCGAGCATCAGCACGCGGTTCGCGGTGGCAATCGCGATCGCGCCGCCAGAGCCGCCTTCGCCGATGATGACGGCGACGTTGGGCACGCCGAGATTGAGGCAGGCGTCGGTGGATCGCGCGATCGCTTCCGCCTGTCCGCGTTCCTCCGCACCGATACCGGGATAGGCGCCGGCGGTGTCAACCAGCGACAGCACGGGAATACCGAAGCGATCCGCCATTTCCATCAGCCGGACGGCCTTGCGATAGCCCTCGGGCTTGGCCATGCCGAAATTATGCTTGAGCCGGGTTTCTGTGGTCGCGCCCTTCTCCTGGCCGATCACGCAAATGCTCTCGCCTCTGAAACGGCCGAAGCCGCCGACCAGCGCTTCGTCGTCACCGAACTTGCGGTCGCCCGCGAGCGGCGTGAATTCGGTGATGAGCTGCTTGACGTAATCCAAGCAATGCGGCCGCAGCGGATGACGCGCGACCTGGGTTTTCTGCCAGGGCGTCAGATCGGAATACAGCTCGGTGAGCGCCTGCGCGGCTTTCTCTTCGATGCGCGCGACCTCTTCGCTGATGTCGCTGCCGCTGGCGGCAAGCGCGCGCAACTCGTCAACCTTGGCGTCGAGTTCGGCGACGGGCTTTTCAAAATCCAGATAACTGCGCATCAGGTCCGGCATGTGACAAATTTAAGGGGCAGGCGCGTTTTTCGGCGAGTACTTGGTTTTTCGGCGAGTACTTGGGCGAAGGGCGCGCGAATCGGTCTCTTGGCCGTTCTTTGGCCGAGGGTTGAAGTCTTTCGTGGGGTCTTTCAAGTCAAGAAGCGCTCCCAAGTCAAGCGCCGCGGTGAAAAGTGCTGATATTGCTGGATTGCGGGGCTTTCAACGGGTCATTTGTCGGCCAGCGGATGCAGGTCGCGCACCAGGCTCTTCAGTCTCTCCTCAACGATATGGGTGTAAATCTGGGTCGTGGAAATATCGGTATGGCCGAGCAGCGTCTGGACGATCCGCAAATCAGCACCGTTGTGCAGGAGATGAGATGCGAATGCGTGACGCAAGACATGTGGGCTGATCAGGCGCGGCGCAATACCCGCCGCCATCGCCAGCTCCTTGAGGTCGCGGGCGAAATGCTGCCGTGTCAGATGGCCGCTTTCGCCGGATGACGGAAACAGCCACTTCGAAGTCGCCGATGGTTTCTTCTGAGTGCTCCGCGTTTCTTCCAGTGCGGCGAGATAGTCGGCCATCGCCTGCTTCGACGTCTCGTTGAGCGGGACCAGACGTTCCTTGTTGCCCTTGCCGCGCACCACGATCATGCGCGCGTCGCGCCGCGCCGCCGACAGCGGCAGCGCCACCAGCTCCGAAACGCGAAGTCCCGTTGCGTAGAGAATTTCGAGAAGGCAGGACAGCCGCAGCGCGCGCAGGTGTTGCAGCGGCGATTGTTCGGGCGCGACCGACAGCGCCTTGGCCTGCGTCAGCAGACGATCGACATCGGCGATGGACAACACCTTCGGCAGCGCGCGTCCGCGTTTCGGGCCCGACAGGATCGCAGCCGGGTCGTCCGCGCGTACACGCTCGCTCAAAAGGAAACGAAACAGATGGCGCGTCGACGACAGCTTGCGCGCCACACTCGATGATTTGAACCCGCGGGTGTCGAGATCGGCAAGATAGTCGCGCAGCATCTGGGTGTCTGCGTTCAGGAAGGCCGATTTGCGCCGCGCGAGAAATCCGGAGAGGTCTTCAAGATCGCCGCGATAGGCGCCGAGCGTATTGTCGCCGGCGCCCTGCTCCGCCGCGAGCATGTCGAGGAACAGGCCAGTGAGCCGCGCGTCGGAGGATTTGCCGGACATGACGTTACGTTCCTCCAGCGCCTACCTCTTGAGGAATCTGTCGGGCGGAACGCTGACCGTCATTTCGCGCGGCTTGGGATTGACGAAGTTGGCGAGTGCAAAGATGCCGCCGTAGATCAGCCCGCCGATCACCGCCACGACAGTCAGGAAGCGAAACAGGCTGGGCATCTACGAGTGTCCCGTATCCGGCGTTTGGTTCATCTTGCAGCGCGTCCCTGGCAAAATCACCAGCCTCGAAATTAACCTTTGGATGCGGGCGTGTTAACCGCCGGAACACCGCGGTTCGGGCCGCCTGAACTACCAACATGTTCGCGCCGTTTCGGCAAGAGTCTCTGGCAACGGGATCGGCAGGAGTAGTATAGGTGACACATGAGCTTAGCCGCATTTGCGGCCAACCGGACCGGAGATGACCGAAACCGCAGCCAGACACCAGGACGGCATGACCCACGAGGCCGACATCGTCGCGGCTCTGGGCGGCCGCTCGGTCGTGCTTGTCGGGATGATGGGGTCGGGGAAATCGACCATCGGGCGCCGGCTCGGCGCGCGGCTTCACATCCCGTTTCTCGATGCCGATCATGAAATCGAGATCGCGCATGCGGGCATGACGGTCAGCGAAATCTTCGCGCAGCATGGCGAGCCATATTTCCGCGACGGCGAAGCGCGGGTGATCGCGCGGCTGCTGGAAACCGGTCCCTGCGTGATCGCCACCGGCGGCGGCGCGTTCCTGCGCGAGGAGACGCGCAGGCGAATTCATGACAAGGCCGTTTCGATCTGGCTTCAGGCGGACGGCGATATCATTCTCAGGCGGGTCAAGCGCCGCGCCGACCGGCCGCTGCTGCAAACCGCCGACCCCGCCGCGACCATCGCGCGTCTGATCGGTGAGCGAAGTCCGTTCTATCAGCTCGCCGATCTGGCGATCGCCTCGCGCGATGTGCCGCACGAGAAGATCGTCGATGAATGCATCGACGCGTTGTCCGCCCATCTGTTGTCAGGCGGCGCGGCGTCCTCTTCCTCAAGCGAAACACAATGACCGCTCCCATCAAGACCAATAACCCGGTGACCGTCGGCGTCGCCCTCGGCGATCGCGCCTATGACATCATCATCGGCCGCGATGTGCTGCCGTCGCTCGGCCATCGCATCGCCGCGCTGCGGCCCGGCGCGCGGGTGGCCATCGTGACCGATCGCACCGTCGCCAAACACTGGCTCGGCAAGACCGAAGCCGCGCTGGCGGATGCCGGCATCGCATCGTCGCGGATCGTGGTGGGCGAGGGTGAGGTGTCGAAAAGCTACGCTGTGTTGCAGGAGGTTTCCGAAGGACTGATCGCGGCGAAGATCGAGCGCAACGATCTGGTGATTGCACTGGGCGGCGGCGTGATCGGCGATCTCGCGGGCTTCGCGGCGTCGATTGTCCGGCGCGGCGTCGATTTCGTGCAGGTGCCGACATCGCTGCTGGCGCAAGTCGATTCATCGGTGGGTGGCAAGACCGGAATCAACTCGCCGCACGGCAAGAATCTCGTCGGTGCATTTCATCAGCCGGTGCTGGTGATCGCGGATACGGCGGTGCTCGATACCCTGTCGCCGCGCCAGTTCCGCGCGGGCTACGCGGAAGTCGCCAAATACGGCGTGCTGGGCGACGCGGAGCTGTTCGACTGGCTGGAGGCTCATCATGGCGAGATATTCTCCGGCGGGGCCGCGCGTGAACAGGCCATCGCGGCCAGTTGCCGCGCCAAGGCGGCGATCGTGGCACGCGACGAACGCGAAACCGGCGACCGCGCCTTGCTCAATCTCGGGCATACGTTCGGCCACGCCCTTGAAGCCGCGACCGGCTTCTCCGATCGCCTGTTCCACGGCGAAGGGGTCGCGGTCGGCATGGTGCTGGCCGCCGAATTCTCGGCGCGTCTGAATATGATCCCGGCGGCGGACGCGGCGCGCGTGCAGCGTCATCTCGCGTCGGTCGGCCTGCCGACAAAATTGCAGGATATCGCCGGCTTTCAGCAGGAGGGTCTCGCGGACGCCGACACGCTGATGGCGCTGATGGCGCAGGACAAGAAAGTGAAGCGCGGGCGGCTGACGTTCATCCTGCTGGAGCAGATCGGCAAGGCGGTGATCGTCAACGACGTCGATCAGTCGGCGGTGCGCGCGTTCCTTCAAGAGAAACTGTCAGGGTGAGGGCGATGCTGTCTCGGCGCGGGATGTCAGGACGTGCCGCCGGCACACCGCATAAGGACGAGGCAGTCGCGGGACAAACATGAATTCAGCGGCCGTCAATCTGCTCATCGCCATCCTTCTGCTCGCCGCCAACGCATTCTATGTGGCGGCCGAATTCGCGCTGGTGAAGAGCCGCGGATTTCGCGTCAGGGCCATGGCCGAGCAGAATCGCTTCGGCGCTCGCCTGCTGATGAGAATGATGGGCGATATCGAAGCCTATCTGGCATGCTGCCAGCTCGGCATCACCATGGCCTCGCTCGGTCTCGGCTGGGTCGGCGAGCCGACCGTCGCCGCACTGCTCCGGCCTGTTCTTGAGCCGCTCGGAATGCCGGAGTCCGCGCTGCACTTCACGGCGTTCCTGACCGGCTTTCTGGTGTTCTCCTCGCTGCATATCGTGATCGGCGAGCAGGTGCCGAAAACGCTCGCGATCAGGCAGCCGGTGCCGGTCTCGCAATGGATCGCGTATCCGCTTTACGTCTCCTATCTCGTTCTCTACCCGCTGAACTGGCTGCTCAACGGCGCGTCGCGGGCGATCCTGCGGATGCTCGGCGTCAAGGAATCCTCGCAAAGCGAAATCCTGACCGATTCCGAAATCGAAGGGCTCGTGGAGGAATCGGCTGAACACGGCAAGATGGAGAGCGGCGAAGCCGAGTACATCCAGAATGTCTTCCGGTTTGGCGATCTTGCCGTGTCCGACGTGATGGTCCATCGCACCAAGATGATCAGCGTCAACGCGGACGGGCCGCCCGACGCGGTGATCCGCGGAATCCTCGAATCGGAATACACCCGCATCCCGCTCTGGCGCGAGAAGCCCGAGAACATCATCGGCGTCCTGCACGCAAAGGATCTGCTTCGCGCCATCCGCACCACAGACGGTGACCTCTCCAAGGTCGATGTCGCCGCGCTCGCCTTGCCGCCGTGGTTCGTGCCGGAGATGCGGCCGCTGTCGGAACAGCTCAAGGCGTTCCGCCGCCGCAAGACTCACTTCGCGCTGGTGGTCGACGAATACGGCGAGGTCGAAGGCCTCGTGACGCTGGAAGACATTCTTGAAGAGATCGTTGGCGACATTTCCGACGAGCACGATGTCGCGGTCGCGGGCGTCCGTGCCCAGCCGGACGGCTCGGTCGTGGTCGATGGCTCGGTGCCGATCCGCGATCTCAACCGCGCGATGGACTGGCATCTGCCGGACGAGGAGGCGACCACCATCGCCGGCCTTGTCATTCATGAAGCGCGTTCGATCCCCGACCGGGGCCAGAGCTTCACGTTCCACGGTTTCCGTTTCAGGGTGCTGCGGCGCGAGCGCAACCGCATCACCGCGCTGCGGATCGTGCCGCTGCCGCGCGAGAGCGACACGCCCGAGAAGAAGCCGAAGGCGGGGACAGCGTTTTGAGTCCGGCCTTCGCGCGAGCAATCTTCCGTCCTCCTGCCGCGATGCGCCCGGCAATCTCGAGGGCGTTCTGAACGCGGTTCAGAGTGCGTTATCCCCCTCCCCCCTTGCGGGGAGGGGTCGGGGTGGGGGTCTCAGACCGTCGGCGCACGGCAGCTAAATTTGCGGCGGCTGATCGTCAACGCCAATCAGAACATCAGTGCTTGCACGCCTTCGCGGGGGCGGGCCGCCGGGCGTCCTCGCCGGGGGCATAGGTGTGAATCGCGAGCGCATGGACGGAGCCTGCGAGTTCCGGCGCCAGCAGCGAATTTATCATGCGATGGCGCTCGATCCGGCTCTTCCCTTCGAATGCCTTCGACACGATATATATCCTGAAATGCGTCTCGCCGCCCGGCCTGTGGCCCGCGTGGCCTTCGTGCAGATGGGATTCATCGGCGACATCGAGGCTTTCGGGCGCGAAAGCTTCGCTCAACTTCTTTGTGATGTGATCTTTTGCGGTCATGATCTGCGCAATATCGTGCGTTATTCGCTCACGTCAATGACCGTTTCAATTGCGGTTCACCATCGCGGCGATGTATACTCCGCGACCGTAAAAAATCGCGTCAAAACCTGAAGCTTCCAGCAAGGCGTTTTCGTAGCAGCCATGGCCATCGACTCATCCAAATTCTTCGACAGCATTCGCATCAAGCCCAACAAGCAGAGCGCGAAGCAGCAGGCTGCTGCGCGCGAGGAAGCTGTGATGTGCGAGGCGCCCGGCTGCAAGAACAAGGGCGGACACCGCGCGCCGAAGGGCCGTGGACATGAGAAGGACTACTGGCATTTCTGCCTGAACCACGTCCGCGAATACAATCAGGGCTACAACTTCTTCCAGGGCATGAGTGATGAGGCCGTCGCCACCTACCAGAAGGATGCGCAGACGGGGCACCGTCCGACCTGGAAGATGGGTCAGAACGGAGCGAAGGGCAAAGGCAAGTCCGGCACGGTCAACCTCGACGATGCCGTCGATCCGTTCAGCGTTTTCAGCGAGATGAATGGCCGAAGCCGCTGGCGTTCGAATGCCAAGGCGGAGGAGCCGAAGGCAGAGACGCGCAAGATCTTCAACGCCGAGAAGAAGGCGCTGCTGGTGATGGGCCTCGGCCCCGACGCCACCCTCGAGACGGTGAAGGCCAAATACAAGCTGCTGGTGAAGCAGCATCATCCCGACGCCAACGGCGGCGATCGCTCGACCGAAGACCGCCTGATCGAGATCATCAAGGCCTATAACTATCTCAAGACGGTCGTGCGCGCGTCCTGAGCTTCGGCGTAACGGGTGCGCGCTTCTTCCTTGAAGCCGCTGTTTTCGCCGAAACCGGCTTCCTGGCCGAAACTGACTTGCTTTTCGAAGCGCCCTTGTTTTGCGAGGCGCTTTTGCGCGCGTGATAGGTCAGCGCGAGCCCGATGCAATGGCGCAGCGCCTTCTCAGGAATTCTGGCTGCCGCGTCGAACAGGATGCTGCGGTTGCCGCCGTACTCCATCTGCGCCGGATACAGCTCGCGGAACGTGGCGACCAGATCGGTCTGGCAGTGGAAATACATCGCGACGCGGCCGTCGTCCGGCTTGACGCGGTCGAGCCGGATCGTGCTGCCGGCGCCGGACTGCGTGGTGAGATAGCTCGGCTGGCCCCATTTCAGGGTTTCCTCGAGCGGGCCGACGCCGTCGAGATCGGCGGCGGTCTCCAGGATCATCGCGCGCAGCGTCATGAGCTTTGCGCGAACGGTGTCGGGATAGCCGTCAAACACCTTTGCGACATTGCGGTCGGCAAAAGGTCTGCCGCGTTCGCTCGCTCGTTTCACCCAACCCTCCCGTTAGCCTTGCGCCGGCTGCGCCACTGATACACGCCCACAGCGATCGACCCGATGGCGATGATGCCGCCGGCCAGCGGCCATCCATAGTGTTCGATCTTGATGCCCCATCGGTCGGCAGCGGAGCCGGCCAGTGCTCCGGACAGCACATGCGCCAAAGCCCAGAACAGGATGGCGGCGGCGTTGACCGGATAAAAGCGCCGCGGCGGCATGCCGAGCGCGCCGGCCGTGATCGGAACGACAGCGCGAATCGGCGGAACGAAACGGGCAAAAAATACCGCCAGCGTTCCGTAGCGGTGAAAGAAGGCTTCGCTCTTCGCCACGGCCACAGGATGGTCCGACATCGGCCACGACGTCAGGACCTTGCGCTGGCTTTTACGGCCGATCCAGTAGGCCAGTCCGTCGCCCAGGAGCGCGCCGGTGACGGCTGACGCCAGCACCGGCTGGAGTTTGAGATCGCCTCCGGGGACCAGCGCGCTGAGCGCCAGAATGACCGTCGATCCCGGAACGAGCGAGCCCAGAACGGGGATGGCTTCGAGACATGCGGCAAGAAAAATTGCGCCATAGGCGAGTTCGGCGTGAAGCGAGACAAGGCCGATCAGCTGGTTGAGGGTACTCACCGGATATCCACTGCTGGCGCGATTCCTGCTCGGTAACATATACGGGGGAACCGCGATGAAGCGGCAATCCGGCGCCCGGAAATCCACCGGGTGTCCCCGCAATCGCAGGGCAGACCTACCAAACGCGCAAAAATGGCCTATCTCAATGAAAATACACTGGAACTTTCATTGTGTGGTGGGCTTCTGCCCTTTGCATCTGTCTGCTAGGTTGAATCACGCACCCCACCCGCAGCAAGCACGTCTGGTTTCGGGAGCATCCGGGACCACGGAGGATTGATGAGCGCCGCCACGACTCTCTCGCAGGAATCCACGAACCTTCCCGACATGAAAGTGTCGGTTCGTCAGGTCTTCGGCATCGACAGCGATCTTGAGGTTCCTGCCTATTCCAACAGCGATCCCCATGTGCCCGACGTCGACTCGGATTACCGTTTCGACCGCGCCACCACGCTTGCGATCCTCGCCGGTTTTTCCAAGAACCGCCGCGTCATGGTCACCGGCTTTCACGGCACCGGCAAATCGACCCATATCGAGCAGGTCGCGGCCCGCCTCAACTGGCCCTGCGTGCGCGTCAACCTCGACAGCCACATCAGCCGTATCGACCTCGTCGGCAAGGACTCCATCGTCGTCAAGGACGGCAAGCAGGTCACCGAATTCCGTGACGGCATCCTGCCGTGGGCGCTTCAGCACAATGTCGCGCTGGTGTTCGACGAATACGACGCCGGCCGCCCGGACGTGATGTTCGTGATCCAGCGCGTGCTGGAAGTCTCCGGCCGCCTCACGCTGCTCGACCAGAACAAGGTCATCAAGCCGCATCCGGCGTTCCGCCTGTTCTCGACCGCAAACACCATCGGTCTCGGCGATACGTCGGGCCTCTATCACGGCACCCAGCAGATCAACCAGGGCCAGATGGACCGCTGGTCGATCGTGACCACGCTGAACTATCTGCCGCATGACGAGGAAGTCGAGATCGTGCTGGCGAAAGCCAAGCATTATCGCACCGATGCCGGCCGCGACACCGTCAACAAGATGGTCCGCCTTGCGGACCTTACGCGCAACGCTTTCGCCAACGGCGACCTGTCGACGGTGATGTCGCCGCGCACGGTCATCACCTGGGCGGAAAACGCCGAGATCTTCGGCGATATCGGTTTCGCGTTCCGCGTCACCTTCCTGAATAAGTGCGACGAGCTTGAGCGACCGCTGGTGGCGGAGTTCTATCAGCGCTGCTTCAACGCGGAGCTGCCGGAGAGCGCCGTGAACGTGGCGTTGAGCTAACTTCTTTATTCACGAGAGTGACTGCGTGCGCTCGCTCAATCCCTCCCCCTTGCGGGGAGGGTCGGCCGAGCGAAGCGGAGGCCGGGGTGGGGGCATCAATCCCGGCTTTCGTTGACTGAAGAACCCCCACCCGACTGGCCCAAAAATAAAAAGATTTGGGCCAGCCACCCTCCCCGCAAGGGGGAGGGAGAAGAGTCTTTGAGGTTCACGCCGCAATGAGCACGACCAATGGCAAGTTCAGGACCGGGTCGAAGGAATCTCCGACGGAGCCGTTCAAGCGCGCGGTGACGTCGGCGTTGCGGGCCATCGCCAAACAGCCCGAACTTGACGTGACGTTCGCCGCCGAGCGTCCGGGCCTGTCGCCCGGCAAGGCGCGGCTGCCTGAACCGGCGCGCAAGCTGACCCGCAAGGACGCCGCCATCGTGCGCGGTCATGCGGATTCCATTGCGCTCAGAATCGCCTGTCACGATCCGAAGGTGCATCGCAAGCTGGTGCCCGGCAATCCGCAGGCGCGCGGCGTGTTCGACGCCGTCGAGCAGGCCCGTGTCGAGGCGATCGGCGCGCGCCGCATGAGCGGCGTCGCCAAGAATCTCACCGCGATGCTCGACGATCATTTTCATCGCGGCAAATTCGACGAGATCACCGACCGCGCCGATGCGCCGCTGGCCGATGCGCTGGCGATGATGGTGCGCGAACGGCTGACCGGCCTCGCGCCGCCGGTGGCCGCGCGCAAGATGGTCGATCTCTGGCGGCCTGTCCTCGAGGACAAGATCGGCGCGCGCCTCGATCGGCTGAAGGAATTCACCGAGGATCAAACACGCTTCGGCGATGTGGTTCACGACCTGCTGGAGGCGCTGGAACTCGGCGACGAGCGCGACGCGGATCAGGACGAGGACGACAATCAGGACGAGAACCGCGACGGCGAGAAGGACCAGTCCGGCGCAGACGGCTCTCCCGATACCGAGTCCGCGGAGGAGATGAGCGCCGATCAGTCGCAATCCTCCACCGAGGACATGTCGGAAAACGCCATGGAGAGCGCGCAGGCCTCCGCCAGCGACGCGTTCGACGACAGCGAGATGGGCGAGGACGAAACGCCGGGCGAGGCGCATCGCCCGCCCAGCCGCGGCGGCAACGAGCCGCGCGGGCCGGAATACCACGCCTTCGCGCCGAAGTTCGACGAGGTCGTCTCGGCGGAAGATCTCTGCGAGCACGACGAACTGGAACGGCTGCGCAGCTATCTCGACAAGCAGCTCGCGCATTTGCAACACATCGTGGCGCGGCTGGCCAATCGCCTTCAGCGCAAATTGATGGCGCAGCAGAATCGCGCCTGGGAATTCGATCTCGAGGAAGGCATGCTCGATCCGGCGCGGCTGTCGCGCGTGGTCACCGATCCATTCCATCCGTTGTCGTTCATGCATGAGAAGGAAGCCACCTTCCGCGACACGGTGGTGACGCTGCTGCTCGACAATTCCGGCTCGATGCGCGGGCGGCCTATCACTGTCGCCGCGACCTGCGCCGACATTCTGGCGCGGACGCTGGAGCGCTGCGGCGTCAAGGTCGAGATTCTCGGCTTCACCACGCGGGCGTGGAAAGGCGGTCAGTCGCGCGAGGCTTGGCTGGCGGCGGGCAAGCCCGCCAATCCGGGCCGTCTCAACGATCTGCGGCACATCGTCTACAAGTCGGCGGATGCGCCGTGGCGGCGCGCGCGCAAGAACCTTGGCCTGATGATGCGCGAGGGCCTGCTCAAGGAAAACATCGACGGTGAAGCGCTCGACTGGGCGCACAAGCGCCTGCTCGGGCGCTCCGAGCAGCGCAAGATCCTGATGATGATTTCGGACGGCGCGCCGGTCGATGACTCGACGCTGTCGGTCAATCCCGGCAATTATCTCGAGCGGCACCTTCGCCACATCATCGAAGAGATCGAGACCCGCTCGCCGGTGGAGCTGATCGCCATCGGCATCGGTCACGATGTCACGCGCTATTATCGCCGTGCCGTCACCATTGTCGACGCGGAAGAACTCGGCGGCGCCATCACCGAGAAGCTGGCGGAGCTTTTCAGCGAGACGCATGTTGAGACTGCATCGCCTTCGCGCCGGCGCAGACTTCATTCCTAGTGTCCCGTATCCGACGTTCGCTTTGCTCGGCAGCGGCTCTCGAGCGAACGTCGGATACGAAAGGACACTAGCAGACTATAATTCGAGTGATCCTTTGGTTCTGACATTCGTAAAAGTGCCTGCGAAAGATTCGATACGAATGTCAGAACCGGATCACTCGACATGACCACCGATCTCAACCGCCGGTCGTTTCTGCGGAACGCCATGGCGGCGCTTCCGGCCGGCATGATCGGGTTTGGGGCAGGGTCCGCGCACGCGCAAACGTCGCAGGTTGAAGTCAATGCCCGCAGGATCGAGTCGTTCGATCCACGCGATGCGTCTCACATCCGCTATGGCGCGCTGGAATTCCGCAGCGGGCTGGTGCTCACTTCGTCGTTTCGCGGCTTCGGCGGATTGTCGGGACTGCGGCTCGACAAGAAGGGCGAACAGTTCATCGCGCTCAGCGACAAGGGCAACTGGTTCACCGGACGGATCGCCTATCGCGGCAAGCTCATGATCGGACTCGCCGACGTGCAATCGGCGCCGATACTGGACAGCGACGGCAGGAAGATCACGGCGCGCGGCTGGTTCGATAGCGAGTCGCTCGCCCTCGATGGTTCAACCGTCTATGTGGGCCTTGAGCGCGTCAATCAGATCCTGCGGTTCGATTTCAGCAAGGGCGGCGTGCGCTCGCGCGGCGAGGTTGTGCCGGTGCCGCCCGAAATCGGCAAGCTGCCGTTCAACAAGGGGCTGGAAACGCTGGTGTTCGTCCCGAAAGGACAGCCGCTCGCCGGAACCCTGATCGCCATCTCGGAGCGCGGGCTCGATGCGTCGGGAAACATCCAGGGCTTCCTGCTGGGCGGTCCATCGCCGGGGCAGTTCACTGTCAAGCTGACGAAAAACTTCGATATCAGCGACGCCACGCTGCTGCCGTCCGGCGATCTTTTGCTGCTCGAACGGAAATTCTCGATGCTGGAAGGTGTCGGCATCCGGATTCGCAGGGTGCCGCTCGCATCGCTCGTGCCGGGCGCGGTGATCGATGGGCCGACCATTTTCGAGGTCGATCTCGGCTATGAGATCGACAACATGGAAGGCATCGACACCCATGTCACGGCGGACGGCGATACGGTCGTAACCATGGTGTCCGACGATAATTTCTCGATGATCCAGCGCACGCTGCTGTTGCAGTTCACGCTGGTGGGGGAGTGAGCGCCGTCATCCTGAGGTGCGAACTCTTGTGAGCCTCGAAGGATGATGCGGGATGCTTCATTCTTGCAGCTCATCCTTCGAGGCTCGCCGCAAACGCGGCTCGCACCTCAGGATGACGACAGAGCAGGGAAGGCAAAGAACGAGGGCCAAACAAAAAAGCCGGGCTCTCGCCCGGCCTTTTCAAAACGTGGTGCGGATCGAACGATCAGCTCGCCGCGGCGAGCTTCTTCTTTTCGATCTGGCGCTTCAGTTCGACCGCCTTCGGCGACAGGTCGCCGCTGTTGGCCTTGAGCAGGAACGCGTCGAGGCCGCCGTTGTGGTCGACCGACTTCAATGCGTTGGTCGAAACGCGCAGGCGCACATTGCGGCCCAGCGTCTCCGAAATCAGGGTGACGTTGCACAGGTTCGGCAGGAACCGGCGCTTGGTCTTGTGGTTCGAGTGGCTGACCTTGTGGCCAACCTGAGGGCCCTTGGCCGTCAATTCGCAGCGCCGAGACATCGTGTAATCCTTTGGCGAAATCTTGTGTCGCCCCGGACCACCGCAGAGGGGTCGCGTGGGGAGTGAAACCGTCCATTTCAGGAACGGCGGAGCTATAAGGGGCTCGCCGCCCATCGTCAAGGTTTGTGGCCGATTTCAGCGGTTTATCCAGATGCCCGCAGACCGGGCGTCGTTGCCGGAAATGACGATTTTCCCCGTCAAACCAGTGATTTCCTAACATATAATCGACGTAATCCGTGACCAGACAGGTATCACAGGCTATCGATACGACTTTCGCGGCCTATTCGGGAATTAAGTCCCGCAGACGCTGCGCCCGGTGGCTCCGGTCAATCGCTGGTCAGCAGGATTTCGTCGGCAATGCCCCGGTTCCCAAAGGTTTTTTGGACGTTGTCTTGGACACTCCCCCGGATCGCCGGAATCCAGCTTTGGCTGGGTGTGATGGCCGCCGGGGTTCCCGTGGCCATGTCCGCCAGCCCGGCTGGCGCCCAGGGCCGTCTGGACGCGAAGTATGAAGCCTCGCTCGCGGGCCTGCCGATCGGCAAGGGGGCCTGGGTCGTCGATGTTTCCGAGGATCAGTATTCGGCGGCCGTCAGCGGCGCCACCACGGGCCTGATGAAATCCATCGGCGGCGGCAATGGCACCGGCACCTCGCAGGGACGTATCACCGCCGGCCAGTTCGCTCCGCTGAGCTATATTTCGACGGTCAATTACGGGAAGAAGGCGGAGGTCATCCGCATCACGCTCGGCGGCGGCAACGTCAAGGACTCGTCCATCGAGCCGAAGCCGGATGAAAACCCGGATCGAATTCCGGTCACCGACGCGCATCGCCGCAACGTCCTCGATCCGATGACGGGCTCGCTGCTGAAGGTCGCGGGCAATGGCGATCCGGTCGGTCCCGAGGCTTGCCGCAAGACGCTGTCGGTGTTCGACGGCAGGATGCGCTACGATCTGCGTCTGGACTACAAGCGGATGGAAACGGTCAAGGCCGAGAAGGGCTACCACGGCCCGGTCGTGGTCTGCGCCGTCTACTTCACGCCGATCGCGGGATATGTTCCGGATCGTGTCTCGATCAAGTACGTGGCCGCTCAGCGCAACATGGAAATATGGTTCGCACCGATCGCCGGAACGCGCGTGCTGGCGCCGTTCAGGATCACAATTCCGACCCCCCTCGGCACCGGCATGATCGAGGCGACGGAATTCATCTCGGCGCAGAAGACCGCGAAGACGAACTGATCTGACAACCTCGGCCGGCACTGACCGTTGCGAGGATGATTCAGGAGCGAATCTCACCATGAATCGTGTTGACTCTCCGGCCAATCCGATTCGACTTCCGATTTAACACTTTCATTCGAATCTCGCCGCGCGCGGAGCATCTTCAAACTTCATGTAGTATCGCCATCTATCCGATTGTGCGACATGTTGAGGCGATCAAGGCCATCACGCCGCGAGTCAGCGATTCGGGCTTCTTTCGTTCCTCAACCGTTCCAAACCTTAAGCGGCGGCGCGAAATGCGTCGCATTGTGAGACACTTCCTTTAAACTTGCTGCGGCGTCCGCGTCGTGTGCGTCATGCGGACCTTGTGATTATGCCCCTGTCGTCTTCCGCCCCGCTGTTTTCCAATGAACGCGCTCCCGGCGCCGGTGTCACCGCAGTGCTCGGTCCGACCAACACCGGAAAAACGCATCTGGCGATGGAGCGGATGCTGGCGCATTCGTCCGGAATCATCGGCCTGCCGCTGCGGCTTCTGGCGCGCGAGGTCTATAACAAGATCGCCGCGCGGGCCGGGGCCGATGCCGTTGCGCTGATCACCGGCGAGGAAAAGATCAAGCCGCCTCACGCGCGTTACTGGGTCTCCACCGTCGAGGCGATGCCGCGCGATCTCGACGTGTCGTTTCTGGCCGTCGACGAAATCCAGATCGCGGCGGATCTCGAGCGCGGTCACGTTTTCACCGACAGGATTCTGAACCGGCGCGGGCGGGACGAAACCCTGCTGCTGGGGGCTGCCACGATGCGGCCGATCATCGAGCGGCTGCTGCCCGGTGCGAACATCGTCACCCGGCCGCGGTTGTCGCAACTCGAATTCGCCGGCGACCGCAAGATCACGCGGCAGCCGCGGCGCACGGCCATCGTCGCGTTCTCGGCGGATGAAGTTTACGCCATCGCCGAACTGATCCGGCGGCAGCACGGCGGCGCAGCCGTGGTGCTGGGCTCGCTCTCGCCGCGCACCCGCAACGCGCAGGTGGACATGTTCCAGTCCGGCGATGTCGATTATCTCGTCGCCACCGACGCGGTCGGCATGGGCCTCAATCTCGATGTCGATCATGTGGCTTTCGCGTCGGACCGCAAATACGACGGTTATCAGTTCCGCCGCCTGACCCCGGCCGAGTTTGCCCAGATCGCGGGCCGCGCCGGCCGTGCGACGCGCGACGGCACGTTCGGCACCACGGGCCGCTGTGCGCCGTTCGAGCCGGAACTGGTCAATGCGTTGCAGAATCACACTTTCGACAGCGTGAAGATGTTGCAGTGGCGGAACACGCGGCTGGATTTCTCCTCGCTGGGCGCGCTTCAGGTGTCGCTCGCGCTGGTCCCGAACCACGAGGCGCTAACGCGCGCGCCGATCGCCGAGGACATCCGTGTACTCGATCATGCCGCGCGCGACGAGGACGTTCGCGACATGGCCAAGGGCGCGGCCGCCGTGGAACGGCTCTGGGAAGCCTGCCAGATTCCCGACTACCGCAAGCTGTCGCCAGCCGCCCACGCCGAGCTTGTCACCACGCTGTATGGGTTCCTGATGCGAAAGGGCCGGATTCCGGACAACTGGTTTGAGGCCCAGATCGCGCAAACCGACCGCACCGACGGCGATATCGACACATTATCGGCCCGGATCGCCCAGATCAGGACCTGGACATTCGCGGCAAATCGTCCCGATTGGCTGGTGGACCCCGAGCGGTGGCAGGGAATTGCCCGCGCCGTGGAGGATAAATTGTCGGATGCCCTGCATGAACGGCTAACTGAGCGTTTCGTTGATCGCCGGACCAGTGTATTGATGCGGCGCTTGCGGGAAAACACGATGCTGAATACTGAGATTGGGAAGACGGGTGAAGTGATCGTAGAGGGCCATATGATTGGCCGTCTCGATGGATTCATGTTCGCGCCGGAGTCGGCTGAGGCGGGCTCCGATGCGAAGGCCTTGCAGGCTGCGGCGCTGAAAGCGCTGGCCGGTGAAATTGATGCGCGCGCCGAAAAGCTGTCGAAAGCGCCGGACGATCAGTTCGTGCTGGCGTCCGACGGAATGTTGCGCTGGACCGGCGACGCGGTCGCCAAGCTCATGGCGGCTGACGATGCGCTGCATCCGCGCATTCGCATTATCGCCGACGAACGGCTGACCGGCCCGTCACGCGAGGCTGTGCAGACGCGGCTCGATTTGTGGCTGAAGACGCATATTGAAAAGATTCTCGGGCCGATGTTCGAACTGTCGAAGGCCGAGGATGTCACGGGCATCGCGCGCGGCATCGCCTTCCAGTTGATCGAGGCGCTCGGTGTGCTGGAGCGGCCGAAGATCGCCGCCGAGATGAAGGATCTCGACCAGCCGTCGCGCGCGAGCCTGCGCAAGTACGGCGTGCGGTTCGGCGCCTATCATATTTTCCTTCCCGCGCTGCTGAAGCCGGCCGCGCGCGGCCTGGCGTCGCTGCTGTGGGGCCTGAAGCGCGACAATGTTGACTGGTCGGCGCTGACCGGCGCGCAGCATCTGGCGGCAAGCGGACGCACCTCGTTCCCGGCGGACAAGGCGCTGGATCAGGAGGCCTACCGCACGCTCGGCTACAAGCTGTGCGGCGACCGCGCGGTGCGTGTCGATATTCTGGAGCGTCTGGCGGATCTCATTCGCCCCGCGCTGTCGTGGCGTCCGGGATCGCCCGGTGACAAGCCGGCTGGCGCGTTCGATGGCCGCTCGTTCACGGCAACGCAGGCGATGACGTCGCTGACGGGATCTGCGGGCGAGGACTTTGCCTCGATCCTGAAGGCGCTCGGCTATCGCATGGAGAAGCGGCCGCCGCTGCCGGAGGTCGTCGCACCGCCTGCCGCAGCCGTTGCGGAAGTAGTAACCGATGCGGCTGCTGAAGCTGCCGACGCCGTTTCGGCATCCGAAGCGGTGGTCACTGAGCCCGAAGTTGCAGCGGCAACGGACTCGATCGCGGATGCTGCCAACGAGGCCGCGGCACCCGATGCGCCGGTGGCTGTGGATGCGTCCGCGTCGCGCTTGCCAGAAGTCAATTTCGCTCCGCCATCGGAAGCCTCCGAACCTGTTGCGGAAGCTGCGGTCGCCGAGACGCCTGCTGAAACTGTTGCGCCGGAAGCCGCCGAGTCAGCGGCAGTTGAAGTGCTTGCCGGCGAGGCTGCGCCGGATCAGGTTTCGGCTGAGGCGGCGGCTCCCGCTGAACCTGTGCTGGTCGAAGTCTGGCGGCCGGGCGGGCGTTCCGACGAACGCCGTCCGCGTCATGATCGCAGCCGCTACAAGGGTCCGGATAAATCCGCGGCTCTCGCAGCCGAAGGTGAAGCGGCTGTCGGCGACGACAAGCGCGAGCGTCATGGCCGCCATCGCCGCGACCGTAACAACGAACATCGCCGGCCACGCAGCGACGCTCCGGCGGTTGCAGCGGAAGGCACGGATGCCGCGCAGGCGCGTCCTCCGCGTGACGACAAGGGCGGCCGCCCGCCGCGTGAAGGCTTCAAGGGCAAGGACCGCAATCGCGAAGGCGGCAAGGGCAAGTTCGACAAGCGCGGCCGCGACGGGCGCAAGGATGACCGTGACCGCAGCGGCGGCTCGCACCGCACCTATGCGACCAGCGCCGCCCCGCGTGAGCGCGATCGTCCCGCCGATCCGAACTCGCCATTTGCAAAGCTGGCGGCGCTCAAGGAGCAGCTTGCGGGCAACCGCAAGGACTGATTTGGATCGTCAGCGCCTCGACAAGTGGCTGTGGCACGCGAGGATCGTCAAGACCCGGGTCGATGCCGCGGCTCTGGTCGCAAAAGGGCGCGTTCGCATCAATGGTATGCGCCAGACGTCACCGGGACATGCGGTGAAGGCGGGCGACGTTCTCACCATCGCGCTCGACAGCCGGGTTCGTGTACTCAAGATCACGGGATTTGCGGACCGGCGCGGGGATGCCGCCGCGGGACGCGCGATCTACGCCGATTTGCAAACACCCCCCGGGTAACCAATTGCCTCTGATTACGGGCAGAACTTCCCTTGCGGCGATGCACATCCTGCGCTACGCCAAACTGAAATTTTAGACCCTTCCGGAGCTTTGGATGACGTACGTCGTCACTGAAAACTGCATCAAGTGCAAGTACATGGACTGCGTGGAAGTTTGCCCCGTGGATTGCTTCTACGAGGGCGAGAACATGCTGGTGATCCATCCGGACGAGTGCATCGACTGCGGCGTGTGCGAACCTGAGTGCCCGGCGGACGCGATCAAGCCCGACACCGAGCCCAGCCTTGAAAAGTGGCTGGAGGTGAACGCGGAATACGCCAAGTCCTGGCCGAACATCACCCAGAAAAAAGACGCGCCGGACGACGCCAAGGAATTTGACGGCGTCGAAGGCAAGTTCGACAAATATTTTTCCAAAGAACCCGGCTCGGGCGATTGATCTGGCCTGTCTGCGCCGCCTAGCGCGGATAACTTTTAACCCTACCCAGCGATGACAGCCTGCCGGACGCCGTCCGCCGGGCGCCGCAGGGCATAAATCATTGATTTTTGCGGGAAATGTGCTATTTTGGGCACATTCAAGAGCCGAACCCCATTTTTGTGTCCCGGTTAGGACTCGTCGGGTTCCCCGAGAAACCATTGAACAGGGGCGTGGCGGTTCCACGCATAGGCGCTGTGTCAGACAAATTGCGTCACAAAAAGAACTCCAAAATAAAAGACAAGGGTTCCAAGGATAAGGGCACCAAGAAGGCGTCTGCGATTCGCAGCGCGCCGAAAAAGGATGCTCGCGCATCCGCCCCAACCTCAAAAAACAAAAGAAGCACAATGCCCAGCAAAAAAACTGCAAAGCCGTCTGCGAAGGCCCCCGCAAAGTCCGCTGCGAAGCCTGCGAAGACGGTGACGAAGGCCCCTGTCGCCAAGGCTCCCGTGAAGACCGTTGCCGGCAAACCCGCCGCGAAGCCGGCCGCGGCCGCGCCGCGCGTGGAGGAGCCGAAGAAGCCGCTGACCCAGCGTCAGGGATTCAAGACCAACGAATTCGTGGTGTATCCGGCGCACGGCGTCGGCCAGATTCTTGCGATCGAAGAGCAGGAGATCGCGGGCGCACGGCTTGAGCTTTTTGTCATCAACTTCATCAAGGACAAGATGACGCTGCGGGTGCCGACGGCGAAGGTCGCCAATGTGGGCATGCGCAAGCTGTCGGATCCGTCGCTGGTGAAGCGGGCGCTGGAAACCCTGAAGGGCCGTGCGCGCATCAAGCGCACCATGTGGTCGCGCCGCGCGCAGGAATACGAAGCAAAGATCAATTCGGGTGACATCGTCGCGATCGCCGAAGTGGTGCGCGATCTGTTCCGCTCGGAGTCCCAGCCTGAGCAGTCCTACAGTGAACGTCAGCTTTATGAAGCGGCGCTCGACCGCCTGTCGCGCGAAATCGCCGTGGTTCAGCATGTGACTGAAACCGAGGCGGTCAAGGAGATCGAGGCGAACCTTGCCAAGAGTCCGCGCCGCGGCGCCGCCAAGGCTGATGCCGATGCTGGCGCCGACGCGGCTGCTGACGACGCCGATGATGGCGACGATGGCGATGACTCGGTATCGGCCGACGAAGCGGCCTGATCGCATCGGCAACAATTGAATGGAAAAAGCCCGGCCTTGGAGCCGGGCTTTTTATTTGGAGTCTGAAGAATCCGGTTGAGCAGGAGATGAGGATTCCAGAACATGGAATCAAAGCGGGATATCACTCTCTCCCGAACCCCTCCCCACGGCGGAGGGGGCCTCTCGCATCAGCATCGGGGTAATCGGTTCAATTTCAAATGATCAGACGTAATGGTCAGACGTGAAGATCAATCCACCACGATCTTCACGCGCTCGCGCGGCTTCACCGCTGAACGGCTGTCGAACCCGTTCAGGACGCGAAACCGGTCCATTGGGCGATCGACGCCCTGCATCCGCGACGCCAGCGATTCCATCGTGTCGCCGGGCTGCACGGTGATGACCTTGATCCGCAGCGGCCGCGCGGCCTGAATCTCGGCCAGTGTCAGCCGCCGGAATGAACTCACCGTATCGCGGAAACCGCGATCGGTTTCGGGTGTCTTCTTCTTCGCCGCGAAAATGAAGCGGTAGACATCGCTGCCGAAGCGCAGGGCGTAGATCCTGAATTGCCATTGATCGCCGCTGGCTGTGGCGGTGGCGGACGGAAAGCCGTTGATGGTTGTGTCCTCGGTCGAGGCCTTGTCGACATTCTCCATCCAGCCGGAATTGAGATAATCGCCAAGCGACTGCTCCGCCGGGACGCGCACCACGTCGAAGCGCATTGCCTGCGTGCCGCCTTCGCGAACGCCGACAACAGCCTGCGCGGTGTTTTCCAGCACGAAGCCGTCCGGGACCTGGAACGTGAAGCCAAGCTTGGGATGCAGGAAGCGCCGTCCGCGCACGAACCCTTCGCTGGGATCTTCGCCATAAACGAGGCTGTCGATGGCGGACAGATAGGCATCGCGGTCGCGCTCACCGCCTTCGGGCGACGAATACTGACGCGCATTGGCCTGCGCGTTCTGCACGCGCTCAGGCGTCGCCGGATGCGAGGACAGGAAGTCCAGCGAGCGCGGATCGGCAGGGGCGCGGCTGGCTTTCAGCGCGGCGTTGCGTTCCATCGCGGTCAGGAAGCGGGAAGCTCCGAACGGATCGAACTTGGCGCGCGCCGAGATACCGACACCGATTCCGTCGGCCTCGAATTCCTGTGTGCGTGAGAAGCTCGCCATCGTGAGCTTGGTCTTGGCCAGCGCCAGCGCATTCATGTCGGCGTCATTGCCCATGTCGGCGACGACGCGGGTGACGACGGCGGCCTGTTTGGCCTGATCTTCACGGATCGCCGCGTGCTTGGCGAGCACATGCGCCATCTCGTGGGCGAGTACCGAGGACAGTTCGGAGGTATCGCTGGCGAGTGCGATCAGGCCGCGCGTGACATAGAGCTGCCCGGTCGGAAGCGCGAAGGCATTGACCGCGCCGGAATTGAGGATCGTCACCTTGTAGGTGAGGTCAGGCCGCTCGGAGGCTGCGACGAGGCGGTCGACGGTTTTGGTGATCAGGGCCTCCAGTCGCGGATCGTCATAGGATCCGCCATAGGATGAGAGGATGCGGCTGTGTTCGCGTTCGGTGGCCGGGGTCTGCGCCGCGGGCTTGTTCGGTTTGACCGGGGCAAAGCCCGGGCTCGATGCGGTCTGGAACCGGCCGAGGTCGCCGCAGGCGCCCAGAGCCAGTGACGCGCACAGCGAAGCCGCCGCGAAAACGCGGCTGAGGTTCCTGGTCTTGCGTTGGTTCGCAGGTGTCGCCACGCCGCTATTTGCCCTCGTCCCTCGGCATCGTGTCCTTCGCGGCCACATCAGCCGCAGCAATTAACTCGATCTGCCCCGCGTGAGTGACCTCGATCCTTGGCCCGCCGCGCTTCTCGATCCAACCCCGAACCCGAACTCTCTTGTTTTTCAGAGACTTAAGTTCGATGCCGGCGCCCTCCAGCGATGGCATCATGCGCCTTGAAATAGTTACGGCAAAGTCCCGTGTCCATCGCCGCCCGAAATTGACGTAAAATACCGCACCGGCCAAACGGGCCGACGAAACCGTCCCCTCCACCACGGCAAAACGTCCAATTCCAGCCAAAATATCGTCGGTGCTTTCCGCGTTTTTTAAGGCAGCGGAACTGGCCCAAATGCCGCGCCTCGCGGTGCGCGCGGTGGTCTCGGATGCCAGCAGCGCAGCGGAACATGTTTTGTCTGCCACAGGCGACGCCATCGCTTCGCCTCGCGCCAGAAGTTCGGACTGGATCGGGATATCCGCACCTTTCAGAAAGACGAAGGCAGGCTGACGTCCGTAACGATCCGGCCTGTCGTCGGGGCCGCGCAATATGACATCGCGGCCCTCAATCAGCGAGGCGAGAACTTCCTTGCCGCGCGCGGCTGTTTCTGCCGCGGGCTCGATGCCGGCGAGATGCACGTCGCGCCCGTCGCCGAGACGAAGCGTGCGCATATCGAGTACGCCGCTGACGCGGCCTTCACCCTGAGATGCGAATTCGCATGCGGCGTGAAGCGTGCCGCCGCTGCTGGCGGTCAGCAGCACCGCGCAGCAGAAGGTCAGAGAGATGCGGCGGCTGATCACCACGCTGTCAGGCCTCGAAGACACGCCGAAGCGGACTCGGCACGAAACCAGTTTCGACCTGCGGAATGTGTTGCGGCTTGCTGATGTGAGTCAAGTGCGCGCATGTTGACCGGCGGCATTTGCATAGCCGGTTGCTTGCTGCCAAGTCATGGTTGCGCCATGATGAAAACAATCAAAGATGCCGCCAGCGAAGGCGCGCCATCGATAACGGAGACTACATTGAAGAAAATCCTCGCAACTTTTATTTCATCTGCTCTCTTGCTCGGCTCAAACGCCGCAATGGCACAAGGCAAGCCGCCTCTGAAACTCGGTGCAATCCTCGACATGTCCGGCCTCTATGCCGACATCACCGGCGCCGGCAGCGAGACCGCGGCGAAAATGGCGGCGGAAGACTTTGGCGGCGAAGTGCTGGGCCGCAAGATCGAGATCATCGCGGCGGATCATCTCAACAAGGCCGATCTGTCGTCGAGCATTGCGCGCGACATGTTCGACAATCAGGGCGTTGAGGCGATCGTCGATGTCGCGGCGTCCGCGACCGCGCTGGCGGCCAACGAGATCGCCAAGGCGCGCAACAAGATCATCATGTTCAACGGCCCGGGATCGGTTCGTCTGACGAACGAGGCCTGCGGTCCCTACACCGTCCACTATGTCTTCGACACGTTCGGACAGGCGAATTCCACCGGCCTCGCGGCCGTGAAGACGGGACTGGATACCTGGTTCTTCCTTCAGGCGGACTACGCATTCGGACAGGATCTTGAGAAAGACACCTCCGCCGTCGTCACCAAGATGGGCGGCAAGGTACTCGGCACCGTCAAGCATCCGCTCAATACCTCCGACTTCTCGTCGTTCCTGCTGCAGGCGCAAAGTTCGAAGGCGAAGGTCATCGGTCTTGCGAATGCGGGCGGCGACACCATCAATGCGATCAAGCAGGGCGCGGAATTCGGCCTGATGAAGGGCGGGCAGAAGATGTCGCCGCTGCTGGCCTTCGTCACCGACATCGACAGCATCGGGCTCGAGACTGCGCAGGGCCTTGTTCTGGCCGAAGCCTGGTACTGGGATCTGAATGACGAGACGCGCGCTTTCTCGAAGCGCTTCATGGAGAAGGTCAAGCGCGTGCCGACCTCGGCGCAGGCTGGCGTTTATTCGTCCGTTACGCATTACCTCAAGGCGGTGAAGGAAGCGGGCACCACCGATTCAGCGGCGGTGATGAAGGTCATGAAGTCGGCGCCGATCAACGACATGTTCGCCAAGGGCGGCAAGATCCGCGAGGATGGACGCATGGTTCACGACATGTATCTGTTCGAGGTGAAGAAGCCGTCGGAATCGAAGGCGCGATGGGACGACTACAAGCTGCTGGCGACCATCCCCGGCGATCAGGCCTTCCAGCCGCTCGACGCCTCGCGCTGCCCTCTGATCAAGAAGTAGATCGATCGGCGGCGCCGGCTCCTGCCGGCGCTGCTTGTCGTCCAACACAGGAAATCGCCATGTCCGGTACGATTCTGCAAAGCCTCGATCGCGGTCTCTTGACCATCACCATGAATCGGCCCGAGCGGCGCAACGCGATCAACGCCGAAATGTCGGCGGACCTGATCGAGGCGGCGCGGCGGGCGGCGGACGACACCGAGGTCCGGGCGGTACTCTTGCGCGGCGCCAACGGCACCTTCTGCGTCGGCGGCGACGTCAAGTCGATGGCGGAAAACAAGTCGACGCTGACATATGAGATGAAGCGCGCCAATTTGCGCAAGGGTATGGAAATCTCGCGGCTGCTGCATGAACTGCCGAAGCCGGTGGTGGCGCAGATCGACGGTGCGGCGGCGGGGGCAGGTCTCTCCATCGCGCTGTCCTGCGATCTGCGCGTTGCGGGCGCATCGGCGAAGATCACGACGGCGTTCGCCAAGGTCGGCTTTTCCGGCGATTACGGCGGGACGTATTTCCTGACCCAGATGCTCGGCAGCGCCAAGGCGCGCGAGTTGTACCTGATGTCGCCGGTCCTCACCGCGCAGGAAGCGCTTGCGCTCGGGATGGTGACCAAGGTCGTTCCGGATGCCGATGTGGCCGATGCCGCGACGGAGCTCGCAATGTCGCTGGCGCAGGGGCCGACCGTGACGCTCGGCTACATCAAGCGCAACATCAACAATGCCGAACACCTGTCGCTCGAAGCCTGCTTCGACGCCGAGGCGGCGCATCACACCCGCTGCGGCGAGACCGCGGACCATCTGGAAGCCGCCAAGGCGTTCATGGAAAAGCGCGCCGCGGTGTTCAAGGGGCACTAGGGCAACCGGTTTCTGGACGGAACCGAGCCTCACCAAAAATAAAGCGCCGGACAACTGAAGCGGATGCAAAAATGATGGACGCGACGAGGCTGCGGCAGATCTGTCTCGTTGCGCCCCATCTTGAGCCGGTGGCGAGCGACATCGCCGCGATCATGGGGCTGACTGTCTGTTATCGCGACCCCAACGTGGCGCGCTACGGCCTGGAGAACGCACTGCTTCCGGTCGACACCATTTTGCTTGAAGTGGTGGCGCCGTTTCAGGAGGGCACCGCTGCCGGCCGTTTCATCGAGAAGACCGGCGGCCATGGCGGTTACATGGCGATCTTCTCCTGTGCCGATCCGCGCGAGCGGCAGAAGAACGCCGAACAGATCGGCGTCCGGACCTCTCATGTCATCGACCGTCCGCCGTATCTCGGCGTCCAGCTTCATCCGCGCGACTGCCGCGCCGCCTTCATTGAATTCAATCACACCACCGGCAGCGACAACATTGGCGGCGCCTATCCGCCGGCTGGTCCCGACTGGCATACGGCGATCCGCGACGATGTGACCATGGCGCTGACCGAGGTCGTGCTGACGAGTCCGGATCCGAAGGGACTCGCGGATCACTGGGGCCGCATCATCGGAGTATCCGCTGCCGGAACGGACATCGCGCTGGCCAATTGCAGGATACGTTTTGTCGAAGGCTCCGGCGAGATCATGAGTGCGCTGACGCTTCGCGTCCGCGATCCCGCCGCCGTGCTTGATGCCGCGCAGACAAGAGGACACGCTGTCGCTGGAAATTCGTTTCGCCTTGGCGGCGTCGATTTCCACGTCACCACCTGAGGCAAGACGTGCCAAAGCACCCGCTGGATACGTTTTTCGCGCCGGACAGCATCGCGATCATCGGCGCGTCGCGGGATGACAAGAAAATTCCCGGACTGTTGTTGACGTTCCTGCGCCGGAATGGATTTTCCGGCGAGATATTTCCGGTCAATCCCGCCTATGACAGCATCGGCGACCTGACCTGTTATCCGTCGGTCGGCGCGATTGGAAAACCCGTCGATCTCGCCATTGTCATCATTCCGGCGCGGACGGTGCTCGGCGCGTTGCGGGAATGCGCGGCGACGGGCGCGAAGAATGCGATCGTCATTTCGTCGGGCTTCGCGGAAGAAGGTGGCGAGAGCGCCGGCATGCAGGCGGAAATCGCGCTGCTTGCGAAGCGCACGGGCATGCGCATCTCGGGCCCGAACGCCGAAGGTTTCTACAACGAGCCGCAGCGCATCGCCGCGACCTTCAGCCCGACCGTCGACGTCCGGCCCGACGCGCCGCGGCTGCTGGCGAGTCCGCGCCGGGTGGGTATCGTCGCCCAGAGCGGCGGCATCGGCTTTGCGATCTACAATCGCGCCAAGGCGATGGGCGTTGCCGTCAGCAAGGTCATCAGCACGGGTAACGAGTCCGATCTCGCTGCCGGTGAATTCCTCGACTATCTGGTTCAGGATGCTGCGACCGATGTCATCCTGATGTTCATCGAAGGCATCCGCGACCCGCAGATGTTCGTAGCCGCGGCGCGGCGCGCGGCGGAATCCGGCAAGCCGGTGATCGTCATCAAGGTCGGCCGCTCCGGCGCGGGCGAGCGGGCCGCGGCCTCGCACACCGCGAGCATGGCGGGGTGGACGGCGGCCTATGATGCGGTGTTCGCCAAATACGGCTTTGTGGTTTGCAATGATCTCGATGAGGCGGTGGCGATCGCTGCCGCATTCGCGACGGCGCCGTTGCCGCGCGGCGACCGCGTGGCGGTCGTTACTGTTTCGGGCGGTGCCGGAGCATGGGTGGCGGATACGCTTGCAGGCGAGGGATTGCAGATTCCCGAGCTCTCCGCGCCGATGCAGGAAAGAATTCGTGCGCTGATCCCGTCCTACGGGTCGCCGCGCAATCCGGTCGACATCACGGCGCAGGCGGTTCACAGCGGCGGATTGCAAAAGGTGATCGAACTGCTGGAGCGATCGGACGACGTCGATGCCATCGTCGTGGTCGTCTCGCTCGCCAGCGAAACGCGCATCCCGGTGAAGACCGGGGAGACCAAGCCGCTGATCGATGCGCAGCGCAAGCCGATCCTGTTTTTCACCTACACCCTGCCGTCGCAGTTTGCGCGGACAGAGCTGGCAGCCTCCGGGATCGTGGCTTTCTCCGGGATTGCTCCGCTGGGGCGGGCCGTGAGCCAGCTTGTCAATCGCAGCCGGTTCGCGCTCGCACCTCCGGTGGAATCCCCTCGGTCATGGCTGAAGCTGCCTGAACGCAATGTGCCCGAACGTCTGTCCGAGCATGAGAGCAAGGTGTTGCTGCGTGATGCCGGTATCGCCGTGCCGCGGGAGATTCTGGTGCGGGAGAAAGCCGCGCTCGCGGCCGCGCTTTCGGAAATGGATTATCCGGTGGCGATGAAAATCCAGTCGCGCGGCATTCCGCACAAGAGCGAAGCCGGCGGTGTGCGGGTACATATCCGCGATGCCGGCGAGGCTGCGGTGACCTTCGGCGAATTGATCGGAAGCGCGCGGCGGTTCAATCCCTCCGCCGAAATTCAGGGCGTGCTGGTTGGGCCGATGGCGCAACCGGGCGTCGAGATGATTGTCGGCACGGTCAACGATCTCACATTCGGTCCCATTGTCATGACCGGGCTCGGCGGTATCGCGACCGAACTTTTCAAGGATGTGGTCTATCGGCCCGCGCCGGTCGATGAGGCGGAAGCCGCTGCGATGATCGCCGAACTCAAATCGACCGCACTGCTCGACGGATTTCGCGGAGCTGTGAAAGCCGACAAGGCCGCCTTGGCGAAACTGATTGCCCGGATTTCGCTGCTTGCCGTCGAACTGAAGGACCGCGTTTCAGAGATCGAGATCAATCCGGTCCGGGTGCATGAGGAAGGAAAGGGCGTCACGATTGTCGACGCGCTGATTGCGGGGAGGACCGCGTCAGCGGGCTGATTTCGCCGGACTGTTCTCGCGCAAGCATCGCGCACCTGCCATTCCCGCTCCGGGTTGGCTGGAAAATCGCTGTTACAGGTGAGAATTGGCCGCTAGATTGCGCGCGCAATACAGTCTCGCAAGAAGGACAAGAGATGGCCAAGGATGGATTGACGGTGGTTGTAACGGGCTCGGCTTCGGGTCTTGGCGCGGCGTCCGCCGCGTTGCTGGCAAAGCAGGGCGCGCGCCTCGTCATCAATTATTCGTCGAGCCAGAAGGAAGCCGAGCAGACCGCGGATGTGTGCCGCAGCGCCGGCGCCGAGGTTGTGGTGGTGCAGGGCGATGTGTCGCGCGACGAGGATTGCAGGAAGATCGTGGCGGCGGCGGCGCCGTGGGGCCGGCTCGACGCGCTGATCAACAATGCCGGCATGACCAAGCATGTCGACCATGGCAATCTCGATGGGCTTTCAGCCGAAGACTTCCAGCGCATTTACGGGGTCAATACCATCGGACCGTTTCAGATGGTCCGTGCCGCGCGCGCGTTGCTGGAGGCGGGCGCCAGGCACGCGAATCGCAGCTCGTCGGTCGTGAATATTTCGTCGATCGCCGGCATCGCCGGCGTTGGCTCGTCGGTCGCTTACGTTGCGAGCAAGGGCGCGTTGAACAGCATCACGCTCTCTCTGTCACGCGCGCTTGCGCCAGTGATCCGCGTCAACGCGGTCTGTCCCGGCTATATCGATACGCCGTGGTTCACCAAGGGGCGCGGCGCCGAGCAGGCCGCGAAAGTCCGGCAGATGGTGACGGAGCAGGCGCCGCTCCAGATCGCGACAACGCCGGAAGACGTTGCCGAGCTCGTTTGTTTTCTTGCGAGCCCGGCGTCGCGCAGCATGACCGGAGAGATCGTGCGTATCGACGCCGGTGTGCATCTGGGGCCGGCGCTTCTGCCCAAGCGGACCTGAGCGCAGTACGGACTTTTCGCAGTTCAGACCTTGTTGCCGGGATCGGAGACGACGCCGCGCGCGACCAGCCGGTTCCAGATGAACAGCACCACCAGGGCTCCAATGGTGGCGGTGATGAATCCGGCGCCCTGACCCGGAGCGTAGTGGCCGATGGCCTGACCGATGAAGGTCGCCAGAAATGCGCCGGCAATGCCGAGAACAATCGTCAGGATGAAGCCTGTCGGATTATTCGGACCGGGCGACAAAAGCCGTGCAAGAAAACCCGCGACCAATCCGACGATAAGAACGTAAAACATTGCTGGTATCCTTCGTGCTTGAATTCAAGGAGCCGCTTGCCGGTCAGCGTGGAGCGAAAAAATCGCTCCACGTCCGGTCGTGACGCCGGTCAGATCCAGCGCGAAGCCTCATGCTCCGTCGGGAGCCGCCCGTTGGGTGTCAATTGATTGATGACGTCGGGCAACTGCCTTGCGAGGCCCGCGAGCAGTTCGTCACGCGACAGGCCAGTCTGCGAGGTCAGCGTGCTGATCTGGTCGGCACCGAGAGCGGAGGCAAGATCGCCGGGCGAGATCTGCTTGTTGGGACCGGGGCTGACCCACGAATTCGCGGTCTCGGTGTGGCCTTTGTCCTGAAACTGCTTGAGCAGATCGTTCAGTCCGCCGCTCAGGACGCTGCCAGCCGCGCCGCCTGCCAGCAATCCGCCGAGTGCGCCTCCGAGCGGACCTTTCATCAGATCGCCGAGTCCGCCGCCAAGACCACCACCAAGTCCGCCTGTGCTGGCGGTCGTGGTGCCGGGCAACGGGGTTGGCGTGGATGGCGCCGGCGCGCCGGGGCTTGTGCCCTGCGGGCTTCCGCCAAGATGCTTGACCGCCTTGTAGGCAAGAAGCGCAAGGATCGCCATGGTCATCGGCGACATCCCGCCGCTGCTTTCACCCGATGCGCCTGGTTCGCTTGGCCCGCGAGGTCCGTTTTGCATGCCGTTGAGAATATCGAGCAAACCCATCGTTATCTCCTGTCGAACGCCCGCCCTGCGAAAGACTAGTGTCCCGTCATGACGGTTACAAGGCAGGGTAGCGGTCGCGCGCGCGCTCTGATATGGAATTGCGAAAGTTTTAAGCGCTCTTGCCGTTCATCTTCGGCAAGAGATTCAGATCGGTCCCGTAGCTCAGCCGGATAGAGCGGCGGTTTCCTAAACCGCAGGTCGGAAGTTCGAGTCTTCCCGGGATCGCCAGTTTTTGAAACATGTTTGGCTCGATGCGACGAGCGGCGGGTTCGCATCGCTGCCGTAGCATGTCGCCAGCCCGGCATCCCGCCGGACTGGCCGCTGTTACAATTTCACCACGCTGCAAGCCGCACTTCGTGCGGGTCAGTCCAGTTTGACACCCGCCTCGGTGACGACCTTCTGCCAGCGCACCGTTTCCGCGGCCACCATGGTGCCGAACGCGGCGCCTGTGACATCGGGCACGTCGGAGCCGTTGCGCTCCCATGCGTCTTTGATCGTCGCCGTCTGCATCGCCTTCTGCAGTTCCCTGGTCATGCGTTCGACGACCGCCGGTGGTGTTTTCTTCGGCGCGAAGACCCCGTACCAGGTCGATACTTCGTAGCCAGGCACGCCTGCTTCGGCAGCAGTCGGGACATCGGGGAATGCAGTGACCCGTTTCGGGGCCGCCACCGCGAGGGCGCGCAACTGCCCGCTCCGGATTTGCGGCGCGGACGAGCCGAGCCCGTCGAACACCAGCGGCACGTGGCCAGCGACAAGATCCTGCATCGCGGGTCCTGCCCCGCGATAGGGCACATGCAGAATGCGCGTCTTGGTCAGGATCTTGAACAACTCGCCGGCGAGATGATGCGTGGTGCCGGCGCCGGCGGAGCCATAGTTCAGCTTGTCCGGATTGGCGCGAAGGTAAGCGACGAATTCGGGAAGGGTCTTGGCGGCAACCTTGTCGGGATTGACGACGATCACCTGCGGTGGCCGCGCGATCAGCGCCACCGGCACAAAATCCTTCTCGAGATTGTAATCGAGATTGGGGTAGATCGCCGGAGCGATGGCGTGATGCGCCGCGCCGACGAAGAAGGTGTAGCCGTCGGGCGCGGCCTTGGATGCTTGCGAGGCCCCCACGGTGCCGCCGGCGCCTGCGCGGTTTTCGATCAACACACGCGTTCCCAGTTGCGTGTCGAGTTGGGCGGCGAGCGGCCGCGCGAAGGCATCGGTGCCGCCGCCAGCCGCGAACGGCACGACGAAGATGATCGGTTTCTCCGGCCATGTTTGAGCCCCGGCCTGACCGGCCACGGCGAAAGAGCCCGCCACAAGTGCGAATAAAGCGTACCAGCCGAATTTCAGGTTCACGTCAGATCCTCCCGGGATTGTTGGATTGCGTCGTCTCGTGGCGACGCTTTGGTGTCATTGCGCGAGCAAAAGACCGCGCATGATCCTGCAACGGGTCTCGCCGGACAACGGGGCGTTTCGCCGCTGCCCATACCCTTCAAGGGCTTATTGTGCGGTTGCTCCGATGCAGGTTGCCGCCCAGTATATGAGGAATTATTGACAATGTCATACAGTGCATGCCAGCGTGCGACGCCGGTTCAGATATGAGATCGTCGCACGAATGTTCGGAATTCTGGGCCTTGGCTTTGTTCTCGGCATGCAGCATGCGCTCGAGGCCGACCACATCGCGGCGGTGTCCAGTGTCGCGGCCCGGCGGTCGAGCGTCGGTGACATCGTCAAGCACGGGCTGACCTGGGGGCTGGGTCACACCATTACGCTGTTCGTCTTCGCCGGCGCGGCGATCCTGCTCGGCCATGCGATCCCTGAACATCTGGTGCGTCCGCTGGAAACCGCCGTCGGCATCATGCTGGTCGGGCTCGGCATGCATGTGCTGTGGCGGCTGTGGCGCGACCGCGTGCATGTCCATCAGCATCGGCACGGCGATGGCACGGCGCATCTTCATCTTCACAGCCATGCGGCGGATTCCGCTCCGCATCAGCGCAGCACTCACGATCACCGGCACGGCTTCAGGTGGCGCTCGCTGCTGGTCGGGCTGATGCATGGCATGGCGGGGTCGGCCGCGCTGCTGATGCTGGTCGTCTCGCAATTCGCGAATCCGCTGTCCGGCCTGTTTTATGTTTTGCTGTTTGGAATTGGTTCGATGCTCGGAATGGGCGCGTTGTCCACCGTGATCGCGGTGCCGCTGGTTGTCTCCGCGCGTTGGCTGACATGGGCCAATCGCGGGCTTCAGGCCATTGTCGGCGTTGTCACCATCGGGATCGGCGCGATGACGGTCTATTCCACGGCGCTGGCGTAACGATCTTGCCGCCGCCACTGGCAGCTGCACATCAGGCGCTATGCCAGCAGTGACACCTCATCGATCTTTGCGGCAATTGCCTTGAACATGATCGCGGAGCCGGCTTTTGTCGGATGAAGCTCGTCTTGCCATAGCGGCTGGTTGGGCTCCGAACTGTAAGTGCGGGTGCCGATGGTGCCGAGTTGCTGCACAAAATGAGCGCGCCCGGAAAATTCACCGATCACGAGCTCGATACGGCGACAGAACCTGTCAAGCATGGTACCGGCGATTTCGCACCAGACCGAGCCGAATGGAATTCTTCGTTCATTCTCCAGGGGCCCGCCGATCCATTGTCCGCCGTTCGTTTGCGAGCGAACGTCGGGGTAATCGTAGCTATGCACAATGACGTGCGCGTGTGGCACGATCTGACCGATGTACTGGCGATAGTCATCCTCCACATCGTCAAGAAGCTTCTCAAAGCCCGGAAGGATATAGTCGGCGCCAGGTCGATCCGGATGGTGCGGAACAAAATGGTCCACATATGTCTCGATCTCGCCGAGGACCTCGTTGCCGCCGACGCTCAGAAGAACAATGTTGGGCTGTTCATCCCTGATGTTCCTGAACAGGCCGCTGCTTGTTCCATCACTATAGGTCTGTGTCTCTTGATTCTTGATGTCGATCCATTTGTCGCCGGCTCTGGCCAAACTGAGAACCGCGAACCTTTCACCCAGCCAGTCAATCATGTCCTTCGCGCAGGGATACTCAAACCAGGAGTCGCCTTCTGCAATGATTCTGGGACCCTTGTAGGTTGAATCGTTTTTCTTGTCTCTGTAGCGGCGAAGTTTGGCAGCGCGTTTGACGTCCAATATGGGTTTTGAGCTGATAATCTGATCGTGAGGTATATCGCGAAGCTGCTTTGGGGCGCCGCGCGGTACGAATATAAATCGTCCGCCTGCCAGCCGCCGTACTTCAACCAGGGCCGGCAACCTGTCGAGGGCTTCGATGTCACCCGCCTCAGCGCGCGACAGGATGTCCTTAAGCCGAGTTTCAATTCTCTCCACCGGGGTGGTTTTCATTCGTTTGATCCAATCGTTCTGAAAATATCAATAAGCAGAAATCGGTCGCGACGAAATTTGATTTTCTTCAATCTCGAAAACGATTGTTCCTTAACTCTTGTGAACTCGCAACCGGTATTTGGCGGCGGTACACACAGCGGTTGCGACAGTTGGCAATGGATCTGTCGTTCGCGCCTTGCCGCGATGACGGCCGGTGTGCAGAGTGTCGGCAAAACAACAGCCGACGAGGAGCGCCTTGGTCCATCATCACAAAATCTACGCCATCCGTTACGCGACGATGACGGGACGCCAGCCGCATCAGAATTATCTGACACCGGACGTTCACAACGCAGGCACCGATCTCGATTACTTCGTCTGGCTGATCCGCGCCAGCGATGGCGACATCCTGGTCGATACCGGCTTCAACGATGAGGCGGCGCGCGAGCGCTCGCGCAATCTCACCATCAATCCGGCCGACGCGCTGGAGCGGTTCGGCGTTTCGCCCGGCAGCATTCGCGACGTTGTCATTACGCATCTGCATTACGATCACGCGGGCAACCTCGATCGCTTTCCGAATGCGCGGTTTCATTTGCAGGACCGCGAGATGAGTTTCGCCACCGGCCGCTGCATGTGCCACGGCCTGCTGCGGCATCCGTTTTCCGTGGAGGACATCACGCTGATGGTGCGCCACGTGTTCAACGACCGCGTCGTGTTTCACGACGGGGACGACGAGATCGCCCCGGGCGTGACGCTGCATCATGTGGGTGGACACTCGGACGGTCTTCAGGTGGTGCGCGTCGAGACTGAACGTGGGCCTGTGGTGTTCGCCTCCGATGCCGCGCACTATTACGGCAACATGCATCGGTGCAATCCATTCCCGATCGTCTACAATCTCGGCGACATGATGGACGGCTGGAAGACTGTCGAACGCCTTGCCGGCCATCCTGACCGCGTCATCCCCGGTCACGATCCGATGGTGCGTGAGCTTTATCCGTCCGCAAGCGACAAGGCCGACGCCGTCGCGCTGCACAAGAACCCGAAACAGTCATTCGTGAATAGCCGCTGAAGACGAACGCTTGAGCTGGTTCGCGGAAGCGGTGTAAGACCTTTCGTCAATGAAGCTGGCGTAGGCTCGATGCACGGCAAAGACGGTCATACCGCAACAAGGACCGCTTTCGTTTTCGCAGGGGGCGGAAGCTTTGGCGCGATTCAGGTCGGGATGATGCAGGCGCTTGCGACTCATGGGATCACGGCCGATCTCGTGGTCGGATCGAGCGTGGGTGCGATGAATGGCGCTTACTATGCCGGCGCGCCGACACTGGATGGTGTCAAGAAACTTGCGGAGATCTGGCGGGGACTGACGCGGCACGATGTGTTTCCCGTATCGGCTTCCTCGTTCTTCGGCTTCCTGTGGCGGCGGGATTTTTTGATCTCGCATGACGGCGTCCGCAAGCTGATCGAGGATCATCTGCCGTATAAGAAACTGGAAGAGGCCACCGTTCCGGTTCACATCGTGACGACCGACATCGTGTCCGGCGAGACCGTGGTGCTGTCGGAGGGCTCCGCCGCCGAGGCAATTGTCGCCAGCACGGCCATTCCGGGCGCGTTCGCGCCGGTCAAATACAAGAGCCGTTTTCTGGCCGACGGAGCGATATCGAGCAACACGCCGATCCGGGTCGCCATCCAGAAGGGCGCGCAACGGCTCATCATCATGCCGACCGGATTTGCCTGCGCGGGGCAGGACCCGCCGGTCGGGGCGGTCGCAACCGCACTGCACGCGCTGACGCTGCTGATCTCTCGGCAGCTGACCACCGAGCTGGAGTATCTGGAATCGACGATCGAGTATTGCGTGGTGCCGCCGCTGTGCCCGCTGGTCGGATCGCCCTATGATTTCTCCCGTACCGACGACCATATCGCCCGCGCGATCAAGAATACCGAGATGTGGATTGCCGACGGCGGGCTTGAGAAGGGCGGCATCCCCGGCGAAATGCGTCCGCATCGGCACTGAGCGGGTACCCGGTGCGATAAGGGCCGCGCGCATATTGCTCTGCAATATGTTTTCAGACGGCAAGTCTTACGCGCGCGATATGACAGGAAGACGTCAAACTATCGGCGCGCCCGCTGCGCCGGATGTCGATGCTTCACGCTTTGGTGTATAGTTTCTGTCTATCGAAGCCGTTCTCGCTGCGCTATCGACCTGCGCAGCAAAACGCGCCAACATGTGGGCCGGCGTTGCGCCTTACGAATTTGTTGACGAGGTCTTTATGCAAAATCTCTCGCTGCTGCTCTCGCCTCGCTTCATCATTCTGACGCTCTGTATTTGCATTACGGTGCTTCTGATCGGCTGCGCGATCTACTTCGATTTCAAACATATTTTCCTGTTTGCCATCCCGATCACGATTTTTGGATCGCTGTCGGTGCTTGGCATTAACGACATGCTTCAGAAAAGCCACGCGGTCCTGCGTAACTATCCGATCTCGGCTCACATCCGCTTCCTGCTGGAGGAAATCCGGCCGGAGATGCGGCAGTATTTCTTCGAGAGCGAAAAGGACGGCAAGCCGTTCAGCCGCGACACCCGCGCGGTGGTTTATCAGCGCGCCAAGATGGTGCTCGACAAGCGTCCGTTCGGCACGCAGGAAGATGTCTACGCCGAGGGTTATGAATGGATGAATCATTCGGTGTCGCCGAAGCCGCTGGCCGACGAGAATTTCCGCGTCACGATTGGCGGGCCGGACTGCTCCAAGCCGTACTCGGCATCGGTGTTCAACATTTCTGCGATGAGCTTCGGCGCGCTCAGTCCGAATGCGGTGCGTGCGCTCAATGCCGGCGCCAGGAGAGGCAACTTCGCGCATGATACCGGCGAGGGAGGTGTCAGCCCCTATCATCGGGAGAACGGCGGCGACCTGATCTGGGAGATCGGCTCGGGATACTTCGGCTGCCGCAATCCCGACGGAACATTCAATCCCGAACTTTTCGCCAAGGTTGCAAGTGACGACCAGATCAAGATGATTGAACTGAAGGTCAGCCAGGGTGCAAAGCCCGGCCATGGCGGCGTGCTTCCCGCCGCGAAAGTGTCCGAGGAAATTTCACGCATTCGCGGCGTCCCGATGGGGCAGGACTGTATTTCGCCGGCTCACCACCGGGCGTTCTCGACCCCGATCGAGATGATGCAGTTCATCGGCGAGATGCGCCGGCTGTCGGGCGGCAAGCCGGTGGGCTTCAAGCTCTGCATCGGCCATCGCTGGGAATTCCTTGGAATCTGCAAGGCGATGCTCAAAACCGGCATTTATCCGGATTTCATCGTGGTCGACGGCAACGAAGGCGGTACCGGCGCGGCGCCTGCGGAATTCATGGACCACCTCGGCATGCCGATGCGCGAGGGAGTCAGCTTCGTCCATAACGCGCTGATCGGAATCAATGCGCGAGATCGCGTTCGTATCGGCGCCGCCGGCAAGATCGCCACCGGATTTGATCTTGCGCGCGCCATGGCGCTTGGCGCGGACTGGTGCAACTCCGCGCGGGGCTTCATGTTCGCCCTGGGTTGCATTCAGTCGCTGAGCTGTCACACCGATCGCTGTCCGACCGGCGTGACGACGCAGGATCCGACACGCAATCGCGCTCTGGTGGTGCCCGACAAGACCACGCGCGTTTACAATTATCATCGCGCCACCTTGCGCGCGCTGGCGGAGCTGATCGCGGCCTCGGGGCTCAGCCATCCGCAGGAAATCCGGCCGATCCACTTCTCGCATCGCATCTCGGGAACGGACGTGCTGTCGTTCGCGCGGCTTTATCCGCAGCTTCGTCCCGGGGAGTTGCTGGAGGGCAACATCGAGAGTCCGCGCTTCCATGCCTGGGCGTTCGCGCAGGCGGAATCTTTTGCGCCCGTCGCTGCGCCGCCTCCGCTGGCGGTCGTGCGCAGCGTTTAGAACTCGCCGTGCAACCGGCCTGAGAAAATCGAGACGGGTCCCCGGTCGGCGTTGTAGGCCGGGTTTGTGATCAGCTGGTAGTCGGCGGTAAACGTGAAGGCCTTGTTGAGCGCCAGCGCGTAGTAGGTCTCCAGAATGCGTTCCGTGCCGTAGTTCAACTGGCCGTCGCCAATCAGAAGACCCTTGCCGCCCGCGGCCAGGAAATCGCGGTGCGCGCTCGACAGTCCGTTGATGGCACCGCCCAGCCCGATCGTATCGGACGGCCGTCCCCAGTAACTGCCCTTGATCGAAACGCCGCCGGACACGCTGCGGTCGATGTCGGTGAACGAGAGAATTTCGTTCTGGCCGTCGTTCCAGCTTGCGCGCGCGAAGATGCCGATATCGGTCGCGACCTGCTGTTCGGCGTTGACGTAGAAGCCGTACTTCGCTCGCTCGCGGCGCACGCCGGGGACGATGTCGTTGATGTCGAGCCCGGGATTCGCCGCGCTGATGCCCAGCGCGTTGCGATAGCTGGCGGTGTTGCCGCGGTTGGCGAACACGCCGAGCCGCAGCTTGCCGGGCTGATTGAGGATGGTGTGGCGTTCCTCGAATTCGACCACCGCGCCGCCGGTCTTGAAGGTGAGGACGTCGCTGTTGGGTTGCGACGGGACCTGGAACAGGCCGGCCCGGATCGCCCAATCCTTGCGGTTGAGTTCAACAACGGCGCCGCGCGTGAAGCCGGGCAGATCGGCCGGGAAGTCATAAGCCGCGGACGCCCACATCGCCCAGTTCAGGAAATCGGCGCGCGGATCTTTCGCGTAGGAATTGCCGTCGAAAAAATCACCGACCGCAAACCGTCCGACCGTGACCGTGACACGGTCAATATCGCGCTTGCCCGGCAACTGGTTGGCTGCGTCGGCCACGTCTTCCTGCTCGCCGCCGAAACCGAATGTCTGTCGGAAGAAATAGCGCTGGGCACGGAACTTCGGATACTCCGCGCCGCCCTTCTGCGCTTCGCCATTAGAAAATCCGGCGAGGCCCAGCGTGTTGCCGATGCCGAAGCCCTGCGCGAGTTCGGGGTTGAAGTAAAACTCGCCGCCGTCCCACAGCCGCCAGCCGAGAAACGCGCCGACGGTCCATGTCTCGCGCGTGCGCCCGGCGCCAGGGAGACTGTTCACGCCTTGATACGGCGCGCGGAACGAGGGATAGCCCTGCGTGATCACCGTGGTCTGGCCGTGGACATTCCAGTCGGTTGAGACCGGAAGCGAAGGCGGTTTGATCGCGGAATTGTCCGCCACCCAGGGTGGCGTATCCCACAGCCTGTAGTTCAGTCCGAATTTGACAGCGTGAACCTGCGGATCGACCCGCACGTCAGGCAACGGCACATCGCCGAGCCCGTAACTGCGCGCGCCAAGATCGATATAGTTGTACTCGACCTTGCCGGACCAGTTGCCGCCCATCGCGAACTCAACGCCGGCGCCGGCAACCCAGCCGAGATGCACGCGCGATTTGTTGCCGACGACTTCGCCGTTTGCGTCATTGAGATCGACGCGGGTGCGTCCCCACGCAGCGCCGCCGGTTACATAAGGCAGCCACGTTCCGAATGCGTAGCCGATGCGTCCCCGCGCCGTGCCGAAGTAATCGAAGGTCGTGTTGAACGGCGCGGGCACCAGCTTCGGACGATCCAGCGGGCTCGTAAACGAGAGGTCTGCTTCGACGCCAAGCACCCACTTGTTCGCGAGTTGAAGATTGTAGCCCGCCTGATAACCGCCGATCAGGCCGGTGATGCTGTGCGGGAAGACGATGCCCTGCTGTGGCAACGGATTGGTGCCGGGTCCGAAGCTGCCGCCGCCATAGCCGACGTGACCGCCGATATAGAGTCCGCTCCAGTCGAACACCGGCGTAACGCGCGCGGCCTTGAGAGGCATGACGACGTCGGCCGCTCGCGCGACATCAAGCGACGCGGCTCCCAACGCGAGTCCGGCGACTGCGCCTTTCATAAGAGATGTGCGGCGTTTGATCGGTGTCATGACGGGCCGAATCGGTGGAAGCAAACATTGTTGGGCAGGGCACCAGAAAAGGCCCTTGCTTCCAAGTATCTACCCGTATCTACGAATGCTTCTCAAGTGCAAATCGGAGATGTGTCGTTGTTGATCCGAAGAACAGCGACAAAGACCCGTCGAGCAAGCCATGACACCGCCAGATGACAATCGCATGACGCGCGTTGAGCTGCGTGACGCTGACAACCGCCAGCAAAACAAAATGACCCGCCCGGGGGGACAACCGGGCGGGTCCTTGGGTCGGCGCGGCGTGGATGAGGCGTCGCGCCGAACTCAACTTTGATTCTGATCAGTAGCAGCTACGAACGCGGCCGATGTAGTTGCCGTAAGCGTCGAACTGGCGAACCCAGCCGCAGCGGCGATAGCCGTAATAGTCGTCGGCGTAAGCGTTGCTGGCAGCGGCGGCGAGGCCGACACCAATGCCGACACCATGGTGATGATGAAACTTGCCGGCGTGCGCTTCCTGGGTGGTGGCGGCGATGCCACCGGTCAGAGCGACAGCAGCGACTGCGAGGGCGGCAATCTTGGTCTTGATCGACATGAAACTCTCCATCCTTGTTTGGGGCGGGCCGTGTGGACCGCATGCCAATTGGTGGTGAGCTGCCGGAGTTCGGTTCGAACGCGAGCGTGAAAAATCGTAAGCTACAAAATATGTAATAATATCAGTATCTTATATCTATTTCGGATACCGGGGCTGGTTCGACAAGCGCGCCAGATCGAATTTCTCGACATCCTCCAGCAGTTCGACGAAGGCGCGCGCGCCGTGTTCGATGAGTGCAGCGCCTTTCTCCGCGGTCGCCATCGCGGCATCGCCGACCGCGCCCAGCGGATTGAGATCCTGCATCGCCCACGCAAACGGCGCAGGGCGTCCCGCGGAGAGCCAGCGGAATTCTTTCGTCATTTGTTTTTCAGCGGACTCGAAATTTGCCAGCCGGTCCTTGCGGACGTGATCGGGATATGCCGCGAGCATGATCGAGGTTTCCACCGCGCCGCCATGAATGCCGAAGCGCAACTCGTCGGCGGGGAATAATCCGTCCGGCGCGCCGAACCGGCTCCAGCTTGTGGTCACCGCCAGCATCTGATGCTTCGCGCGCAGATCCTGCGCGATCAGCGCCATCGCGGCGCTGTTGCCGCCGTGGCTGGTGACGATGATGAGCTTGCGGATGCCTACTTGCGCCACCGCATCGCAAAGCGCCATCCACTTGCTGAGCGCGACATCGGTCGGAAGTGTCTGCGTGCCGGGATAGTCCGTATGCTCGGTTGAAATTCCGACGGGCTCGATGGGCAGAAACGTGACCGGCATCCTGTCGGGCACCATCGCGTACACGCGCCCAAGATAGGCCTGCGCGATCAGGGTATCGGTCTCGAACGGCAGATGCGGCCCGTGCTGCTCGGTTGCCGCGAGCGGCAGCACGGCGATCCAGCGCGCGGCATCGGTCTTGTCAATGCCGGGCAGGTGAATTTCGGCCCAGTCATGCGGAGGATTCGAGGTCATCGTGTGCGGGTTTCTTCGAACAGGCGTTTCTTTGAATCAATTAGCAGAGTAGCTTTGCGATGCCCATCATGGGCAAAACGCTCAACGGAGTCCAATGATGCCACCCAGCCAATTGCTGCGCGCATTTATCGTCGGGATGGCGCTCGCCGCCGGACCCGCACATGCGCAAGTCCCCGGCGGGCTGGACAAGGTGTCGTTCGGCACCAACTGGGTGGCGCAGGCCGAACACGGCGGATTCTATCAGGCGGTGGCGGATGGCACCTACGCGCGTTACGGCCTCGATGTCACGATCGTTCCCGGCGGCCCCAACGTCAATAACCGTATCCAGCTGATCGCCGGCAAGCTCGATTTCTTCATGAGCGCGAACACGCTGCAATCATTCGACGCCGTCGCGAACAACGTGCCAGTTGTCGCCGTTGCCGCGATTTTTCAGAAAGATCCGCAGGTTTTCCTGGCCCATCCTCAATCGAAGGTTACCAAACTTGAGGACCTCAAGCCGCTGACGCTGTTCGTCTCCAAGGAGGGAATGCCGACCTATTTTCAGTGGCTGAAATCCGAATACGGATTTAGCGAGGAGAACGTGAAGCCCTACACCTTCAATGCGCAGCCATTTCTCGCCGACAAGAACAGTGCGATGCAGGGCTATGTGACGTCCGAACCGTTCGCCGTCGAAAAGCAGGCGAAGTTCAAACCGACAGTGATCCTGCTGGCCGACTACGGCTTCAATGCCTATTCGACGCTGATCGAGACGCGAGCCGCCTTCGCGGAGAAGAAGGCCGATCTGGTGCAGCGTTTTGTCGATGCGTCGGTGACCGGCTGGTACACCTATCTCTATGGCGATAACCGCCTTGGCAACGCGCTTATCAAGAAAGCCAATCCGGAAATGACCGACGACCTGCTCGCGTACTCCGTCGCGAAGATGAAGCAGTACGGCATCGTCGATTCGGGCGATACATTGAAAGACGGCATTGGCGCGATGAGCGATGCGCATATGGCCGAGTTTTTCGGCAAGATGGTTCGTGCGGGGGTGACGCGGCGCGACATCGACTATCGCAAGGCCTACACCTTGCGCTTCGTCAACAAGGCCGTGGGTCTCAACCTGCGGCCGAAGAACTGACGGCGGCGGATTCACCGGAATGTCCATTCTAGAGGCTGACGATACGCAGGGCAGGCCGCCGGGTGGCGCGGCAGTGTCGTTGCGCGGCGTCACCAAGGTTTACGACAACGGCGTTGCCGCGCTGGGTCCGCTCGATCTCACCGTTCGCGCGGGAGAGTTCGTGTCGTTGCTCGGGCCGTCCGGCTGCGGCAAGTCCACGGCGTTGCGCATCATGGCCGGCTTGAATGAGCCGACGTCCGGCACGGTGCAGGTTGCCGGGCGTCATGCGCCGGATCGTTCGCGTCACACGCTCGGTTTTGTCTTTCAGGAGCCGACCTTGATGCCGTGGGCGACGGTGCGCGGCAACGTCCAGCTTCCGCTCGATCTGGCGCATCTGTCCCGCGCCGATGCCGCCGCGCGCGTCAATCAGGCGCTGGCGCAAGTCGGACTCGCGGAATTCGCGGAGGTCTATCCGCGCGAACTGTCCGGCGGCATGAAGATGCGGGTCTCGCTGGCGCGCGCGCTGGTGACCGATCCGGATATTCTTTTGATGGATGAGCCGTTCGCGGCGCTCGATGAAATCACGCGCTTCAGACTGAACAATGACCTGCTCGCGCTCTGGCGCGCGCTCCGCAAGACAGTCGTGTTCGTGACCCACTCGGTCTTCGAGTCGGTGTATCTGTCGCAGCGCGTGCTGATCGTGACGTCGCGGCCCGGGCGCATCGCGCGCGAGTTTCGCATCGAGGCGGCTGAGCCGCGCGGCGAGGAATTCCGCACATCCGCGGAGTACGCGGCGTACTGCCGCGGCGTATCCGCGGCGCTGGCCGAGGCAGACCGTGCGGGAGCCGCTCCATGACGGCGCGCGGGTCATCGCCATCGCAGGTGCTGAAAATCCTTCTGCCGCTGATCGCTCTCGCAGTTGGTGTGGCGATCTGGGAGGCGGTGGTTCGCGTCAGCAACCTTCCGGTTTACATGCTGCCCGCGCCGAGCGTCGTTTTCTCGACCCTCATGCAGGACTGGCCGATCCTGTTCGGATCGTTGCTGACGACACTCTCGACCACGGTTCAGGGCTTTGTCGCGGCGGCGGTCGGCGGCATCGGGCTTGCCGTATTGTTCAGCCGTTCGAAATGGCTGGAATATGCGCTGCTGCCTTATGCGGTCATCCTTCAGGTGACGCCGGTCATCGCGATCGCGCCGCTGCTGCTGATTTATCTGCCGCAGCATGTGGCGGTCGTCGTCTGCGCCTGGATCGTGGCGTTCTTCCCGGTGCTGTCGAATACCACGCTTGGGCTCAGTTCCGTCGACCGCAATCTGCTCGGCCTGTTCGAACTGTACGGCGCCTCACGCGCGCAGACGTTGCGTTATCTGAAGCTGCCTTCGGCGCTGCCGCATATTCTCGGCGGCCTGCGGATCGCTGGAGGACTATCGCTGATCGGCGCTGTGGTCGCCGAAATCGCCGCAGGCTCGGCCGGGGCCGGGTCCGGGCTGGCCTACCGGATCGCCGAGGCCGGCTACCGGCTCAACATTCCTCGGATGTTCGCGGCGCTGCTGCTGCTCTCGATTGCCGGAATTGTCATCTATTTGGGCCTCTCGCTGGCCTCGTATCTTGTGCTACGACGCTGGCACGAAAGTGCGCTTGGAAAGGAAAACTAATGGCTGCGAATGGTTCTCAGGAAAAGGTCGATGTGCTGGTGTACGGTCCGTCAAAGCCGGTGATCGATAACGGTTTTCCCGCGAACTTCATCCTCCACAAATTCGAGCACCATCGCGACCTCGGCCGGCTGGCGCCGGAAATCGCCGGCCGGATTCGCGGCATTGCAGTCACCGGCCTGGTATCGACCGATGGCGCGACACTGTCGCGCTTTCCGAAGGTCGAGATCGTGTCCAGCTTCGGGGTCGGTTACGACCATGTCGATTCGAAGTACGCCGCCGAGCACAACATCATTGTCACCAACACGCCCGACGTGCTGACTGAGGAAGTCGCGGATACCGCGCTTGGTCTGCTGATCGCGACGGTGCGTGAATTCATCAAGGCGGATCGCTATCTGCGCGCGGGACACTGGACCACGCAGAACTTCCCGCTGAGCCCCGGTTCGTTGCGCGATCGCAAGGTCGGCATGGTCGGAATGGGCCGCATCGGTCAGGCCATCGCGCGTCGTCTCGATGCGTCGCTGGTGCCGGTGGTCTATCATTCGCGCAACCCGGCGAAGGGTGTGACCCACAAGCATTATCCGAACCTGATCGAGATGGCGAAGGATGTCGACACCATCATCGTCATTACGCCCGGCGGAGCATCGACCGCGAAGCTGATCAACGCCGATGTTCTCAAGGCGCTCGGGCCGCGCGGCGTTCTGATCAATGTCGCCCGCGGATCGGTGGTGGATGAAGACGCGCTAATCGCCGCGCTCAAGGACGGCACCATCATGGCGGCGGGCCTCGACGTGTTCGCGAACGAGCCGCAGGTGCCGGATGTGCTGAAGACAATGCAGAATGTGGTGCTGCTGCCGCATATCGCATCGGCTTCGGTGACCACGCGCAACGCGATGGATCAGCTCGTGGTCGACAATCTCAAGCTGTGGTTCTCCGGCAAGCCGCCGTTGACCCCGATCGCCGAAACGCCGGTGAAAGGCCGCTGATCGTGTCAGGCGCCGCGCTGTCCGGTTTCATGAGACATCTGCTGACCGCGCAGGCTTGCCTGCTCGCATTGGCGGCGGTTCTCATGATTGCACCGGATGCCGCGGCGCAGGACGTGCGTTCTCTCACCAAGGAGATGGTCGGAGAATGGGAACTGTCGACGGCGGGCCGCGACAAGACCTGCATTGTGACGTTGAAGAGCGATTCCTCGCCGCAGGGCCTGAAGCTGGAACTCGACAAGGGATGCGGCGCTGCGTTGCCTTTCACCAAGGGCATCGTGGCATGGAGCGTGAAAGGGCTCGACATTGTGCGGCTGCAAGATGCGGCGGGACAATCGGTCATCGATGTGACCGAAGTCGAGAGCGGGATCTTTGAAGGCCTGCGGCAAGGGGAGGGTGTGTATCTCTTGCAAAATCTCGCGGCCGCGCGCGCCCTGTCAAAATCCGCCGATCAACTGATCGGCGACTGGGCGATGGTGCGCGGCAGCGGCAAGTCGATCTGCGGGCTGACGCTGACCAATACCGAAGCGACGACACCGGAGAATTTCGCGGTGTATCTGAAGCCGCGCTGCGACCCGCTGGTGGCGGCTTTCGCACCGACCATATGGCGCATCGAGCGCGGCGAATTGCTGCTGCAATCGGCAAAGGGCGAGATCTGGCGCTTCGAGGCCGACGACAATGCGCAGTGGCGGCGCATTCCCGACAGCGCCGATCCGCTGCTGCTGACGCGGCAGTAGCTGCCGCGCCAAATATCCGGATTTCCCGTTCGTCACTGCCGTGCTTGACCCGGCGATTCATCTTTCTGAAGGACACTTAGATGGATGCGCGGGTCAAGCCCGTGCATGACGGTGAGCATGTCGCCGCTTTCGGCTAAATCAGCCGCATCCCCTTCAGGCTGGCGTGACCGTTCTTGCCGACGATGATGTGATCATGCACCGAGATTCCGAGCGGGCTCGAGATCGACATGATCGACTTCGTCATCTGGATATCGGCCGTCGACGGCGTTGGATCGCCGGAGGGATGATTGTGGACCAGAATGATCGCGGTGGCGGACAGTTCCAGCGCGCGCTTGACCACTTCGCGCGGATAGACCGGCGTGTGGTCGACAGTGCCGACCTGCTGCAACTCATCCGCGATCAGCTGATTGCGTTTGTCGAGAAACAGGATCCGGAACTGCTCCTTGTCGGCAAACGCCATGGCCGCGCGGCAGTATTCGATTACACTGGACCATGATGACAGCACGGTCTTCTCCTTGCTGATCTGGCCCTTCGCGACCCGGCTTGCGGTCGCGGCGATCAGCTTGATCTCGGTAATCGCCGAATCCCCGAGGCCGCTGACTTCTTTCAGGCGCAACTCCGGCGCGTGAACCACCTCGGCGAACGATCCGAATTTCGCGATCAGCGTCTTGGCCAGCGGTTTGACATCACGCCGCGGCAGCGCACGAAACAGCACCATCTCGAGCAGTTCGTAATCGCTCAGCGCATCGGCGCCCGCTTCGCGAAAGCGGTCGCGCAGCCGCTCGCGATGGCCATGATAGTGCGGCGCTTCGGAGAAGCCGGACGGCGCAGGCGGATCGTCGGGTTTCGCGGGCATGACGGAATGCGTACTCAAGTATGCTGCGAGCATCGCCGCGCCCGGCTGTATTTGCAACCGGCTTTATGCTGGTCTCAAGAGAAGAGCGCTCGCCAAATATCGGAGAGAGATATTCTGGCGATCAGCCCAGGACGTCATGTCTTGTAGGGCGGCTTGTCCAGCTTGCCGGGCGAGAGCGTGAAGATTTCCACGCCGTCCTGCGTCACGCCGACCGAATGCTCGAACTGCGCCGACAGCGAGCGGTCGCGGGTCACGGCGGTCCAGCCGTCGGACAGCACCTTCACATGCGGCTTGCCGAGATTGATCATCGGTTCGATGGTGAAGAACATGCCGGGCTTCAGCAGAACGCCCTCACCGGGGCGGCCGACGTGAATGATGTTCGGCTCGTCGTGAAACATCCGGCCCAGACCGTGGCCGCAGAAATCGCGCACCACGCTCATCTGCTGCGGCTCGACGAAGCTCTGGATCGCGTGGCCGATGTCGCCGGTGGTGGCGCCGGGCTTCACGGCGGCAATGCCGCGCATCATCGCCTCATAGGTCACGTCGATCAGCCGCTCGGCGCGGCGCGAAATCTCACCGACGGCATACATGCGGCTGGAATCGCCATACCATCCGTCGACGATCATCGTCACGTCCACGTTGACGATATCGCCTTCCTTGAGCGGCCGGTCGCCGGGCATGCCGTGGCAGACGACATGGTTGATCGAGGTGCAGGTCGAATAGCGGTAGCCGCGATACATCAGCGTCGCTGGATAGGCCTTGTGGTCGAAAGCGAACTTGCGGACGAAATCGTCGATCTGCGAGGTGAAAATACCCGGCCTGACGATGGCGACCAGTTCGTCGAGACATCGCGCGACCAGTGCGCCCGCCTTGCGCATGCCGGCAAACGCCTGGGGACCGTGCAGTTTGATCTGCCCGGTTTTTCGCAGTGAGGTTTCGGTGGCTTCGACGTAGTTCATGGGCGAATCTGGCTTGAAATCGAGGAAAGTTGAGGGTGCATCAGCCCAATTTAATGGATGCAGCCCCCAGTGCAAGCCGCAGCATCCGCCGGGCTGCCCGGCCTCGTTTTCAGGGCATTTATGCCTGTTTCAGGGCTCAATGGGAACGGGGTGCCCAAGCCTGATGTCGTGGCGGGTGAGATTGCACGTCCATGCCAGAGCCTCGACACCAGCCATGCGGGTCCTGTCGAAGGCGCGCGCATAGGCCGGATCGATGTCGCGAGCCAGCGCGAACGAGCGGGCCGAGCCGATCTGGATCACGAACAGCATCATGGCGCGGGCGCCAGAGGCCACCATCTCCGCGAGTTCATCGAGATGTTTCGCGCCGCGCGCGGTGACCGAATCCGGGAACTCGGCCATACCTTCGCGCCGCATCAGATGCACGTTCTTGACCTCGACATAGCAGGGCGGACGCGCGGGATCTTCCAGCAGGAAATCGACGCGTGAGCCCTTGCCGTTGATGGTGCGGCCGTATCTCACCTCGCGGCGGATGGTCGCGTAACCTGTCAACTCGGGAATCGCACCGGCTGCGAGCGCTTCGGCCACGATCGGATTGGGATGCATGGTGTTGACGCCGGTCAGCTCAAGGCCGCCGCCAAAGTCGGCCTCGATCAGTTCCCACGAGTAAGGCAGCTTGCGCGCAAGGCTCGGCGATTTCGACAGCCACACCCGCGCGCCTTCGGTCTGCAGCCCGGTCATGGCACCGGGATTGGCGACATGCGCGGTGATCAGCGTGCCGTCGGCCAGTTCGACGTCGGCGAGAAAACGCTTGTAGCGGCGGATCAGGGTCGCCGGCACCAGTTCGCTGGCAAAGCGCATGCGATATCAGCTTTGCACGTCGATGACGGTCTCGACCGGCAACGCACCGCCGCGGACGCGGATTTCACGCACCGGATACGGCACGCGGATGTTCTCGTTCTTGAAAGCGTTCCACAGCTTCAGCATCACGTCGCTGCGGACATTATCGGCGCCGACATCGAGATCGGCCACCCAGAACGTCAGCGAGAATTTCATGCCGGTTTCGGCGAATTCCGTGAGCAGGCAATTCGGCGCCTTGAAGGCCGCAACATTCGCGGTTTCGGCTGCGATACCGATGGCGAGCTTGCAGACGAGGTTTGGATCGGCGTCGTAATTGGTCGCGAAGTTGACCTTCACCAGCATGTTCTTGTTGGTGTAGGTCCAGTTGACCACGCGCTGGGTCACCAGATCTTCATTCGGGATCAGGATTTCGCGGCCGTCACCCGCCGCGACGGAAATATAGCGCGTATTCATCGCGCTGATTTTTCCCGAACTGTCGCCGATGGTGATGAGGTCGCCAGGCTTCACCGACTTGTCCGCCAGCAGGATCACGCCGCTGATGAAATTGGCGACGATCTTCTGCAAGCCGAAGCCGAGGCCGACGCCGATCGCGCCGGAAAACAGCGCAAAGGCGGACAGATCGATGCCCGCGGCGCTCATGACGACCGCAAATGCCGCCACCATCAGCAGCAGGCGGACCATCTTGACCAGCAGAACCTGAACCGACGGCGTCAGGTCGCGCGAGCGCGTGATCCGCGATTCGAGGAAATTGCCAAGGATGCCGACCAGCCACAGCGCGATGCCGAGTGACACCGCGACCTTCAGGACCAGCAAAGGCGTCACGCGCAGCGCGCCGAGCGGGATCGAGACCGAGTCCAGCGCCGCCGCCACATCATCCAGTTTGCCGATGATGCTCAGCGCCGCCACGATCCAGGCCGCCACCGAGACCGCGCGGACCACGAATTCATTCCGGATCAATCCCGTCGCCAGCCGGATGATGACCCAGGCTGTCGCAAGGCTGGCCGCGGTGGAGAGCAGGTAGCCGTGCCGCAGGACCTCGGTTTTCACGATGACGGCGCGGGCGATGGTAATCAGCAGCGCGAAGATGATCGTCCCCGCCCGGCTCATCAGAACCCGGATCAGCGCGCGCAGCGGCGCCGGCAGGCCCATGGCCAGCGATGTCGGATTGACCCGCGCGCGCAGGAAACTCGCCGAGGCCAGCGCCAGGCCCGCTGCGACCAGGATGATGCCTGCCTGCATGTAGAACCAGGGCGATACGAGATAGGCCTCAGCGGACTTGATGCTGGCCTGCAACGCCTGCTGGATGTCATCCCATTCCATGGGCAACTCACCTCAAAAGGAGACAGGCCGGCTCGCCTGCCTCAGCTTCGATTCTGGATTCGATTCGATCACTTCGCCAGATTTCCACATTCCGCCGCCAAGGGCGTGCGAGAATCCCGCGCGCGGCCGACTTAACACCAGTAAATCCGGCACAATCGTGATGGCGATGACAAATCGGTTGGCGGCGGGCGGCTGCGACTATATTCATGCATTTGCAGGCATTTCAGGGCGTATACCGATGCACGGAGACATACACAGCTAATGGCATCCCTCGACTCCGTCAGCATTGCCATTCTGCTTGGCTCGGTTCTCGTGATGGCGGGCATCCTCTCGAGCCTGCTCGCGCTGCGCTTCGGCGCTCCGCTGCTGCTGGTCTTTCTTTTCGTCGGTATCCTCGCAGGTGACAGCGGACCCGGCGGTATTCGCTTCGACGACGTGCAGTCGACCTATCTGGTCGGGTCGGTGGCGCTGGCCCTGATTCTGTTCGACGGCGGGTTGAAGACCCGCTTTCAGAGCATCCGCGCGGTGCTGGCGCCATCAGCCGCTCTGGCGACCGTCGGTGTGTTGCTGACGGCGTTGATCACGGCGCCGGTCGCCAAATACGCGCTTGATATCGGCTGGGCCGAGGCCCTGCTGGCCGGCGCGGTGGTGGCCTCCACCGACGCGGCAGCGGTCTTCCTGCTGGTGCATAGCCAGGGTCTTCGTCTGCGTCCGCGCGTAGGCGCAACCCTCGAGGTTGAATCCGGCACCAACGATCCGTTCGCGATCTTCCTGACCCTGATGCTGGTGGAGTTTCTGTCCATCGGACAAAGCTCCTCGGCCCATGTCGCGCTTCAGTTCGTGCGCGAGAGCGCGCTGGGCATGCTTTTCGGAGCTGTCGGCGGCTTGCTTGTGGTCCTGGCGCTGAATCGCATTTCCTTGCCGCAGGGCCTGCACGCACCCTTCGTGACGACGGCCGCGCTGGTCATTTTCGGAGTGGCTCAGATCTCGCACGCGTCGGGATTCCTCGCGGTCTATCTCGCGGGCATGATCATCGGGAATCGTCCGACCCGCGCGCACAATTCCGTGGTCGCCTTTCTCGACGCCGCGACATGGCTGGCGCAGATCGTCATGTTCGTGCTGCTCGGTCTGCTGGTTTCGCCCGCGCGAACCCTGGCGACCGTGCTGCCGGCCGTCGCGGTGGCGCTGGTGCTGATGCTGGTGGCGCGGCCGGTCGCGGTGTTTCTCTGTCTGGCTCCGTTCCGGTTCAACTGGCGGGAAAGAACCTTCATCGCCTGGGTCGGCCTGCGCGGCGCGGTCGCGATCTTCCTGGCCTCGATACCGATGCTGGTCGGGTTGCCCAACGCACAGGTCTATTTCGACGTCGCCTTCGTGGTTGTCATCATCTCGCTGCTGTTGCAGGGCTGGACCCTCGCCGCGGCGGCGCGGCGCCTGCATGTGGCGTTGCCACGGGCCGATCGCGGACCTCGCCGTGTCGAACTCGATCTGCCGGGACAGCTCGAACAGCAGCTCGTCGGCTATCCGGTCCGCGCCAACAGCCTGTTCCTGAAGCGCGGGCTGATCCCGTCATGGTCGAAGCCGACACTGGTGATTCGCGACGAGAAAATTCTGTCTCCGGTCGAGGCCGAACCGGTGGTCAAGGGCGACTATCTTTATCTGCTGGCGCCGCCGGAGAAAGCCGAGGCGCTGGATCGCTTCTTCATCGACATGCCGGTGGTGCCGGCGCCGGACCCGCACCTGCTCGGCGATTTCATGATGCCCGGCGACGTGACCCTCAAGGACGTTGCGGATACTTACGGCGTTAACGTCGCCCCCGGCGACGCGCATCTGACGCTGGCGGATTATTTCGACATTCATCTCGATCACGCGCCCCGCGTCGGCGCGACCTTGCCGCTCGATTCCATCGTGCTGGTGGCGCGAAGCATCGGCGGCAACCGGGTGAACGTGGTCGGTTTGCGGCTGCCGGAGGATGAGGAGCCACCTGCGCCCGAGCTGACCCGCGCCGCCGCCGCAAGACGCAAGCTGTCGCAGATCGGAACCCGGCTGCTCGGGAGCTGAACCGGTTACAGCGCGCGGGACGGCAGCAACAGCGGTCCATCCGGCGTTTCGACGCGGTTCACCGAGATACCGAATATCTCGGCGATGCGATCGGGCGTCAGCGCAAGCTGCGGAGTGTCGTTGGCGACGATGCGGCCCTCGTTCATGATGACAACGCGATCCGCGAACCGCATCGCCAAGGCGAGATCGTGAATGATCGCCAGTACAGCGGTGCCGCCATGGGCGATGCGCTGAAGCAGATCCATGACGATCAACTGATGACGCTCATCCAGCGAGGTCGTGGGCTCGTCCGCGATCAGCACCGACGCTTCGGTGGCGAGGGCTCGTGCGATGGCGACCCGCGCACGTTCGCCGCCTGAAAGCGTTGTGATCAGCCGCGATGAGAATTCGCCGACGGCGGTTGCTTCGATGGCGCGTTCGATCGCGATCCGGTCTTTCATCGACGTCTGCGAGAACGGATCGGCATGCGGCTCGCGTCCCAGCGCGACGATGCTGTCGACCCGCATCGGCCAGTGGAATTCATGACCCTGCGGCAGATAGGAAATGGCCCGCGCGCGTGCGCGGGGCTGCATGTTGCGCAGGCTGACACCATCGAATGCGACCGCGCCGTCTGCCGTCATCACGCCGGCCATGGCGCGCGCCAGTGTCGTCTTGCCCGCACCGTTGGGACCGGCGAGGATCGTCAATTCGCCCGCGTTCAGTGCGAGACTTGTGCTGTCCACGATCCGGCGCGAACCACGGGTGACCGTGACGTTGGTGGCGACCAGGCGCGGGGCGTTGTCCGGCTTCATTGGGTGCTGTCCTCCAATGCGCGGCGTTCATGGAAGATCATCGCCAGGAAGAACGGCACACCGATCAGCGCGGTCACCACGCCGATCTTGATCTCGATCACGGCGGGAATCAGCCGCACCGCGATATCCGCCGCCATCAGCAGCGCCGCGCCCGCGAGCGACGCGGGCAACAGCACGCGCGCAGGATCTGACCCATAGAACCGCCGTACCAGATGCGGCGCGACCAGCCCGACGAACGAGATGGCGCCCGCGACCGAAACCGCTGCGCCGACCCCGAGCGCAACGCCGATCACCACCAGCACCCGCGTGCGCTCGACATTGACACCGAGCGAGGCGGCGGCGTCCTCGCCCAAGGTCAGCGCGCGGAAGGCGCTCGCATTGACCGCCAGTATGATCCAGCTCACGATCATAAACGGTGCGGCGAGCCAGACATGCTCCATGCTGCGATCCCGCAGCGAGCCGAGCAGCCAGAACGCGATCTCCAGCGCGATGTACGGATTGGGCGCGAGGTTGAGGATAAGCGCGATGGCCGCGCCCGCGAGACTGGCGAGTGCGAGGCCCGCCAAAAGAGTTACCGTCAGCGAGGCGCGGCGTCCGGCAATGGCGACCAGCGCACCGACCGAAAGAAGTGCGCCCGCGATGCCGCCGAGCGGCACCGCCAGTGACAGCGCGTTGGCCAGACCGAACGCCATGATCGCCGCCGCCGCCGCCGCCGCCGCCTGTGGCGCGCCGAACAGCGACGGTTCGGCGAGCGGATTGCGCAGCAGGCCCTGCAACGATGCGCCGGCCAGCCCGAATGTGGCGCCGATCAGCATGGCGAGAAGAGTTCTCGGCAAACGGATATCGCGGACGATAATCGACGCCACACCCTGATCGGAAAACAACGCTGCGATCACCGTGCGCGGCGAAAACTGCGCAGGGCCGGTCATCAGCGACAGCACGAACAACACTGCGACCACAATGGCGAGCATCGCGGTCAGCAGGGAGCCCTGAATGTCGCCTTGGGGATCGCTCTTCATCGTGTTCCGGCATATCTCAGCAGCAGGAAGGGCCGCTGACGCAATACAATTGGCGTGGCATAACAGGCTGTCATGATCAAGAAAACCATCTTCGCGGGCGCGCTTGTTTCGGCTCTGTTCGCGGCGTTTTGCGGCTCCGCGCGGGACGCTTGGGCGGACGGGCCGCCCCGGCGCATCGTGTCCTTCAATCTTTGCGCCGATCAGTTGCTGCTCGCGCTGGCCGACCCGGCCCAGATCGCCGGCTTGTCGCCCTATGCGGTCAATCCGCTTCTGTCCGTCATGACGGACAAGGCCGCGGCGTTTCCCCGCCTGGATTGGGACGCGGAGTCGGTCGTGAATCTCGCGCCGGATCTGGTGCTCGGCGGGCCGAGCCATCGCCCGATCCATGCCATGCTGAGCGCGATGGGCATTCGCGTCGTGGACGTCGAACTCATCCGCAATCTCGCCGATGCGCGCCGTCAGGCCATCGAGGTGGGAAAGCTTGTCGGCCATCCCGAACGCGGCGAAGCCCTGGCGCGCCAGATCGAACAAGCCGAGGCGCGGCTGTCGGCCGTCGCCTTGAAGCCGCCGCTGACAGCGCTCGTCATTCAGCGCGAAGGCTACCGGGAAGGCCCGGCCAGTCTTGCTTCCGGCATGCTGTCCACCGCCGGATTGCGTCCGCCGCAACGTGCATCGGGCGGAGCCAGCGGTTTCATGTCGGCGGAGCAGGGCGGCTTCGTCTCGCTTGAGCATTTGCTGACCGACGGGCCCGACGTGCTGGTGTTGCAGGACCCGCCGCGTGAAGCGCAGGATCAGGGCGCGCTGTTCATCACGCATCCGGCGCTGCTGGCGCGTTATGGCGCGAACAGGCGGATCGACCTTCCCGAACGGTATACACTTTGCGGTGGCCCGCCATTGTTGCAGGGACTCGACTATCTCACGACGGCGATCAAGACGTTGAAGTAGAGCATGATCCGGAAAAGTGGGCACCGGTTTTCCGGTCAGATCATGTTCACTTAAATGACATGCGGTAAAACCTCGACGCCGCCGCTGGCGATCACCTTGCCGCGCTTCAGGATCACCACATTGGTCGCCAGCCGCCGCATCTCGCCGGCATCGTGGCTGACAAACACCATCGGCACACTGGCTTCGTCGCGCAGCCGGATGAAGTAGGGAAGGATCTCCGCTTTCCGCTCTTCGTCGAGCGAGCCGAGCGGCTCGTCGAGCAGCAGCAGGCGCGGTTTCGCGAGCAGGGCGCGGCCGAGTGCCACGCGCTGGCGCTCGCCGCCGGAGAGTTGCGCGGGGCGGCGATTGAGCAGATGCCCGATATCGAGCAGATCGACCGTGTGTTTCTCCGCGGCGGCATCGCGGTCGAGGCCATTCATGCGGCGCCCGTAATCGAGATTTTGCATGACATCGAGATGCGGAAACAGCCGCGCGTCCTGAAACACGTAGCCGATCCGCCGCCGATGCGGCGGGATGTGCAGGTGAGACGCCGTATCGTCGAGGGTTTCTCCGTCGAGCGAAATCCGGCCGCGATCCGGCGCGACCAGTCCGGCGATCATGTTGACGATCGATGTCTTGCCAGCACCGGAATTGCCGAACAGCCCCGTAACAAGTCCGGCGCTCTGGAATGAGGCCGTGACGACGAAATCGCCGAGCTGCTTTTCAACGTCGACTGACAACATCTTAATAACCATGCAGCCGCCGTGTGGCCCGGCGCGCCAAAATCTCGGACGCAATTAGTGCAGCCATTGCAATGCCGATCGACACGACCACCAGCCGCAGTGCCGCGGCATCGCCGTCCGGCGTCTGGGTCAGCGAATAGATTGCCGCCGAGATGGTCTGTGTTTCGCCGGGAATATTGGAGACGAATGTAATCGTTGCGCCGAACTCGCCGATGGCCTTGGCGAAGCCGAGGACCATGCCGGCCACGATGCCCGGCAACGCCAGCGGCAGTGTGACGGTGAGAAAAACCCGCCACGGCGCGGCACCGAGCGTGCTGGCCGCCTGTTCGAGCTTGCGGTCCACCGCCTCGATGGACAGTCGGATCGGCCGCACCAGCAGCGGAAACGACATCACGCCGCAGGCGAGTGCAGCGCCGGTCCAGCGGAACGCAAAGACGATGCCGAGATGATCGGCAAGCCACGCGCCGGCCAAGCCTTTGCGCCCAAAGGTCAGCAGCAGCAGATACCCGGTGACGACCGGCGGCAACACCAGCGGCAGATAGACCAGCGCATCCAGAGCTGCCTTGCCCCAGAACTCACGCCGCGCCAGCAGCCACGCCACGGCGATGCCGAGCGGCGTGGCGACCAGTGTGGCAACGGCGGCGACCCGCAGTGAGAGCAGGATCGCCGTCCATTCCTCTGCGGAAATTGCGGACACGGTGAGTGTTACGACGTCGGCTTGATCAGAAACGTGAAGCCGTACTTCTCGAAGATCGACTTCGCCGCGGTTGAACGAAGGAACGCGAGGTAGGGTGTCGCGCTTGGTTTCGCATTCGCAGTCGCAGCGACCGGATAGATGATCGCCGGATGCGAATCCGCGGGGAACGTGCCGATGATCTTCACGCCGGGTTCGACCTTGGCGTCGGTCTCGTACACGATCCCAAGATTGGCCTCGCCGCGCGCCACCAGCGCCAGCGCTGCGCGCACGCTCTCGACCATGGCGAACTTCGGCTCGGCCGTCTGCCATGAACCGAGCTTCTCCAGCGCGGCTCTAGCGTATTTGCCGACCGGCACCGCCTTGACGTCGCCGGTTGCGATCCGGCCGTCGCCGGCGAGCCTGGCGAGATCGAAACCGGGTCCGATCTTCACATCCGCAAGCCTGGAATCCTTCGGCGCGATCAGCACGATCTTGTTGCCGAGCAGATTGGTCCGGGAGGATTCGCTGATGGTCTTTTTGCCGACGGAGTAATCCATCCAGTCGGTATCGGCGGAGATAAAGATGTCGGCCGGCGCGCCCTGTTCGAGCTGCTTGGCGAGCGCGGAGCTTGCGGCATAGCTCGAGACCACCTTGGTGCCGGTCTTGGCGGTGTAGGCGGCATTGGCCTGATCCAGCGCGTTCTTCATCGAAGCGGCTGCGAATACGATGAGGGTTTTGTCCTGCACGGCCGCCTGCGGCGTACCTGCTGGCTTCGCATCCTGCGCGTGCGCAAAAAACGGTGCGCAGACAAGTGCGGTGACAACGAGAAAACGGGGCATAAAGGTCATTGGGGCGCTCCATAGCGGGGCGCGCGCAAAAAGCGCGCAAACCGGCTTCGATCATTTCGTCTGACGACAAGCGGAAGCGCCGTTCCGGCAACCCCGGCAGCGCGCGGCATGCTGGAGCATCGTTCGCGGGGACAATATCAGGCGTGGTCGCTGCGTAAAGTCCCGGATCGCTACCCCGTTACGGGCCTGATGATCATTTTGACAGCAGCATCCGCCCCTTACGGCGCTTGCAGAACCTGCCGGCATTCGGGCGGCAGATTTGCGAGCGTGAGCGGCGGCTTCGGCTTGGGCGGCTTCGGCGGCGGCTTGGGATGCAGCACCGCGTCGCTGAACCAGTAGGCAAGGTCGCCCGCGCTGCAACCCTCGCCATCGTTGGGCGGCGTCTGTGCTTCACAGTTCGTGCTGCCCGGCGGACATTTCATGCGGATGTGGAAATGGTAGTCGTGTCCATACATCGGACGCACTTTCGACAGCCAGCTCCGGTCGCCCTTCGCTTCCCGGCACAGCGCCTTCTTGATCGCGGCATTGACGAAGATGCGTTCCACCCGCGACTCCTGCGCGGCGGCGCGAATGACCGGAAGATGCGTTGGCGTCCATGTGCCCGGATCGATGTCGAGGCGATCCTTCCGCACCATCATGACGGCGGATGTTTCTTCGCGCTCCTCGCGCGAGAGCTGCCGGTTCGGCATCGGCGTCAGCCAGATGTCGGCATCGAGGCCGATCTGGTGGCTTGCGTGTCCGGTGAACATCGGACCGCCGCGTGGCTGAGACATGTCGCCGACCAGAAGTCCCGGCCAGCCCGCCATTTTCTGCGCCTTGACGGCCACTCTTTCGAGCAGCGCGATGAGATCGGGATGTCCCCAGTTGCGGTTGCGCGACAGCCGCATCACTTGCCACGCCGTTCCGTTGATCGGCAATGCGGCGGCGCCGGCGATGCATCCCTTGGCGTAAAAGCCAAAGACCTGCGGCGCGAGCGCGGCGGGCAGCGGCTTGCGGCCAAACAATTCCTTGGCGGCGACGTTGGGATCGTTCGGATTTGCCAGCGGCGGAAGCGGCTTGGGATTGACGCTGCCTTTGTCCTGCGCCTGTGCCGGGATTGTCCCCGCGAGAGCGGCTGACATCAAAGCGAGCGCGGCAATCAGACGGAATCGCATCATGATTCTCTTTATAGCGAAAGGCCGGCCCGGCGACGAGACCGCGCGATTTCTTAACCTGGCATTAGCCATGCCGGAGACTGACGCAAATTGGAGCGAAATGCCATTCGCGCGGATATTTGGTGTGCAGGCGGCGCATCGGAACCGGGTATCATCATAATCGCGGGGAGAAACGATCATGCGAGCCTTATCTGGTGCCGTGTCCCGTCGTTAAGCCTCGCAATTGAGCATCATAAAAGCCGATGCATACATGGCATCTGCCTCAAGCAGTCCGCCAAAGGATACCAATTTTTCAGACACTTATAGCAAAACTGCTGCCCGCAGAATGCAAGGGATGCGGGGCAATGCCGATCAATCGGCCAAAACCAAAAAACAGAACCGGCAAGTCAGCACTCACGCGGGGAAGGTTGTCGGTTCGCCGGCCCAAGGCCGCGCCGAAGCTGTCACCCAAGGGCCGCAAGGTTTCCGAGATCGGCGAGATCGTGCGCAAGCGCGCGGAAGCCGAGGCGGCGATCGCGGATGCGGCGCGATCGAACGCGCGGCTGCGCGAGGCGATCGATATCCTTCCGCAGGGCATCGTGTTTCTCGATGCCGATGGCCGCTACATCCTCTGGAACAAGAAATACGCCGAGATCTACAACAAGAGCGCCGACCTGTTTGAGGAAGGCGCGATGCTCCGCGACACGCTGAAGGTCGGCGTCGCGCGCGGCGACTACCCGGAAGCCGAAGGCCGCGAGGATGAATGGATCACCGAGCGGCTCGAGAAGCTCTATCATCCCGGCCATCGCCACGAACAGACCCTGTCCGACGGCCGCTGCATCCTGATCGAGGAGCGCCTCACCGGCGACGGCGGCGTGATCGGGCTGCGCGTCGACATCACCGAGCTGAAACAGCGCGAAGCCTCGTTCCGCCTGCTGTTCGACGGCAATCCGGTGCCGATGATCGTCTGCACCCAGGACAACGAGCACATCATCAGCGTCAATGACGCGGCGGTCGCGCATTACGGCTACGCGCGCGAAGACTTCGAGAAGCTCAGGATTTCCGACGTGCAGGCCTTCGATCAGGCCGCTCCCTGGACTGGCGACCAGACTACCGAGGAGCGCGCGGCGCGGACCTGGAAGCACGTCAAGGCCGACGGCTCGCTGATCGATGTCGCGATCTATTCGCGGACGCTGGTGTTCGAAGGCAAGCCCGCGGTGCTGCTGGCGCTGATGGACATCACCGAGCGCAAGCGCGCCGAGGCGCGGCTCGCCTTCATGGCGCAGCATGACGGCCTGACCGGATTGCCGAACCGCATCCTGCTGCGGCAGCGGCTCGACGAGTTGCTGGCGCATACCCGCCGCAGCGGCGACAAGGTCGCGGTGCTGTTTCTCGATCTCGACAATTTCAAGGCCATCAACGACGCGCTGGGTCATGCGATCGGCGACAAGCTGCTGAAAGGCGTGACCAAGCGCCTGCGCTCCTCGCTGCGCGAGGAGGACGCGATCGCGCGCCTCGGCTCCGACGAATTCGCCATCGTGCAGGCGGGTGTTGCCCGGCCTGAGGACGTCGCGTTCCTGGCCAGGCGATTGATCGACGCGATCAGCGAGCCTTACCTGTTCGACGGTCATACCATCGTCAGCGGCGCCAGCATCGGCATTGCGATTGCGCCCGGCGACGGCGACGACGCCGAGAAGCTGCTCAAGAACGCCGACATGGCGCTGTCGCGCGCCAAGAGCGAGGGTCACGGCACCTTCAGTTTCTTCGAATCGGAAATGGATGCGCGCGCACAGACCCGCCGCCGCATTGAAATCGATCTGCGCGCGGCGATCGAGAACAACATCCTGCAACCGCATTACCAGCCGCTGGTCGATCTCAAGACCGGCCACATCACCGGCTTCGAGGCGCTGGTGCGCTGGCCTGACCCCGACCGCGGCATGATTCCGCCGGTGGAATTCATTCCGGTCGCGGAAGAAACCGGCCTGATCAACGCCGTCGGCGGATTGATGCTGCGGCGCGCCTGCATGGACGCCGCGCAGTGGCCGGACGACGTGCGCGTCGCGGTCAACCTGTCGCCGCTGCAATTCCGCGTCGGCAATCTGCTGTCGGTGGTGATGGATGCGCTGAAAACATCGGGCCTGTCGCCGAAGCGGCTTGAACTCGAAATCACCGAAACCCTGCTGCTGGAAAAGAGCGATCAGGTGCTGGCGACGCTGCATGCGCTGCGCGCCCTCGGCGTGCGGATTTCGATGGACGATTTCGGCACCGGATACTCGTCGCTGAGCTATCTGCGCAGCTTTCCGTTCGACAAGATCAAGATCGACCGCTCGTTCGTGCGCGATCTCGGCTCCAATCAGGACGCGCAGGCGATCGTCCGCTCGATCATCTCGCTCGGCATGGGTCTTGGCGTGACGATTACCGCTGAAGGCGTCGAGACCGAATGCGAGCTTGCCTGCCTGCGCGCGGAAGGCTGTCACGAAGGACAGGGTTTCCTGTTCAGCCGCGCCCGGCCCAATGCCGAAATCACCGCGCTGTTGCAGGCCCAGCGCGACGCGGCCGCCGGCGCGAACGCCCGCGTGGCGTGACGCCGGTCATCAGCACGAACCGCTGCAAATGAAAAACCCCGGTTCTGAACCGGGGTTTTCTTTTGCGATGATCAAATCGCTGAAGTCACTTCTTCTTGGACTTCTTCTTTTTCTTCGCGGGCTTGTCCTTCGCCTTCACGGCCTTCGAGACGTCGTCGATTTCGGCCTTGGCGACATTCTTGATGACCGACTTGATCGTGCTCTTGGCCGACGCCTTGTTGGAATAGCCTTCCGAGGCGAACATCTTCTCGCCGTTCGGTGCGCGGAAGCGAAAGCGGAATTCGCCGGACTTGTCTTTGTAGATTTCAAACTTGTAGGACGCTGCCATCACTGTCTCCGATGATTGAAAAAGGCCCGCGCACGTTAAGCGCGCCGTGCATCGGAGACAAGTGGAGGTTGTGCGTTACCCTCAGCGCATTCGCCAGTGCAGCGAAACGCCTTGGTGATAGTCACTGTCACAATCGGGATTCACTATCGTTCGTCATTGCGAGGCACCCTTCGACGAATCTTTGCGAGGGATTCGCCCGCGTGCCTGACGAGAGCGGACCGTGAGTCCGTCTCGCGAGACGCGCGCGTCCGAATGCGAAAGGTTTGCGAGGCCTTCCTCCCGAACGCTGCGCCTCCCGGCGCTCCATCTACCGCCCCGGAATGATGGGGGCGGTGGATCATCCCTCCGCGTCATGAGCGCGGGAAGAGGTGAAAGGATGATAGGAATATAATCCAAAACAATGAACAGTCAAGCTCTACAATCAATCCCACGTCGTCCCCGCGCAGGCGGGGACCCATAACCCCTGTCTTTAAAGTTCGGCAAAACAGGCATTGTGCTTTAGCGGCAGGCAATTGGGAGTATGGGTCCCCGCCTGCGCGGGGACGACCCTGTTGGAGCTATGTGAGCAAATCGGATCGATCACTCCAATCCGGATTTTCACTTTCGATAAGCCGAATTTTCCAGTCGCGATTCCATTTCTTCAATTGCTTCTCGCGGCGGATAGCGTCTTCGGGTGAAGCGAACTCTTCAATATGTACGAGGCGGTGAACGCCATACTTTTTGACGAATTCTGAACCGAGACCGGCGCGATGCTGACCTAACCGCTGGCTAACATTGCTGGTCACGCCGATGTAAAGCGTACCATGCCTTCCACTTGCGAGGATATAGACGAAATAAATGCGCTGTTTCACATCGCGCTCGTTAGATAAAAAGCTTTCCTGAAATTCGAAAGCTGCCAACAAATAAACGTCGTCCCCGCGAAAGCGGGGACCCATACCCCCCGAATTATCCGATCAGATCAGATCGATCGCTCCAGTCGGGATTGTCGCTTTCGATCAGCCGAATTTTCCAGTCGCGATTCCATTTCTTCAATTGCTTTTCGCGGCGGATGGCGTCCTCGGGTGATGAAAATTCCTCGAGATGCACGAGGCGATGCACGTCGTACTTCTTGACGAACTCCGAATCGTGCCCCGAGCGATGCAGGTCTGGATGCTGTTGGTTACGCCGATATAAAGAGTTCCGTGTTTTCCACTGGCGAGGATGTAGACGAAATACATTGTGAAATTCCGGTTCACCCGCGACTATGGGTAAGGCGACCACGGATTTTAGTGGAAAAATGGATTGTGAGAACCGCTTATTCTAGGGAGTATGGGTCCCCGCCTGCGCGGGGACGACGCGGAGGGTATGGCTGTTGCTTCCCCTCAACTATCCACCTTCAGCGCGGCAATGAAAGCTTCCTGCGGGATGTCGACCTTGCCGAACTGCCGCATCTTCTTCTTGCCTTCCTTCTGCTTCTCCAGAAGCTTGCGTTTGCGCGTGATGTCGCCGCCGTAGCACTTCGCGGTGACGTCCTTGCGCAGCGCGCGCACGGTCTCGCGCGCGATCACCTTGCCGCCGATCGCCGCCTGGATCGGGATCTGGAACATGTGCGGCGGGATCAGCTCCTTCATCTTCTCGACCATGGCGCGGCCGCGGCCCTCCGCGCGGGTGCGATGGACCAGCATGGAGAGCGCATCCACCGGCTCATTGTTGACCAGGATCTGCATCTTCACGAGATCGGCCGGTTTATAGTCGGTCAGGTGATAGTCGAACGAGGCGTAGCCCTTCGAGACTGATTTCAGGCGATCATAGAAATCGAACACCACTTCGTTGAGCGGCAGTTCGTATTTCACCATGGCGCGCGCGCCGACATAGGTCAGCTCTTTCTGCGTGCCGCGGCGGTCCTGACAGAGCTTGAGCACGCTGCCGAGATATTCGTCCGGGGTCAGGATGGTGGCCTCGATCCACGGCTCTTCGATTTCCTTGATCTGCGTCACGTCCGGCATGTCGATCGGATTGTGAATCTCGATCTCGGTGCCGTTGTTGAGGTGCATCTTGTAGATGACGCTTGGGGCGGTCGCGATCAGGTTGAGGTTGAACTCGCGGCTCAGGCGCTCCTGAATGATTTCCAGATGCAGCAGGCCGAGGAAACCGCAGCGGAAGCCGAAGCCCAGCGCCGCCGAGGTCTCCATCTCGAACGAGAAGCTTGCGTCGTTGAGCCGCAGCTTGCCCATCGCGGCGCGCAGTGTTTCGAAGTCGTCGGCATCGACCGGGAACAGGCCGCAGAACACCACCGGGATCGCCGGCTTGAAGCCCGGCAGCATGTCGGTGATCGGCTTCCTGTCATCGGTGATGGTGTCGCCGACGCGGGTATCGGCGACTTCCTTGATCGCCGCGGTGATAAAGCCGATTTCGCCGGGACCGAGTTCGTCGACATTGACCATCTTCGGCGTGAAGAAGCCGACGCGCTCGATGTCGTAGGCCGCGCCCGTGCCCATCATGCGCACGCGCTGGCCCTTCTTCAGGACGCCGTCGACCACGCGCACCAGAACCACGACGCCGAGATAAACGTCGTACCAGCTGTCGACCAGCAGCGCCTTCAGCGTCGCGTCGCGGTCGCCCTTCGGCGGCGGCAGGCGGGTGACGATGGCTTCCAGCACGTCGGGAATGCCGAGGCCGGTCTTCGCCGAGATCATCACCGCCTCGGAAGCGTCGATGCCGATCACGTCCTCGATCTGCTGCTTCACCTGTTCGGGTTCGGCGGCGGGAAGATCGACCTTGTTCAGCACCGGCACGATTTCGAGGTTGGCGTCGAGCGCGTGATAGACGTTGGCGAGCGTCTGCGCTTCCACGCCCTGCGAGGCGTCCACCACCAGCAGCGCGCCTTCGCACGCCGCCAGCGAGCGCGAGACCTCGTAGGCGAAGTCGACGTGGCCGGGCGTGTCCATCAGGTTGAAGATGTAGGTGTTGCCGTCCTTGGCCTTGTAGTTGAGGCGGACGGTCTGCGCCTTGATGGTGATGCCGCGCTCGCGCTCGATGTCCATCGAGTCGAGCACCTGCTCCTTCATCTCGCGCGCCTCCAGTCCGCCGGTGGTCTGGATCAGCCGGTCGGCGAGGGTGGACTTGCCATGGTCGATATGGGCGACGATGGAGAAGTTGCGGATGTTCGAGATGGGGGTGGTTGTCATGGGCGCGGGATAGCATTCGCGCCGCAAAGCGGCAACAAAATTGGGCTGTTCCGGGGCTGACTTCCGCAGAAATCGCAATGATTTACGGTTGCCCGCAATCGTTCGGCGCTGTTAGAGCTTGTGGCCATCGCTTTGAAGACGCGGCGGGCGCGAAGTCCGTCATCCTGAGGTGCGCGCTTTTTGCGAGCCTCGAAGGATGACGGGACAGGTTGCCGCCGCCCTTTGAGGCCTCCGCTGCGCTCCGGCACCTCAGGGTGACGGCGCGCCGCACATATCCGACACAGGTTGACCGCAATGTCCGATGCTTCATCGACCGAGAGTGGGCGCAGAACAGGGAAAAACCCCGGCCCGCGCACTGGACTGCGATCCCGGCAGAAGGCGCGGCTGCGCCATGTGCCGGTGACGCGCCGCGTGGCGGCGTGGATCGCGGCGGCCGCTCACGATCCGGCGACGTCGCTCAGGTTCGTTATCAGCTTCGCGGTGGTTCATGCGCTGCTCTGGACCATCATCCTCACCGCGCTGAAGGCCGCGCAGGATGTCCATATGGATGTCGCGGAGGCCTATGCCTGGGGCCAGAAATTCCTGCTCGGCTACGGCAAGCATCCGCCGCTGGCGGGATGGGTCGCGGGCGTCTGGTTCCGGATTTTCCCTGTCACCGACTGGGCGACCTACGCGCTGGCGATGACGGTGACCGGCATCGGCCTTGTGATCTGCTGGCTGATCGCGGTGCGCGTGGTCGATCATCGCCGCGCGATGTTCACGGTGGCGATGCTGGCGCTCTATCCGGTCTTCACCTTCAAGGGCTTCAAGTACAATCCGGACCTGCTGCAACTGGTGACGCTGCCGCTGTTCGTGCTGGCCTATCTCGATGCGTTTCAGAAGCGGACATGGATGTCCGGCATCTGGCTGGGGCTCGCCGCGGCGCTGGCGCTGATGACCAAATACTGGGTGCTGACCATGATCGGCGCCGCCGGTCTCGCGGCGCTGATTCATCCGGACCGGATGCGGTTCCTGCGCTCGCCCGCGCCATGGGTGGCGTTCGCCGCATGTTTTGTCGGCATGCTGCCGCATCTGTGGTGGCTGAAGCAGGCGGATTTCCTGCCGCTGATCTATGCCGACGATGTCTATGGTGGGCGAACATTCCTCACCACGCTGCGGCTGGCGTCGATCTATCTCGCGCACAATCTGGGCCTGCTGCTGCTTCCGGTGGCTTTCGCAGGCATCGCGCTGGCGTGGAAACTGCAATGGTGGAAATCGATCCGCACCAGGGGCGTGTTTCGCGAGTTCGCCGATTCGGTGAAGCGCCCGTGGATGCGTGGGCCCAACTCCGGCGTCTATCTCACACAGGCGCGCAACATCTGGATCATCCAGATCATTGTCGCGCTGGTGCCGCCGTTCGCCGCCGTGGCATTCGGCATCTACATGAAGACCGATTGGGGCATCTCGCTGTTCTTCCTGGTGCCGCTGGCGCTGATCGCGCTGCCCGCGCTGCGCGTCACGCAGATGGCGCTGATCCGCCTGATGCTGATGTGGCTGGCGTTCACGCTCGTCATGCTGCTGATCTCGCCGATCATCGCGGCGCAGACCGTGCGGCGCGATGGCGACGCCGGCGTTCCGTTCGCGCCGAAGTCCGAATTCGCGCTGCAACTGACCGAAGCCTGGCGCGCGCGGTTCAACAGGCGCTGGGCCGTTGTCGCGGGCACCACCGAAATCGGCGAGCCGCTGACATTCTACAGCCCCGATCATCCGGCGCCGTTGACGCCGCGCGAGGTCTGGGCCTCGGGCCTGACCAGTCTCGAGGCCGCGAAGCAGTCCGGCTTCATCGGCATCTGCGACACCAAGGATCTCGAGCTGCACAAGTGCGAGGCGTGGATGGCCGAGAACGCGCCGGATGCCGAGCGCGTCGATCTCACCTCGCGGCGCTATTTCCACGGCAAGGCGGGGCCGGCGGTGAAATGGAAGATCTGGATCGTGGGGCCGGAGAAGACGGAAGAAGACGAGAAGTGAGTGGCGTCATCCTGAGGTGCGAGCCGTTCTTTACGGCGAGCCTCGAAGGATGGCGCGCAAGAGGAGATCACTTGTGTCGCCGCCGCCCTTCGAGGCTCGCAAGTGCTCGCACCTCAGGGTGACGGCGAAAAACCTTCTCTCAGCCCGCTTCCTCTTCGCCGAACTTGTTGGCGAGCAGTTCGGTGATGGCGTTGATCGCGGCCTCGGCTTCGCGGCCGCTCGCCGCCACCGTGATGGTCGTGCCGATCCCGGCCGACAGCATCATCAGGCCCATGATGGACGTGCCGCCGACGCTTTCACCGTTGCGCGTGACGGTGAGCTCGGCATCGAACTTTTCCGCCGTCTGCACGAACTTCGCGGAGGCGCGCGCGTGAAGGCCGCGCTTGTTAACAATGGGAAGTTCTCGGACGATAACGCCGGCGGACGAAGACTGCTGCTCCGGCGTGGCGCTCATTTCCCGGCAAGCACCCGGCTGGCGATGGTCACGTATTTGCGGCCGGCTTCCTGAGCGGCGGCGATCGCGTCTGGCAGCGGCTTGTCGTCGCGCACCTTGGCGAGCTTGACCAGCATCGGCAGGTTGATGCCGGCCAGCACTTCGACCTTCGGACGGCTCATACAGGAGATCGCGAGGTTCGACGGCGTGCCGCCGAACATGTCGGTGAGAATCGCAACGCCATCGCCGCTGTCGACGCGCTTGACGGCTTCGATGATATCGCTGCGACACAGATCGGCATCGTCTTCGGCGCCAATCGTGATCGACTCGATTTGTTTTTGTGGACCCATCACGTGCTCAAGCGCGGCCTTGAACTCGTCGGCAAGACGCCCGTGGGTCACCAGTACTAGACCAATCATTCAAAACTCCTCGCGGGCGCTTTTTGATGCACCGCACGAAAGGGCCACATGTTGACCATCCAGAGCCCCGGCGCAAGGGGGGATGTTGCCGCGTACCCCCTTAAAAAAGGTGTCCGCGCGGATCGACTTCAGTGGCGAGGGTCCGGGTTATATGGCGACCAAACCGCCGCCAGCAATCAGCCGAAGGTCGTGAGTTCGCTTTTGAAACCTTAAACTGTCGTAAGGAACGCCACCACCAGAGGTAGGGCGTTATGCCCCCTCGCCACCGGGATTCGCGCAGTTTCCAGCCCGGAAACCCGTGTTTTCAGGGCTTCCGGCGGCGGCAGGCGCTCGGCGTCGGCGGCGTCGAGGTCGACCACCAGCCCCACGGGCGCTTCGGCGACAAAGCCGGTGGTCCTGATCCCGAGGCCCCGGATTTCGATCTGTCCGGCCAGTTCAGGCACGCCCCGCACGATCAGCCGGCCATCCCGATCCGTCAGGCGGACCCGGTCGTCGCCGATCAGGGTGACGGCTGGTAGCAGTCCTGCGCGGCCGGCCAGGATGAGATCGAACGCCAGCCGGGACTTGCCAGAGCCCGACGGGCCGCGAATCAGGACGGCGCGCTCGCCGACCAGCACCGCCGAGGCATGGATGCTTGCGTCGCTCATGCGGTCTTTCGATCAAGCGTCATGATCCCTCGGAGCGAAGCACCGGCGTCGATTCCAGCGTGACAGAACACCTCTCCCCACGGGAGAGGTGAGGCAAGGCGGGTGCGGCTCGTTAGCTCCGCTTCGCTCATATCGCGGGCAGCCGGACCGTGAAGCGCGCGCCGACGATGCGGGCGTCGCCCCCGGCGTCGATCGGGCCGGCGCGGTTCTCCGCCCAGATGCGTCCGCCATGGGCTTCCACGATCTGCTTGGAGATCGACAGCCCGAGGCCGGAATTCTGTCCGAAGCCCTGATGCGGCCGGTCTGTGTAAAAGCGCTCGAAGATCTTCTCGAGCGCGCCGGGACGGATGCCGGTGCCGTCGTCGTCGATCACGATTTCGATTTCGGATTTGAGGCGGCGGCAGACGATGCGCACCTTGCTGCCTGGACGCGAGAACGATTGCGCGTTGCTCAGGAGATTCGAAATCACCTGCCCAAGCCGCGAGTCATGTCCCGGCACCGAGAAGGCGTCGTTGGGCTTGCCCTCGAAACGGGCTTCGACGGTGACGTCGGTGCCGTGCTGGGTCTCGTTGGCGACCGAGACCAGCGTGTTGAGCAGGCGGCGGATGTCGACCGGCTCGACATCCTGCCGCTGCAACTCGGCGTCGAGACGGCTGGCGTCGGAAATGTCGGAGATCAGACGGTCCAGCCTGCGCACGTCGTGTTCGATCACGGCCAGCAGCCGCGAACGGCTGTCGTCGGATCGCGCCAGCGGAAGCGTCTCGACCGCGGAGCGCATCGACGTCAGCGGGTTCTTCAGTTCGTGCGCGACGTCGGCGGCGAAGCGCTCGATGCCCTCGATGCGGTTGTAGAGCGCGCCGGTCATGTCGCGCAGCGCGCGCGACAGATGGCCGATCTCGTCGCCGCGCGAGGTGAAGTCCGGAATTTCGACGCGGGTCTTGATACGGCGGCGGACGCGCTCGGCGCTGTCGGCGAGGCGGCGCATCGGGCCTGCGATGGTGCTTGCGAGCAGCAGCGACAGCAGGATCATCACGCCAGCTGCGATGCCGAACACCTTGAGGATCGCGAGACGCTCGGCGGTCACCATCTGATCGATGTCGTCCCCCTGGGTCGAGAGCATCAGCGCGCCGTGGACCGCGCGGAAGCGCTGCACCGGCACCGACACCGACACGATCACTTCGCCGCGGTCGTTGATCCGCACCATGCTGCCCTTGCGGCCGTCGAGCGCCTGCTGGACTTCCTGATAGCCGTTGCCGTTTTCCGGTCCCAGTTCGCGATACAGCGGCAGGTCGCCGCGGTTGAGCCAGGTGCGGATCGCGATCATGGTCTTTTCGGCGAAGCCCGGCTTTTCAGCGTTGGGCGGCGCCAGCTCGAAGCGCATCACATCGCCGCGTCCGTAAAGATTGCGGCTGTCGAGCACCAGCACGCCGTCGCGATCATAAATGCGCGCGCGGGTCTTGGTCGGCGAAATCAGCCGCCGCAGCACCGGCGCGACGCGCTCGGGATTGATCGGGAAATCGATGTTGGTGAGGGTCTCGTCGCTCGGGCCGTAGGTTTCGCCGGGCTTCAGATCCAGCAGCCGCTCCGGATCGACGGTGATGGCGTTGGTCTCCACCGTGGCCGAGGCCGCGATCGCGCCCGAGATGATTTCAGCCTGCACCAGGAGGCTCTGCGCCCGCGCGTCGATCAGTCCGGCGCGGAATTGCGACAGATAGAGGATGCCGGCCAGCATCGCGCACAGACCGATCAGGTTGAGAACCACGATGCGGCGGGTGAGGCTGGAGAAGGTCAGCGCCGCGACATAACGCCCGGCACGCTCGATCAGGCCGGCCGGATTCCAGCCGCCCCGTGCAGCTGCGGCTTCCGCCGGCGCATCGGCAACCGGCGGCGCTCCGATATCGGCACCATCGTCAGACTCAGGCTGCGTTCGATCAAGCAATGGTGGAACCGTGTTTTGCTTCGGACAAACGCCTTATAGCACTAACCGGCGTGTGTAGCCCGGATGGAGCGTCGCGAAATCCGGGGCGATAGCGGCCACCTGACCCGGATTACGCTGCGCTCCATCCGGGCTACGATCCTATCGAGATTGGTTAGGTTTCCTTGAAGCGATAACCGACGCCGTACAGGGTTTCGATCATCTCGAAGTCATCGTCGGCGGCCTTGAACTTCTTGCGCAGGCGCTTGATGTGGCTGTCGATGGTGCGGTCGTCGACATAGACCTGATCGTCATAGGCGGCGTCCATCAGCGCGTTGCGGCTTTTCACCACGCCGGGGCGGGTGGCCAGCGCCTGAAGGATCAGGAATTCGGTGACGGTGAGCGTCACGGGCTCGTTCTTCCAGGTGCAGGTGTGGCGTTCCGGGTCCATGCGCAGCAGTCCGCGTTCGAGCGCCTTGGCGTCCAGCTCCTTTTGCGTGGCGGCGGGGTCCTTCGGCACCGCGCGGCGCAGCACCGCCTTGACGCGCTCGACCAGCAGGCGCTGGGAGAACGGCTTGCGGATGAAATCGTCGGCGCCCATCTTGAGGCCGAACAGCTCGTCGATTTCCTCGTCCTTGGAGGTGAGGAAGATCACGGGCAGATCCGACTTCTGACGCAGTCGGCGCAGCGTTTCCATGCCGTCCATGCGCGGCATCTTGATGTCGAGGATGGCAAGGTCCGGCGGGCTCGTCTTGAAGCCGTCGAGGGCCGATGCGCCATCCGTATAGGTCATGATGCGGTAGCCTTCGGCTTCCAGCGCGATCGAGACCGATGTCAGAATGTTGCGGTCGTCATCGACCAGGGCGATTGTGGGCATGAGCCTGCTTTCCAAATCGATAGTTTCGGGCGGGGCGACTGTTTACTGACCGGACAAACCGGATGCCGTGAAATAAGGCGTTCGCTTATCTTCAACGAGCAATGCAAGCTGGGCTGAAATGTGACCGAGTTCCTGAGCCCTGCGAATATTGGAACCTGACGTTTATATAAGCGGATTGTTCCGGGATATAACCCTTTTTTGCCGCAAAAAAGCCCGTTAACCTTTGAAATCAGGCTCCTGATGGACCCCACCGCCCACGTCAAACCGGCCCGCCTGACCCGTTCGCTGCTGGGCCGCAGCCGTCAGGGCGCGCTGGCGACGCTGATGCCGGAGAGCGGCGATCCGTATTGCTCGCTGGTCAATGTCGCCTCGATGCCGGACGGATTTCCAATCCTGCTGATCTCGCGGCTGGCGGTTCACACCAGCAACATTCTGAGCGATCCGCGCGTCTCGCTGATGCTTGATGAGCGCGCGCCGGGCGATCCGCTGGAGGGCGCGCGCATCATGCTTGCGGGGACCGCCGAAGAAACCCGGGGAGGCGCGGAAGAATTGGCGAGGCGGCGCTATCTCGCGGCTCATCCGTCCGCCGGGGAGTTCGCGGGTTTCCGCGATTTCTCGTTCTTCCGCATCGTCCCGAAAGGCGTGCATCTCGTGGCGGGGTTCGGCCGCATCGTCGATCTTGCGCCTGGTGATTTCCTTACCGATCTCTCCGGCGCGGAGGCGCTGGTCGAGGCCGAGGCGGACATCGTCGCGCACCTGAACGCCGATCACACCGAGACGATGAATCTTTATGCAACGCGACTGCTCGGCGCGGCGGAGGGCACATGGCGATGCACCGGCTGCGATCCCGAAGGCCTCGACATGCAGGACGATGCACGCACGCTCCGGCTCGATTTTCCGCAGCGGATCGTCACGCCTGCTGCACTGCGGCAAACCCTGAAGGCGCTGGCCGACCGCGCGCGTGCCGTGCCAAGTGTGTGAAATTCAACCCGTTTTCGCCGGTCCCGGCGATCTTTACCGCATTGTGACGGATCGACTTGGCAAGCAGTGTGTTGGGCACTTATAAGTCGCCGGATCGAAGCCCGGGAGCTATGATCCCCGGCATCCGCGACAGGGGCGTTCGGCGACAGCCGCGCAAAACGATACGCGGTCTTTGTGGGAGATTCTGAAAGTGCAAGAGACGGGTGTGCGCAACGGTGCCTTCGGCGCCGACAAATTCGGCTTCAAAAATCTCAAACAGGTGAACTGGAATCTCGGCTCCTCGCCGCTTTACGAGTACGCCATCGCTGCTGGTGAAGCCGTGCTCACCGCCGAAGGCGCGCTCTGCGCCGAGACTGGCGTGTTCACCGGTCGCTCGCCGAAGGACAAGTTCACCGTCCGCGACGCCAACACCGACAAGACCATGTGGTGGGGCGGCAACCAGTCGATTACCTCCGAGCAGTTCCAGACGCTGCACGACGACGTCCTCAAGCACTGCGAAGGCAGGATGCTGTTCGCGCAGGACCTCTACGGCGGCGCCGATCCGAAATTCAGCATCAAGACCCGCGTCTATACCGAACTGGCGTGGCACTCGCTGTTCATCCGCACGCTGCTTCGCCGTCCCGAATTCGCCGAGCTTGCGAGCTTTACGCCCGAACTGACCCTCGTCGATCTGCCGAGCTTCCGCGCCGATCCGAAGCGTCACGGCTGCAAGTCGGAAAACATCGTCGCGATCGATTTCACCCGGAAGATCGTCATCATCTGCGGCAGCCAGTACGCCGGCGAGATGAAGAAGTCGGTGTTCTCGACGCTGAACTACTTCCTGCCCGCGCAGGGCGTGATGCCGATGCATTGCTCGGCCAATGTCGGGCCGAACGGCGACACCGCGGTCTTCTTCGGCCTTTCCGGCACCGGCAAGACCACGTTGTCGGCCGATCCCAACCGCACGCTGATCGGCGACGACGAGCACGGCTGGGGCCCGGACGGCGTCTTCAATTTCGAAGGCGGCTGCTACGCCAAGACCATCAAGCTGTCGCGCGAGGCGGAGCCTGCGATCTTCAACGCCAGCATCAAGTTCGGCGCGGTGCTCGAAAACGTGGTGCTCGATCCGCGGACCCGCGTTCCCGACTTCGACGACGGCTCCAAGACCGAGAACACACGCTCGGCGTATCCGCTGGAATCGATCCCCAACGCCTCGCTGACCGGCCGCGCCGGTCATCCGAAGAATCTGGTGATGCTCGCCGCCGACGCGTTCGGCGTGATGCCGCCGATCGCCAAGCTGAATCCGGCTCAGGCGATGTATCACTTCCTCTCCGGCTACACCGCGAAGGTGGCGGGCACCGAGCGCGGTCTCGGCAACGAGCCGCAGCCGGAATTCTCGGCGTGCTTCGGTTCGCCGTTCCTGCCGCGCGATCCGGCCGAATACGGCCAGCTCCTGAAGGAGCTGATCGCCAAACACAACGTCGATTGCTGGGTGGTCAACACCGGCTGGACCGGCGGCAAGTACGGCACCGGCAGCCGCATGCCGATCAAGGTCACGCGCGCGCTCTTGACCGCGGCGCTGAACGGCTCGCTGCGCAACGCCACGTTCCGCACCGACAAGTATTTCGGTTTCGCGGTGCCGACCGCGCTGGACGGCGTGCCGAGCGATATTCTCGATCCGGTCAACACCTGGAAGGACAAGGCCGAGTTCGACAAGACCGCGCGCGGGCTGGTCGCGATGTTCCAGAAGAACTTCGAGAAGTTCGAGAAGCAGGTCGACGCGGAAGTCCGCGCCGCCGCCCCGGAGGTCAAGCTCGCGGCGGAGTGATTGCTCCGGCGACAGTTCTGAATGCGAAAGGGCGGCTCGTTGAGCCGCCCTTTTTATTGTCCGCGTCGAGACGTCTGAACTCAGCGCGCCGTCGCGGTGGTGGTGCCCGAGGTCTTGCTGGTGGCGACGTTCAGGACCGCGCCGTTCTGCAGGTCGATCCGGTAGACTTCGCGCAGCACATTTCCGGCGAAACCAAGCTCAACGATGGAAATGCTCTTGAACGACACCGGAATGCCGTCGGGCAGGATCTGGTTGAACTCGGCGGCGGCCTGATCCATGTCCTTTTGCAGTTCCGGCGTGAACTTCACATTGCTGTAGACCAGCGTGTTGTGCGGATTGTGCGAGCGCAGCTCCTTGCCATCCTTCACGACGTTGACGCCGCTGACGCCGACCGTCTTCACCAGCTCCTTCGCGGCATCGCCCATGGCGGCGTAAACCGGACCCGTGCAGCGCGGCAGCGGGCCGTCGCGCAGCGGTGCAAGCGCGGCGGTTGCGGCGGTGTTGAACGCCATCATGGCCTCAAAGTCGGCCCCTTCCTTGACGATGCCGAGATCGAGCCACCACGGCTGACCCGCGCCCTTGGCGGCTTCGGTGGTGTAGAACTTCTTCAGGGTGACGTTGAGGGCGCCCGGCAGCTTCGGAAGGGCCTTCAGCATCTTCTCCGGTGTCGTCGCATCGGCGCTGTGGATATGCACGACGGTGACGTGCGGAATGTTGAAGCGCTGCGCCTCATCTTCGAGCTTCGCGTTGAGCAGCTTCTCGCGGAGCATGCCCCTGACGGTCAGGTCGAGCGTGTCGTTGACCTCTTTCGGCAGGGTGTAGACTAGGCCGAAGGTCCGCGCGTGCGGGCGGAAGCCGGGCGCGGACAGCGAACTGTTGTCGATCTCGGCATTCGCGGCGAAGGCGAACACGGATGCTGCTGCGGCGACGGCAACCGTCGCGAGGCGGTGAGACAATTTCTGAATCATGAAAAACTCCGGGTTGGCTGTTGAACACTCGTCAGAACCGGAAATGGCGGTGGGACCGCGGTCACATGTGCCGGATCATGAGCGGGTGCCGGACCATGGACCGCGAATATGACAGTGAGATTGTTTCACGGCTTCCTGCGGCAATTCGTCTCTCATCCGCGGATGGAGCGGTGTTCAGGCCTTGAAGTAGACGGTCTGCGAGGTGGTCGCGAGCAGGCGTCCGCTCGGGCTCCATAGCTCGCCGGTCTGGTCGCTGAAGCTCTTGTGAAAGCTTCTCGCGTCGGCAGCGCCGAGCACCACGGTGGTGTCTTCGGCCGCAAGGTCCGCCGCATCGGCATGAAACATTACCGTCATCGTCACCGTGCCGATCGGAACGATCTCGCCCCGGACATGAAAGATCCGCGCGAAGAATGTGTCGCACATCGACAGCAGCGACAGGGCATCGATGCGCCGGGGCGGCGCGTCGCTCAGCCACATGCTGGAATAGGCGCTGCCGAGCGTCTCGCGCGGCGCGTTGCCGTAACTTGGTGTGCCTTCGACGAAACGAAACTGATACTGCCGCGTCCAGGCCGTGACGCCGCTGTCGGGCAACGGCTTGATGGTCTCGAACGGCGGCGCGGGCGGCATCTGGGCGGGCTGATGCGACCATGACGGACGCCGGGCCGCGAACACGGCAGTTATGAACGCCGCCACGCCGTCATCCTGCGACAGCTCGACCATCCAGTGCCGGGTCGAGCGGGTCGCCTTCATCAGGCGCACAGTGAGATCGAACGCGCCGCGCGCCACCGGCATGCACAGGTTCACGGTCACCGTCAGCGGATCGCCGGCGCATTCCGGCTGCGCCATGATCGCGCGCAGCATAGTCGCGGCGGTGGCGCCGCCGAAAGGGCCGACGAATGCGAAATAATCCTCGCTGGCGGTGCCGCGCCACCGGCCATCCACGGCCACGACCTGCGTGGCGCGGTCGAACGGATGAACGCTGTCACCCGGAGTTCTGTGAGTGGTCTCAGGTGTCTTTTCAAGCATCGTCAGCTCCCGATCGGTTGCCGGAAGTGTTCGCAGGATCGGATCGCAACTCAATGACGTGAGAGGTAATGGCGGGCGCGGGAGTGGCTCCAGCCGCAAGGCGTGCTATTCTGAGTGTAAATCGGGAGGCTCAGATGGCGGACAACGATGGCATCAAGATCGCCAGTCTCACGCACAACTTCGTGACGAAGAAGTCGTTTGTCGGATTGGTCTGGGAAAGCGACGCCAGCAAGTCGCTGGGGCTGGAGGTGCCGTTTTGCTGCAGCCCGGAGCAGCTTCCGGTAGAGGCCGAAAAAGCCGTGCGCAAGCTTTCTCACGAACTCGCTTCAATACCCATCATGGTTGTGCCTTGAGTTCGCGCGAGGACCGCCGGTCAGCGAATGGACGCCGCAAGTAGCTGCGCAACCCTGCGATGGCCTTCAACCGTCGCGTATCGTCCGCGCGGTGCGGGATCTGAGCGCGGTGAAGTGGGGCGGCATCTTTGCGCATCATCAAACGAAAAGATGTAAGCCGTCGTCCCCGCGAAAGCGGGGACCCATAACCCCCTATTTCAAAGTATTGCGAGGCGTCCGCCCCATCGGCATCATATGAGCTAAGGGCAAAGGGGGCTGTGTGTACTACGTCTACATCCTTGTCAGCGGCAAACACGGGACGCTGTATGTCGGCGTAACGAACAATGTTCAGCAAAGACTGGAACTGCATCGCTCCAGCGATGGTTCGGAGTTCGTGAAAAAGTATGGCGTAAACCGCCTTATGCATGTTGAAGAGTATCAATCGCCGGAAGACGCAATCAGACGCGAGAAGCAATTGAAGAAATGGAATCGCGGCTGGAAAATCCAACTTATCGAGCAAGAGAACCCCGATTGGATTGATCGATCTGATCTTCTCATCTGGCTCGGTGGTTATGGGTCCCCGCTTTCGCGGGGACGACTAATGGTGGGAAAATGAAAGAGGCCGCCAACTGGGCGGCCTTTTTCATCAGCGAGGTGTATTGCGATTTAATCGTTGTCTTCAACAGGCAGGCCTAAGAAAGCCCTCATAATGTTGGCTTTGTCGGGGTTCTTCTTATCGACCTGCTGAAGCACGGCCTTGTGTAGCGCGCGATCCAACATCGTCCAGGTCGGCAGACCGCGACTCTGCGGATTTCCAATTGGGCTATCATCTGACCCATTCCAGCGAAAGCCGACCCGACGTTGCTTATCCCACATGCCAATGGCGTAGGCGCAGTTTCCTGGCCCCTTATCAAGAACTACGTCTACGAGGGTCCACATGGCTTTAGGTGAAATAACGTCCGAGGGGAGGATGTATGACATGACAACTTCCATACGTGAGATTTTCCAATCATCATACGTATGCATGTTTGTCGTATCGACGTCAAGGCGACTTGAAGCTGTCCGCTCAATCTCCTAGAACAAATTAAGAACACTTTAGCAAGTCATTGATATATCATTGTGATTCGGTCCCTTCGGGCCACCACATCTAGGGTCTGTCATTGGTCTTGAGGACTACATGTCCAATATCGCTTTCGACAACACGGCGCTGACGCGCATCGCGGACTTCGCCCGGACGCTCTCCCGTCTCCATGTTGCGGCCCGCACGCGGCTGGTGGACGACGATCACATTGACCGCGAATTCAACGCGGTCTGCATGTCGGTGTGGGGCTACACCACCGACGATTTCAGCGACGATCTGTTCTCGCTGAAGGACCACGAATTTCTCGACACGCTGGATGAAGCGCGGGCGCGCATCTTCGCCGCCGAGCACGGCTACGATCTGGTGGACGACACCGGCATCCTTGCCGACTGGTGGGGCTATTGCTGGATGATCCTGGCCGAACATCGCGGCCTCTTGACGCCGGAGATCAAGGCGCGGGCGCGGATGGAGATGGAAGAGAAATATCTCGCCGCGCCGAATGTGATCGGCGTTATCGTCGGGCGGTGAGTTGTCGAGTCGTTCCGGACAGTTCGCGAAAGCGGGGATCCATAACCACCGTCATCCTGAGGTGCGAACACTTGTGAGCCTCGAAGGGTGACGGTGAGGTGTTACGTTGCCGCCACGCATCCTTCGAGGCTCGCCGCGAAGTGCGGCTCGCACCTCAGGATGACGCGCTATCGTGCAAGTGGACACTGGCCTGCGCGGGGGCGACGTGAGTGTGGTGTTGTATCCGCTTACATCCGCGCGCGTGGCTTCGGCGCGACCTTCGGCATGATGGCGTCCGGCGCCATCGGCTGGGCGTATTTCGGCTCAGGCACCGATCCGGTGACGTCCTGCGACGAATAGGTGTCTTCGGGAATTTCAGCGGTCACCGGCGCGACCTTCATCTCGCCGAGCCGCGCGCGCAGCTCCGATGTCAGGCCGGGATAGTTGTTGACCGGCGTGAACTGCGCGGTCTGGCCGTTGGCGGAATTCGTTCCGGAATAGGCGACAAGCCCGTTCGAGGTGGCGACGATGTCGCCCGGGCGCAGCGTCGTGTCGAGCGACAGGTCAACCGGCGCGAGGCCTGCGGGGTCGCGGCCGTTGCAGGTGCAGTCCGCCTTCAGCGCCTTGCGATAGGCGAAGGCACTCGGCGTATCGACATAGCGCTCGCCCATATTGCCAACCGCATAGTCGATGCTGTTGCCGGAATAGACCTTGGTCGCGCTTGCCGGGCAGAATGATTGGCACATCTGCGCAGGCGTGCCGCCACCGCGCGACGTCAGCGGAAAATAGCGGCCGTCGCAGGTCCGCACGCAAAAGGTGGTGAAGCGTCCGCCTGGCGAGGCCGATGGCGCGGGCGCGGGATTCTGTGTGGAGAGGCCGAACGGATCGGCGAAGGCATTGCTTGGCTGCTGCTGGGGTGCCTGCCGCTCCGGCTTGTCACCGCCGAACAGGAAATCGAAAATGCCGGCGGAAGCCGCATGGGGTGCAAGCGCCACGGGCATCGCCAGGATGACAGCAAGGACAAGCGTCATGCGGCGCCGCACGCGCGAAATACGCAACTCTGTACGCAACACTGACTGCCCCACTCACGCAACGCTGACGCCCGCGGCAAGCTTTTGCCGCAGCGTCAACGACCTTAGTGCGTGATGGTAAACGCGGAGTTAGGGAGCGGCTTTGCGCCAGGAATTGTGGTCATGGAATTGCGCAGGCGCGTCGCACTCACGGCCTGAAGAACAGGAACGTCGCCAGCACGAATGTCGGCACCAGCACCAGCGTCGACCACACCATGTAGCCGAAGAAGCTCGGCATCCTCACGCCGGCCTGCCGCGCGATCGCATAGACCATGAAGTTCGGTGCGTTGCCGATATAGGTGTTGGCGCCCATATAGACCGCGCCGGACGAGATCGCGGCTAGCGTCGCCGCCTTCGCGGCCATCAGCACCTGCGGATCGCCGCCGGCGAGCTGGAAGAACACGAGGTAGGTCGGCGCGTTGTCGAGGAACGACGACAGGCCGCCGGTTAGCCAGAAATAGGCTGCGGCGTTGTTGCTGCCGTCGGCATTGGTGACAAGGCCGAGCAGCGCGGCGAACGGGCCCTGCGCGCCGGCCTGCAACATCGCCATCACCGGCACGATGCAGATGAAGATGCCGGCGAACAGGATCGCCACTTCCTGGATCGGTCCCCACGAGAACCCGTTGGCCGCGCGATCCGACTTCTGCGTCCACACCATGGATGCGATCGCGACCGCGACGAAGATCGCATCGCGCAGCAGGTCCTGAAGTTCGAGATCGACCCCCGCGATCCTGAAAGCGACGCCCGGCTTCCACTGCGCGCTCATCAGGATGGCGGCGATGATGACCGCGATCAGAATGAGATTGATCTTGCCGTGCAGCTTGAGCGGCGAGTCCGGTGTCGGGTCTTTCCGCCTCGGGAAACGGCCCTCGCGGTGATGCAGGTAAACGTCGATCACCATGAAGATCGCGAGCACGATGCCGCCGACCACTAGTGTCTCTTGCCACAGATGTACCGTGGTCCAGAAGAAATCGACGCCCTTCAGAAAGCCGATGAACAGCGGCGGATCGCCGAGCGGCGACAGCGCTCCGCCGATATTGGCGACGAGGAAGATGAAGAACACCACGACATGGGCATTGTAGCGCCGGTCGTCGTTGGCGCGGATCAGCGGACGGATCAGGATCATCGCCGCGCCGGTGGTGCCGACGACGCTGGCCATCAGTGCGCCGACCGCGAGTAACGCGGTATTGGTGAACGCGCTGTCGTGCAGGTTGCCTTCGAGATAGATGCCGCCTGCGACCGTGAACAGCGCCAGCAACAGCAGGATGAACGGCATGTATTCCAGGAAAGCCGTGTGCGCGAGCGTCATCGTCACGGTGTGGATGTCGGCGGTGGCGAACAGCGGGACGACGATCAGCGCGGCCCACAGCGCGGTGAATTTGCCGTAGTGATGCTCCCAGACGTGGGGATAGAACACCGGGCCGGTGGCGATACACAACAGAATGCCGACAAACGGCAACGCCCAGAGGACCGAGAGCTTCGCGCCGTCCAGTCCTTCGGCGGCGAAGGCGGGGGCGGGGATCAGAAAGAGCAGAATTGATGCAGCGAGAATCTGGAAGAGCCGGATTGTCACCTCGCCCCGCTTGCGGGAAGAGGTCGGAGTCCGAGCGATGCGAAGACTCCGGGCGAGGGGGAAACGCGGAAACTGCGCAAGACGGATGTCGTTCATGATAGAAATGCCCCTCACCCCGACCCTCTCCCCGCAAGCGGGGCGAGGGAGCAAACGTCAGCTTGCCTGAATTCAGTCTTTCAAAAATTCGCCCGCCTTGTAGAGCGCGCGGAACGGAATGCCGGCTTCGGCGAATGCTTCGGTGGCGCCTTCGTCGCGGTCGACCATGGTGAACACCAGCACCACTTCGCCACCTGAATCTTTCACCGCATCCACGGCCTTGATCGCCGAGCCGCCGGTGGTGGTGACGTCCTCGACGATGACGATGCGCTTGCCGGCGAGGCTCTCGCCCTTGGCGAGACCTTCGACCGCGAGCCGCGCGCCGTGTTCCTTGGGCTTCTTGCGCACGAAAAACGCCGCGATGGGATGTCCCTTCAGCCACGACAGTTGCGCGATTGCGCCGGCGATCGGCACAGCGCCCATCTCCAGTCCGCCGATGTAATCGACCTTGTCGTCCTTCAGCGCATCCAGCGACAGCTCGGCGAGCAGTGCCGCGCCCTCGGGATCGAGCATGGTCGGCTTCAGGTTGAAATAGAAATCGCTCTTGCGGCCGGAGGCCAGCGTGATTTCGCCGCGCCCGAACGAGCGCTTGCGGATGATGTCGGCGAGGCGGGCGCGGGACGCTGATTTGGACAAGGCGATCTCTTCAGGGTGCGGGGGATTGTGCGGAATTTATCCGTCATCTCGTAGACATTCCATAGCGGATCGCCCACCGTCAACAGCGCAAGCTCACGCAAGGTATCGGAATGACCATCGACTTCTACGCCTGGAACACCCCGAACGGCCGCAAGATCAGCATCGCGCTGGAGGAAATGGGGCTGCCCTACAAGGTGCATCCCATCAATATTTCCAGGGACGAGCAGTTCGCGCCGGACTTCCTCAAGATCAGCCCGAACAACAAGATCCCCGCCATCGTCGATCCGGACGGCCCGCACGGCAAGCCGGTCAGCATCTTCGAGTCCGGCGCGATCCTTCTCTATCTCGGCGAGAAGACCGGACAATTCCTGCCGAAGGATCTGGGCGAACGGATTCCGGTGCTGGAATGGCTGATGTGGCAGATGGGCGGCTTCGGGCCGATGCCGGGGCAGGTGCATCATTTCATCGAGCTCGAGAACGAGCAGGATCGCCGCTACGGCCTCGAGCGTTTCATGAAGGAAACCCGCCGGCTCTATGGCGTGCTGGACCGCCGTCTTGATGGGCGCGAATTTGTCGCGGACAAGATTTCGGTGGCCGACTTTGCCATTCTTGGCTGGGCGTGGCGGCATGAGCGGCACAAGGTCGCGCTCGACGATTTTCCGAACGTGAAACGCTGGTATCGGACGATGATGGCGCGGCCGGGCGTGCAGCGGGGGTTTGGAGTGAAGCTGGGATAGCTTCTTCTTCTTCCCCTCTCCCCTTGTGGGAGAGGGTGCCTGAGCGCAGCGAAGGCGGGTGAGGGGTCAACTCCTCACCGTAAGATACAACCCCTCACCCGGCTCAGTCTCGCTCCGCTTGCCTTCGCCACCCTCTCCCACAAGGGGAGAGGGGAAGAAAGCATCGCGTGAAACACGCGCTCTAATGCGCCTCGTCCCAGTTGCTGGCGGCGCGGGCATCGACCTGCAACGGCACTGACAATGACACCGCCGGGAATGGCGCGTCCTGCATCACATGCTGGATCACCGGCAGCGTCTTGGCCACCTCATCGTCCGGCACTTCGAAGATCAGTTCGTCGTGGACCTGCAACAGCATCTGCGCCGACAGTTTTTTCTCGGCGAGCGCGTCTTCCATGCGGATCATGGCGCGGCGGATGATGTCGGCGGCGGAGCCTTGCAGGCGGGCGTTGATCGCGGCGCGCTCGTTGAAGGAGCGGATCGACGGGTTGCTCGCCTTGATGTCCGGGTAATGACATTTGCGCCCGAAGATCGTTGCGACATAGCCATGCTCGCGGCAGAAGTCGCGCGTCGCGTCCATGTAGGCGCGGATGCCGGGGAAGCGCTCGAAATATTTCTTGATATACGCGCCGGCTTCCTCGCGCGGAATGCCGAGCTGGTTGGCGAGGCCGAACGCCGAGATGCCATAGATGATGCCGAAGTTGATCGCCTTGGCGCGGCGGCGCACCTCCGCGGGCATGTCCTTGATCGGCACGCCGAACATTTCCGACGCGGTCATGGCGTGAATGTCCAGCTTGTCGTGGAATGCCTGCTTGAGCGAGGGGATATCGGCGATCTCCGCCAGCAGCCGCAATTCGATCTGCGAGTAATCCGCCGAGACCAGCTTGTGGCCCTTGGTGGCGATAAAGGCTTTGCGGATCTTGCGGCCGTCCTCGGTGCGCACCGGAATGTTCTGAAGGTTCGGCTCGTTGGACGACAGCCGTCCCGTGGTGGTCGCGGCCAGCGCGTAGGTCGTATGGACGCGATGGGTTTGCGGATTGACGTATTCCGGCAATGAATCCGTGTAGGTCGATTTCAGCTTGGTGACCTGCCGCCATTCCAGAATGCGCTTCGGGAAGTCGTGGCCGGCTTCGGCCAGTTCGTCGAGAATCTGCGCGGACGTCGACCATGCGCCGGTCTTGGTTTTCGCGCCGCCGGGCAGGCCCATCTTGCCGAACATGATGTCGCCGAGCTGCTTCGGGCTGCCCGGATTGATCGGCTCGCCGGCCATCTTCTGAATGTCAGCCTCGACGCGCGCGGCGGTCTGCGCGAACTCGCCGGACAGGCGCGAGAGAACTTGCCGATCGATGGAAATGCCGCGCCGCTCCATGCGTGCGAGTACCGACACCAGCGGGCGCTCCAGCGTCTCGTAGACCGTGTTGACGCGATACGCCATCAGCCGCGGTTTCAGCACACGCCACAGCCGCAGCACGATGTCGGCACGCTCGGCGGCATACTCGGTGGCTTTATCGACAGGCACCTGATCATAGGTGATGCGGTTTTTGCCGCTGCCGATGAGCTCTCCGAAACCAATGGCCTTGTGACCGAACCAGCTCTCGGCCAGCGGCTCGTAATCGTGTTTGGCGCGGCCCGCGTCGAGCACATAGGAAATCAGGATGGTGTCTTCGAGCGGCGCCATGTCGATGCCGTGCTGCGCCAGCACCACGGTATCGAACTTCAGATCGTGACCTATCTTGAGAACGCCGGGGTCCGTGAGCAACGGTTTGAGCGCAGCCAGCGCGTCGGCGGCCTTGATCTGGTCCGGCGCAAGTCCGCCGGCGAACAGTCCCGAGCCGTCGCCTGGCCTGGTATGCGCAAGCGGGACATAACAGGCCTCATTGACCCCGGTGGCGAGAGAGATGCCGGTGATCTCCGCCTGCATCGGGTCGGCGCTGGAGGTCTCGACCGTCAGGGCAACCTGGCCGATATCGAGGGCGCGCGCGATCCGGCGCTGCAACTCGTCGATGGTCCTGATCGTTGCGTAGGCGGCGCGATTGAACTTCGCGCCGCGCGCTTCCTCGGCGCGCGCATCGGCCAATGCTTTTGGCGTCTGAGGACCGTTGGCGGATGCCACAGCCTGCTTGGGTTGCGATCCGGTCCACTGTCCGGCGTTGGACGTTTTTTCGGACGTGCCTCGGGCAAAAAGATCAGGCTCGCCGCCCAGCGGCGGCGTCGCGGGCGAATCGGCGGGCGCGAATGCGCTTTTCATCTTCGCGTCTGCTTCGATATCCGACGGATCGATCTGCGAATATTCCGCCACGCGCCGCGTCAGCGTCGAGAATTCCATCGCTTTCAGGAAGGCGATCAGCTTGCGTGAATCCGGCTCGTGGACCGCGAGGTCATTCAGCGGCACGTCGAGCTTCACGCGGTCATCGAGCTGCACAAGCTTCCTTGAGATGCGCGCCTTGTCGGCATTCTCGATCAGCGCCTCGCGCCGCTTCGGCTGTTTGATTTCGGGCGCGCGCTTGAGCAGCGTTTCGAGGTCGCCGTATTCGGTGATGAGCTGCGCCGCGGTCTTGATGCCGATGCCGGGCACGCCGGGCACGTTGTCGACCGAGTCGCCCGCCAGCGCCTGCACCTCCACCACCTTCTCGGGCGGCACGCCGAATTTCTCGATCACCTCGGGAATGCCGATGCGGCGGTCCTTCATGGTGTCGTACATCGACACGCAATCCGTGACCAATTGCATCAGGTCCTTGTCTGAAGAGACGATGGTGGCCGTCGCGCCGCGCTCGCAGGCCTCGCGCACATAGGTCGCGATCAGGTCGTCGGCCTCGAAGCCGGATTGCTCGAGACACGGCAGATCGAATGCGCGGACCGCTTCGCGGATCAGCGCGAACTGCGGAATGAGGTCGTCGGGGGCGGGGGCGCGCTGCGCCTTGTACTCGGGATACAGCTCGTTGCGGAAGGTGACTTCGGACTTGTCGAAGATGATTGCCAGATGCGTCGGCCGGTTGTCCGGCGGCATGTCGCGCATCAGCTTCCACAGCATGTTGCAGAAACCGAGCACGGCATTGACCTGCAAGCCGTCGGACTTGCGGTTCAGCGGCGGCAGCGCGTGATAGGCGCGGAAAATGTAGCCCGAGCCGTCCACCAGAAAGACGTGGTCGCCCCTGGCGGGGACCTTGGCTGCTGAAGCCTTCGCTGCCGCAGCTTTGGCAGCGGGTTCCTTGGAAGAGGCGGGTTTCGCGGCAGATGATTTCGCAGGTTGTGCGGGCTTATTCGGCATGGCCGCAACTTAAGGATTTTGGCCGCGAATAACACCCCTCTGCGGTGCAGATGCGCACTGGAATTTTCGCTGCCGTCCCGAAAAATCTGCGTCGTCCCCGCGAAGGCGGGGACCCATATTCCCTGATTTATCGATTTGAAGGGGGTATCGGAGCTACATTCTCGCTTTCGCCACGACGCGCAGTGGTTATGGGTCCCCGCCTTCGCGGGGACGACATCGCGGTTGGATTTTACTCCGCCGCCTGCAAGGCCGGGCGCGTCTGCTTCGGCGCGATCCAGAACATGGCGGGCCGCTCGAACAGGAAGTTGAGTCCCGCGCGTTTCGCCCCCCACCACATCAGCAGCGCACCGACAACGCCGGCGATGGTGTCGATCAGCGAGACAACACCGATGTCGGGGATGACGCCGGTCTTGAGCAGCACCACCCGCACGATCGCCATCGGCAGGAAGAAGGCCAGATAGATCACGATGGAATGCTCGCCGCAGTACCGCAGGAAGCCGAGCCAGTTGGCGCGGGCGAGCAGCGTTCCGGTGACGATGACGGCGCAGGCACCGGCAAATCCGAGCGCGAGCGAAATCACCGGCCGGTCGCCGTAGCCTGCGAACACCAGAACGCCGTTGGCGACGCTCCACGCGGCAAGGCCGATCAGGGCGGCGCCGGGCTTTTCTCGCGCACGATCGGCCAGCGCGAACACATAATTCGCGAGCAGGTAGCCGGAGTAGAAGTAGACAAAGCGCGCGGCGAATTCGTCGATCACGGACCAGCCGGTCGCGATATGCGCGGCCTCAAGCAATGCGGCGATCAGCCAGATCAGCGCTGCCGGAATACGCAGCGTGGCTTTGGTCACCACGAAGAACACCGGCAGCAGATAGATGAACCACAGCGTGCCGAACGGCTCGATGAAAGATTGCAGATACATGACACCGACATGAGCCCAGCCCTGCTCGGCGGCGAAGCCGGGGGCCTTGAAGGTGAACTGGATCGTCACCCACAACACATAGAAGTAGGCGAAGTGGACCACCTTGCGGTCGAGGTAGGTGCGCCAGTCGCGGCCGATGACCCGGGCCAGAAACAGCCCCGAAATCAGGAAGAAATCCGGCATCCGGAACGGTTTGGCGAACTCGACCAGCAGGTGCATGAAGCCCTGCTTGCCTGCGGCGGCCTCGACGCCCAGGGTCGAGTGCATCATTACCACCATCACGATGCAGATGCCCTTGGCATAATCGACCCAGTCGATCCGCTCGGAGGCGGGCGACAGGCGCGCGCCGGATGTACCTTTATCGCTCATGGTGTCTCGTTTCGGTCCAGATCGGCGCCATGATGGGGCGCATGGGTTTCATTCTCCTTTATTCATACAAATGTTGTGCCCAATTCACGCGGAATTGCGCTAAAAGGCCCGCGAAAACAACGTCGTTAATTTGGCTTTGGGATAGGTAACTTCATGCGGATTGCCATGATCGGCACGGGCTATGTGGGGCTGGTGTCCGGGGCCTGCTTCGCGGATTTCGGCCATCGCGTGACCTGCGTCGATACCGACGCAGGCAAGATCGCCGCGCTCAACCGCGGTGAAATCCCGATCTTCGAGCCCGATCTGGACCGGCTGGTGGAGGCCTCCGTGAAGGCAGGGCGGCTCGATTTCACCACCGATATCGCAGGGCCCGTGGGCAAGGCGGACGCGGTGTTCATCGCGGTGGGCACGCCGTCTCGGCGCGGCGACGGCCACGCCGACCTGACCTATGTGCATGCCGCCGCGCGCGACATCGCGAAGGCCCTGCAGGGCTTCACCGTCGTCGTCACCAAGTCGACCGTGCCGGTCGGCACCGGCGACGAGGTCGAGCGCATCATCCGCGAAACCAATCCGCAGGCCGATGTCGCGGTCGCGTCCAATCCTGAATTCCTGCGCGAGGGCGCTGCGATCCGCGACTTCAAGCATCCGGACCGCATCGTGGTCGGCACCGATGATGAGCGCGCGCGCAAGGTTCTCGGCGAGGTCTATCGGCCGCTGTATCTCAATCAGGCGCCGATCATGTACACCGAGCGGCGCACGGCGGAGCTGATCAAGTACGCCGCCAACGCATTTCTCGCGACCAAGATCACCTTCATCAACGAGATAGCGGACCTGTCGGAGAAGGTCGGCGCCGACGTGCAGGAGGTTGCGCGGGGCATCGGCCTCGACAACCGCATCGGCCCGAAGTTTCTCAATGCCGGTCCCGGTTTCGGCGGCTCGTGTTTTCCGAAAGACACCCGCGCGCTGGTCAAGACCGCGCTGGATCATGACGTGCCGCTGCGCATCGTCGAGGCGGTGCTTGCGGTGAACGACAATCGAAAAAGAGCCATGGCGCGCAAGGTTTCCAGCGCGCTCGGCGGCAACCTGCGCGGCAAGACCATCGGTCTGCTCGGCCTCACCTTCAAGCCGGACACCGACGATATGCGCGAAGCGCCGTCGATTCCGCTGGTCACGGGCCTGCTCGATCTCGGCGCCAAGGTGCGTGCCTACGATCCGGCCGGCATGGAGCAGGCGAAGGGCGAACTGCCGGACATCACCTATTGCGAGGATCCTTATGCGGTCGCCAAGGATGCCGATGCGCTGGTGATCGTCACCGAGTGGCGGCAGTTCCGCGCGCTCGATCTCAAGCGGCTGAAGCGCGACATGGCCAATCCCGTGATGGTCGATCTGCGCAACATCTATCGCCGCGACGAGATGGAAGCGCTTGGCTTCACCTATGAAAGCGTCGGGCGCGGGGCGGTGTGAGATCGTCTTTTCTTCCCCTCTCCCCTTGTGGGAGAGGGTGCCCGAGTGCAACGAGGGCGGGTGAGGGGTAGTGATCGCATTCGAGACCCCTCACCCGGCTCGAATTCGCTACGCTTATTCTCGCCACCCTCTCCCACAAGGGGAGAGGGGAAACAAGCGAGTGACTTTTGACCCGAAACTTCTCCACGCCTCTCCCCATCGACGCGGTTCTGGCAGAACTGGCATCGACGCTCGCGCGCAGCAGCACCGCCGTGCTGGTCGCGCCGCCGGGTGCGGGCAAGACCACGCGCGTGCCGCTGGCGCTGCTGGATGCGGGCTGGGTTGAGCGTAAGAAAATCATCGTGCTGGAGCCGCGCCGGATCGCGGCGCGCGCCGCTGCCGAGCGCATGGCGCAGACATTGGGTGAGAAGGTCGGCGAGACCGTCGGCTATCGCGTGCGCTTTGGCTCCAAGGTGTCGCGCGCAACCCGGATCGAGGTGGTCACCGAAGGCATCTTCACGCGGCAGCTCCTCGACGATCCTGAATTGTCCGGCGTCGCCGCGGTCTTGTTCGACGAATTCCATGAACGCTCGCTCGATGCGGATCTCGGTCTTGCCCTCGCACGCGACGCGCAAACCGGACTGCGGGAGGATCTGCGCATTCTGGTGATGTCCGCGACGCTCGACGGCGCGCGGGTGGCGAAGCTGCTCGGCGATTGTCCTGTGATCGCCAGCGAAGGCCGGGCGTTCCCGGTCGACACGCGCTATCTCGGCCGCAAGCCGGACGTGCCAATCGAGCGGCAGATGGCGGACGCCATCGCCACGGCGCTGCGCGCAGATAGTGGCTCGGTGCTGGCATTTTTGCCGGGCGCCGCCGAAATCCGCCGCACCCAGAATTTTCTCAGCGAACGCGTCAGCGATCCGAACACCGAGATCGTGCCGCTGTTTGGTGCGCTCGATGCCGGCGTGCAGGACCGTGCGATTTCGCCGCCGCCGAAGGGGCAGCGCAAGGTGGTGCTGGCGACCTCGATTGCAGAAACCTCGCTGACCATCGAGGGCGTGCGCATCGTGGTTGACTCGGGCATGGCGCGGGTGCCGCGTTATGAGCCTGATATCGGTCTCACGCGACTTGAAACCATCCGCGCCTCGCGCGCCGCGGTCGATCAGCGCAGGGGCCGCGCAGGCCGCACCGAGCCCGGCGTGTGTTACCGGCTGTGGGACGAGCCGCAGACCGCGTCGCTGGAGGCTTACACACGGCCGGAGATTTTGTCCGCCGATCTGTCCTCGATGGTGCTTGATCTCGCGCATTGGGGCGCGGGCGATCCGTCCACGCTGGCATTTCTCGATTCCCCGCCGCTGCCGGCCCTGACGGAAGCGCGCGCCCTGCTGCGTGAACTGAACGCGCTCGATGATGCGGGCCGCATCACGCCTGAGGGCAACAGCCTGCGCGCGCTGGCGCTGCCGCCGCGCCTCGCGCGCATGATCGTGGATTCGCACCGGCTTGGTAGCGGCGATGAGGCCGCGCTGATCGCCGCCATTCTCACCGAGCGGGGGCTTGGCGGTGACAGCGCCGATCTCGATGTACGCCTTGATAACTTCCGCCGCGACCGTTCGCAGCGCGCGCAAAGCGCGCGGCAACTGGCGGAGCGCTGGGCCAGGCAGGTGGCGAATGGGATTGCGGCGAATGACGTTCGCGCACCTTCTTCTCCCTCCCCCCTTGCGGGGGAGGGTCGGGGAGGGGGGACATCACCTTCGATGGTGCGAAACAATACCCCCACCCCCAACCCCTCCCCGCAAGGGGGAGGGGAGTCGCTCCACTCTTCGAGAAGTATCGACCTCTCCACCGGCCTCATGCTGGCGCTGGCGTTTCCGGATCGCGTGGCGCGCAATCGCGGCAATGGCTCGTTCGTGCTGGCCAACGGGCGCGGCGCGAGCATTGAGCAGACCTCCGCGCTGGCGAAATCGCCTTATGTCGCCGTCGCTGAACTGACGGGGACGGCGGCGAACGGGCGCATCCTGCTGGCGGCGCCGATCACGCAAGGAGAGATCGAGGCGCAGTTCGCCGATCACATCCAGACCGACGACGAGATCACGTTCGACCGAGCAGCGATGGCGCTGCGCGCACGGCGCAGGAAGAAGCTCCACGCCATCACGCTCTCGGAGCAAACCCTGCCGGTTTCGCCGTCGGCGGAGACCGCGCGTGTGCTCTCCGACGGACTCGTCGCTGTGGGGCTGGATCGTCTGCCGTGGTCGAAACCGCTGAAGCAATGGCGCGACCGCGTGATGTTTTTGCGCGCGGCTTCGCCCGGCGACTGGCCCGATCTCTCCGACAACGCACTGGCGGACAAACGAGGCGACTGGCTGGTGCCGGCACTGTTCGACAAGACCTCGCTGGCGAGCTTCTCCGCGGGTGATCTGTCCGATGCGCTGATGAATCTGCTGCCGTGGGACATGCGCGCACGGCTTGATCGCGAAGCACCGGCCCATTTCGAGGCACCGACCGGCACGTCGCTGCCGATCGACTATGAAGCCGAGCAAGGGCCGACCATCGCGGTCCGCTTGCAGGAACTGTTCGGGCTCAATGTTCACCCGTCGATCGCGAAGGGGAAAATTCCGCTGGTGCTCGAACTGCTGTCGCCTGCCCATCGCCCGGTGCAGGTGACACGCGATCTGCCGGGTTTCTGGCGCGGGTCCTATGCTGCGGTTCGTTCCGATCTGCGCGGGCGGTACCCGCGCCATCCCTGGCCTGAAGATCCCGCGTCAGCGCCGCCGACCCGCCGGGTCAAGCCGCGCGGGACGTGAGAATTAACGCTTCCCTCACCCTTATTTCGGAAAAAGCCCTCTTTGTGGGTGCCGGACGGTCAAGTTTCGGCTCGCTGTGATCTGGTTCCCGTAAGGTTCGCGTGGGACCAGGTTGGTACAGGCGTATGTGTGATGCGTAACATCATGATTCTGGCGGCCCTGCTGGTTGTGTTCGGCACGTCCATGGCGAAAGTCGCGGACCAGATGACCTCGCAGAAAGCGCAGGCCAAGGCCGTCGACAAGGCGAGGGCGATGAATGCCTTCGCGTCGGTCCAGCCGAAAACCACAGGCAATGCCGGTGTCCGCAGCGTCACCGTTTCGCGCGACAGCCGCGGCCATTTCCAGACCGATGGCCGCGTCGATGGCCGCCGTCTCGGCTTCATGGTTGATACCGGCGCATCGGTGATTGCGCTGAACGAAAGTTCAGCGGCGCTGATCGGCATTCGTCCGCGGCCCAGCGAATACACTGCAAATGTTTCAACCGCCAACGGCTCGATCAGGGCTGCGCGCACGCGCCTCGCCATGGTCGATATCGGCGGGCTGGTTGTGCGCGACGTCGATGCGCTGGTGCTGCCCGACGAAGCACTGTCGGAAAACCTGCTCGGCCTGTCGTATCTCTCGAAACTCAGGCGTTACGAATTCGCCGGCGGCAAGCTGGTGATGGAGCAGTAGGCAAGCAGCGGCTGCAAAAAGATACGTCATGCGCGGGCTTGACCCGCGCATCCATCCCGAAAACAACTTTTCCAGGAAGATGGATTGCCGGGTTAAGCCCGGCAATGACAACTCAAATTATACTTTCCGGAACACTACGCTCAGATTGTTCGCCGGCATTTCGGTGATCGACGGCCCCGAAAATCCCTCCGTCCGCGCCAGTTCCGCGACGGCTTCCAGATCGCGCAATCCCCACTCCGGATTTCGGGACTTGAGACTTGCGTCGAACGCCTCGTTGCTTGGCGTGGTGACCACATCCGCGCGCCGGTACGGTCCATACAGATACAGCGGCGCTCCGGTGTGCAGCAGCCTCGCCGCGCCGCGTATCAAGCCCTCGGTCGCCTGCCAGGGAGAAATGTGGATCATGTTGATGCAGAGGATGGCGTTGGCTGCGGCGAGCGGCCAGCGGTCCGACGAGGCATCCAGCATCACAGGCATCCGCACATTGGAAAGACCGCTGTCCTGCGTCCACGCTGCGATGCTTTGCAGGGCGGCGTCTTCGGGGTCGGACGGCTGGAACGTCAGGCCCGGAAAGGCCCGCGCGAAATGCACGACGTGCTCGCCGGAGCCGCTGGCGATTTCAAGCACAAGTCCGGACGCGGGCAGCACACCGCGCAGCACATCGAGAATGGCATCGCGGTTACGCAAGGTGGCGGGATACTCAAGGCGGCGGTCGGTCATGCGCGTCCGATCTGAATGAAAGCTGTACGGGTTGGCTGCCAATATGCCGTATTTCATTTTTAAAAGCTTGGCTCCCGCCTTTCCACGGTTCCAAGCATTCGCTAAAGCTGCTGGATATCGCCCGCCCGCATTGTCACGAGGCCCTCTGAATGTTTCCGAAGCCAAAGCCCGAACTGATTCCGAATACCTATGCCTATGAATCCGAACCGATGGTGAAGGCGACGGGTTTCCGCGAATATGACGCGCGCTGGCTGTTCGGCAAGGAAATCAACCTGATGGGCATTCAGGCCCTCGGCATGGGCCTCGGCACCCTGATCGCGGAAATGGGACAGAAGCAGGAAATTGTCACTGCGCACGATTTCCGCGGGTATTCCGCCTCGATCAAGTACGCGCTGATCTCGGGCCTTCTGGCATCCGGCTGCAAGGTGCATGACATCGGCCTTGCGGTGACGCCGATGGCGTATTTCGCACAGTTCAATCTCGACGTGCCGTGCGTCGCGATGGTCACCGCCTCGCACAACGACAATGGCTGGACCGGCGTGAAGATGGGCGCGAATCGTCCGCTGACATTCGGGCCGGACGAGATGACCCGGCTGAAGGAGATCGTGCTCAACGCCGATTTCAAACTGAAGCCCACGGGCGGATATCAGTTCCACGAGAATTTCCCGGCGCGCTACATCGCCGATCTCACCAACCGCCCGAAGCTGAAGCGCAAGCTGAAAGTCGTGGTCGCCTGCGGCAACGGGACCGCGGGCGCGTTCGCGCCGAAGGTGATGGAAGCCATCGGCTGCGAGGTGATTCCGCTCGATGTGGATCTCGATCACACTTTCCCGAAGTACAATCCGAATCCTGAAGACATGGAAATGCTGCACGCGATCCGCGATGCGGTGCTGGAACACAAGGCCGATGTCGGCCTCGGCTTCGACGGCGACGGTGATCGCTGCGGCGTGGTCGACAACACCGGCGAGGAAATCTTCGCCGACAAGGTCGGCGTGATGCTGGCGCGCGACATGTCCGCGATCCACAAAAACGCGCAGTTCGTGGTCGACGTGAAATCAACCGGCCTGTTCGTGACCGATCCGGTGCTTCAGAAACAGGGCGCTCACACCACCTACTGGAAGACCGGCCATTCCTACATGAAGCGCCGCACCCACGAATTGAAGGCGCTGGCGGGTTTCGAGAAGTCCGGACATTTCTTTTTCAACGCGCCGATCGGACGCGGTTACGACGATGGCCTCGTCTCCGCCATCGCGGTCTGCGAGATGCTGGACCATGCGCCGGGCAAGACCATGGCGGACCTGAAGGACGCGCTGCCGAAAACCTGGTCGTCGCCGACGATGTCGCCGCACTGCTCCGACGAGACCAAATACGGAATTGTCGCGCAGGTGGTGAAGCACTTCGAGGATCAGAAGGCGAAGGGCGCCAAGGTCGCCGGCCAGCCGATCCGCGATCTGGTCACGGTCAACGGCGTGCGCGTCACCTGCGAGGACGGCAGCTGGGGATTGGTGCGCGCCTCAAGCAACAAGCCGGAGCTTGTGGTGGTGGTCGAAAGCCCGGTCTCCGAACAGCGCATGCGCGACATGTTCGAGGCGATGGATTCGGTGCTGCGCACCCATCCCGAAGTCGGCGAGTACAATCAGAAGATTTGAGCCACGTAGAATAATCGACTTCGTCGATATAGTTACTTCGTCGTCCCCGCGAAGGCGGGGACCCATAACCACCTCGTTGACTAGTGAGGTTCGGTCGAGGCGGCTATTTCGTCAAACCGAGAGTTCGGGGAGCATGGGTCCCCGCCTTCGCGGGGACGACCCGTAATTTGTATCTACGCTGCGCTCAGCGCCGGCACCGGCAGCGCCGTCACCGACTTGATTTTTTCCATTGCAAAGCGCGACGTGACGTTCTTCAGCGCTACCGCGCTGATCAGCTTCTTGTAGAAAACATCGTAGCTCTGCATGTCGGCGACGACCACGCGCAGCATGTAATCGACATCGCCGGCCATCCGGTAGAACTCCATCACCTCGGGCATGGCGCTGACGGCGTCGGCAAATTTTTTCAGCCAGGCGTCGGAGTGATCGCCGCTTTCCACCGAAACGAACACCGAGATCCCGAGGCCGATCTTGTTCTGATCGACCAGCGCGACGCGGCGCAGAATGATGCCTTCGGCCTCCATCCGCTGAATGCGCTTCCAGCACGGCGTCGAGGACAGGCCGACCCGGTCGCCGATTTCGGCGACGGAAAGCGAAGCGTCATCCTGCAAAACGGTCAGAATCTTGCGATCGATCGCGTCCAGGCGGCGCGGAGCGTCAAGAATTGCTACAGCAGCGTCAGACATCAGAAGAACTTTCTTCCATAATTGAGGGCTTGTTACCTCATATATAGAAAATCATTCTCTGACAAGCTCGGATTTCCGGCTTTAGAGGGGCTCTATGCGGGGAGGGCGACCGTGCTGGAGGCCAAAAGAGCATCAACTTCAGCACGTTGCGGGGAACCAAAGGCGCCGCCGAAACGGGTGCATTTCAGCGCGGCCGTGGCCGAGGCGAATCGCATCGCCTGTTCCAGCGGCTGCCCTTCGGCGATTGCCAGCGTGAACGCGCCATGGAAAGCGTCGCCTGCGCCCAGCGTATCGACGGTGTGGACCGGGAAGGCCGGCATATGGTTCGGCTCGCCCTTTTCGTCCAGCCACTCGACACCCTTTGAGCCGGATGTCACGCCGAGAAACGCGGGGGTCACCTGCGCGAGCTTGCGCAGCGCTGCGATATCGTCGCTTTCTCCGGCGGTGGCGCGCAGCGCCTCCGCGGAAAAGATGATGTGGGAGGCGACCTGTAACAGCCCTTCGCGCATCGACATCATCCGGTCGCCGTCGATGACGACGGGAATGCCGCGGCGATGCGCGTCCGCGCACACATCGGTGCCGAATTCGGCGCAGCGGCTTTCGATCAGGATGGCGTCGCAGTCCGCGAGCAGCGTGTCGGAGGATGGCAGCGTCACAGTCCACAGTTTCGGATCGCGGAAAGTGGCGATGGTGCGCTCGCCGCTCGGATCGATCAGGACACTGGAGATCGGCGTGACCACATCGTCGACGACAACAAGGCCGCCGGTGTCGATGCCTTCACTCATGAATTGATCGTTGATGGTGACATTGCTCGCGGACAGCAATCCGCCGATCGGACCGGTCAGCAGGACACGCCCGCCGAGCCGTGAAATCGAAATCGCGGCGTTGGGCGAATTGCCGCCGGCGACTTCAACGAACTCGCTGGCATATTCCTTCTGTCCGCGCGCCGGGACTTCCGGCACGCGGAAAATCAGATCGCGCACCGGCATTCCGATGCAGACAATACGTGGTGATGTCCCGGGTGATTTATTGTGGATATTCACTGACACTGCGCCTCGCCCGAAATGGCTGTGACCAGGACAATCGATGACACGCGCTGCGGTTCCCGTGGCGGAAACCTCGCGGAACCCTACGCGGTTTCCTTCAGCCAGTTCGCCAGAAGGTGGTGCGCGATTGCGACCGGATGAGGGCCCGTCAGGCCCTCGGGATGAGTCCTCGCGAGCATCGCCACGGCTTCATCGCGGCTGAACCAGCGTGCGTCTTCGAGTTCGGTCTTGTCGACAACGATATCTGTCGTTGTAGCGCGGGCGGTGCAGCCGATCATCAGCGACGATGGATAAGGCCACGGCTGCGTCATGTAATAGCGCACGTCGGTGCAGTGGATGCCGGCCTCTTCGAGGATCTCGCGCTGCACGGCGTTCTCGATGGTCTCGGCAGCTTCGACGAAACCGGCGAGGCATGACCACATGGTCGGCGGAAACTGCGATTGGCGTCCCATCAGGCACTTGTCGCCGGCGGTCACCAGCATGATGACGACCGGATCGGTGCGCGGAAAATGCTCGGTCTTGCAGCTCGGGCATATGCGCTTCCAGCCGCCGTCCGACATCGCCGAACGCGAACCGCAATTGGCGCAGAAGCCGTGGCGCTGATGCCAGCTCACCAGCGATTTCGCCATCGCGATGGTGGAGAGTTCGCGCGCCGGTATAGCGCCGCTGGCGGCGACGGCCCGCAGGTTTTCCACGCCGACATCCTGGCGGCCCATCAGGTCCTCGGCGGCAGTGGCGCTGATGCCCATGCCGAAAATCGCCGCGCCTTCATGCAACCCGAGGAAAATGGTGCCGGGATTGGCGCCGAATTTATGCGCTTCATCGAGTGTCAGGAGCGCGCGGGGGCCATCGGCGCCCATGGTAACCACAAGCGAATCGCGATGGACCACATAGGCCCGCGCGTTGCGGTGGGTTTCCAGCGCGAACAGTTTTTCGGCGTCGGTGCGGACATGCGCGGCGCGGTCGATCGGGTGCGACACGAAGCCCGGTTGTCCGAGCGGAAAAGGATCGTTTTTGGTTGTCATTGATTTTTCAGCTCTATGGGGAAACTAACTCAGCCAGATCTTGCGGCGAAGGGCTGCGATGAAGGTCTCGACTTCCCGAGGATCGTGCGCCAGTGGCGGCACCACGCCCCAGACCGGCCGCGGCCACGCGGCGTCCGATGTCCGGCGCGCAATGATGTGAACATGCAACTGGGGAACGACGTTGCCCAGCGCGGCGATATTCAGCTTGTCCGGTTTGGTGACCTCTTTCAGCGCGCGCGCGACGCGGTTGATTTCGGTCGTCAGTTGCGCCTGTTCGATTTCGCTGAGGTCGATGAGCTCGATGGCGTCCGGACGGCGCGGCACCAGCAGCAGCCACGGATAGTTCGCATCCTTGATGACAAGCACGCGCGACAGCGGCAGATCGCCGATGCTGATGGTGTCTTTTTCGAGGGTTGAATGGAGCGACCAGGCTGAAGAGGACATTTGGATTCCGAACGTCGGATACGGAACACTAGCGGTTCCCTGCAATTTTGCAGAGTGCAGTGCTGCAAACAACACCTGTCATGCCCGGCTTGGCGCGGGGCTTCCATGCCTTTGTCCGGCCGGGGCGGGCCAAAGGCGGCCGGGCCGGGCGGCGGGCCAATTTGCAAGCTGAAACAAGGCGGTGCGAACCGCTGCCGAGTGCTTGCTTTCCGGCGCTTTTGGCCCCAAATAGGGATCGGGAGATTGGCGGTGGACGAGCCACTCGCCAACCGGGTCAGGTCCGGAAGGAAGCAGCCCTAACGAGGTCCGGATCGGGTCGCTCGTCAGTCTCCTACTTCTCTTTTTCGCGCGCCCAGCGTGCTAACGCCGGCTTTCCGCAAGACGCTCGCTCAGGAGCCTTGCGACAATCGCGGATCGATTGATGACCGATGCTGATATTGCCGGCGCGACTGCGGACGATCAGCCCGGTTTCGAACTTGGCGGAACGCCAGTTTCCCCGACAGCTTCGGGCGGCGGCTATCGTGTGCTTGCGCGCAAATACCGCCCCGCCACCTTTGAGGATCTGATCGGCCAGGAAGCCATGGTCCGCACCATCTCGAATGCGTTCGAGACGGGGCGCGTTCCGCAGGCCTGGATTCTCACCGGGGTGCGCGGCGTCGGAAAGACCACGACCGCGCGCATTCTTGCCCGCGCGCTGAATTATGAATTGCCGGATGGCTCGGTCCAGGGGCCGACCATCCACATGCCGAAGATGGGCGTGCATTGCCAGGCGATCATGGAAAGCCGGCATATCGATATTCTCGAGATGGACGCGGCATCGCATACCGGCATCGACGACGTGCGGCAGATCACCGACGGCGTGCGCTATGCACCGTCGAGCGCGCGCTACAAGGTCTACATCATCGACGAAGTCCACATGCTCTCGGAGAAGGCGTTCAACGCCTTCCTGAAGACGCTGGAAGAGCCGCCAGAGCACGCCAAGTTCGTGTTCGCCACCACGGAAATCCGCAAAGTCCCCGTGACGGTGCTGTCGCGCTGCCAGCGCTTTGATCTCAAGCGCGTGGACGCCGACGTGCTGATGGCGCATCTGGCCAACATCTCCGGCAAGGAAGGCGTCAAGGCCGAGCCGGAAGCGCTGGGATTGATCGCGCGCGCCGCCGAAGGCTCGGTGCGCGATTCGCTGTCGCTGTTCGATCAGGCGATCGCGCATGCGGCGGGCATGGTGCGCGCCGAGGACGTGCGGCAGATGCTGGGTCTTGCTGACCGCACCCGTGTCATCGATCTGTTCCAGTCGCTGGCGAGCGGCGACATCGCCGCGGCCTTCAAGGAATTCCGCGATCAGTATGACACCGGCGCCGATCCGGTGGTGGTGCTCAGCGATCTCGCGGAATTCGTGAACTTCGTCACCCGGGTGAAGGTCGTTCCCGCCACGGCGGACAATCTGGCGCTCGGCGAAACCGAGCGCACGCGCGGGCGCGATTTCGCCGCCAAGCTTTCGATGCGGGTGCTGTCGCGGATGTGGCAGATGCTGCTGAAGGGCATCGCGGAGGTGCAGTCCGCGACGCGTCCGCAGGCCGCCGCCGAAATGGTGCTGGTGCGCATCGCCTATGTGTCCGATCTGCCGACGCCGGACGAAGCGATCAAGATGATCGACGCCAATGGCGGCTCGCCGCCGATGACTGGCGGCAATGGTGTCGGCAACGCCGCGCCGCGTGGGCCATCCGCCATGCTGTCGCCTGGTGGCGATGACGGCTCGCAATTGCGAGCCGTGGCATCCAGTTCACGGCCGGCGCTCGATACCTCGCCGCGCCCGCAGATGAGCGCACCGGCGCCGGCGCCTGTTGAAGCCGCACCCGCGCGGCGGCTGACGACATTTGCCGAGGTTGTTGCACTGGCCGGCGAGAAACGCGATTTGCAGATCAAGTCCGCGCTCGAATCCGACATGCGGCTGGTGCGCATGGAAGACGGGCGGCTTGAGGTTGCGCTGGAGCGCAGCGCCGCGCGCTCCGTTGTCAACGACCTGTCGCGCAAGCTCGAATTCTGGACCGGGCGACGCTGGACGGTGATCGTCTCCAATGAAGCGGGCCAGCCGACGCTGCGCGCGCAGGCGCAGGCCGCAAAGGAAAAGCTCACCGACGGCGTGCAGGCCGACCCGCGCGTGCAGGCTGTGATGTCACGTTTCCCTGGTACGCAATTGGTGGAAGTGCGGCGCATCGCGCCGGACACCGGCTCCGGCGCGGACGAATCCGGGCCTGTCGCCGCGGCGGAAGAAGACGACGATCTCTAGGGACATGATCCCGAATAGTGGGAACCGGTTTTCGGATAAGATCATGTCCGAACACCAACTATAAAGGACCGTTCATGGCTGACTTTCTTGGCATGATGAAACAGGCGGCGCAGCTTCAGTCCAAGATGAAGGCGCTGCAGGATGAACTCGACACCATCGAGGTCGAAGGCCTGTCCGGCGGTGGACTTGTCAACGTGCGCATGACCGCCAAGGGCGAAGTGAAAGCCGTGAAGATCGATCCGTCGCTGATGAAAGCTGACGAGCGCGAAATTCTCGAGGACCTGCTGGTGACTGCGCAGAATGATGCGCGCCGCAAGGCCGAAGCTGCCATGCAGGAGAAGATGCAGGCGCTGACGGGCGGCCTCGGCCTGCCTCCGGGGCTGGGTCTCGGCTAGTGGTCCGATTCTAACATTCGCGTTCCGGTTCGGCAGATGACTTGGCGAATGTTAGAATCGAAGGACCACTAGCAATTATAAGTTTCTCGTGGAGTTTGGATTTGACATTCGCGATGGGAACTTGCGGCCGGTGCGTCGCGAATGTCAAATCCACTCCACGAAAGCCGCGATGCGCCTTCTCAATGTGAAAATGCTCTGATGGTAGCCTCTGTCGCAGGTCCCGAGATCGAACGGCTGATCCAGCTGCTGGCGCGGCTGCCGGGGCTTGGCCCGCGCTCGGCGCGGCGCGCGGCGCTGCATCTGATCAAGAAGCGCGAAGCCCTGATGACGCCGCTGTCGGCGGCATTGCAGGTGGCGATCGAGAAGATCCAGGTATGCAACACCTGCGGCAATATCGATACGCAGAATCCCTGCACGGTCTGCACCGATACGCGGCGCGATCCCTCGATCATCGTGGTGGTGGCGGATGTCGCGGATTTGTGGGCGCTTGAACGCGCTCATGCCACAAATGGATTCTATCACGTGCTCGGCGCCACGCTGTCGCCGCTCGACGGCGTTGGCCCGCAGGATCTGACCATCGATGCACTGGTGCAGCGCGCGCTCGATCCGCGCGTGACGGAAATCATCCTCGCGCTCAATGCAACGGTCGATGGACAGACCACCGCGCACTACATCACCGACCTGTTGCAGGATGCCAACGTCAAGGTCACGCGGCTGGCGCATGGCGTGCCGGTCGGCGGGGAACTTGATTATCTCGACGAAGGAACCCTGTCGGCCGCCATGCGGCAGCGGACGCTGTTCTGAAACTTAAAATGGAAACCGCATGATCTCCCGTCTGTTCGCGAATACTCCAGATCATTTTGCCGCTGGCTGTCTGATTGCATGTCTCGCTATGTTCGTTTCATCCGGCGCGATGGCGCAGCAGAAGGCCAAGCCGATCAACACCGGCGAGGTGTTGTCCGGCGAACTGACCGCGATGCGGTCGGGACCGAAGAGGAATCGCGTCATCACGTATCAGTTGACCAGCGAGCCGCGGCGGCTGCCGGGACCGACCGGCCTGTGCAATCTGGAAACCGGCCCCGAGACGTTTCAGATCGTGACCAACAGCGATGCGGAAGCGGCGGCGCTAAAGCCGTTTATCGGCAAGAGCATTGCGCTGAAGGCCAATGAGATGTCCTGTGCGCAGGCTGCCGGGCAGTTGAGCGACGCCATCGTCACCAAATGGAGCGTCGTGACCAAGCACTAGGCGGCGGCGGGATCGGCCTCGCGGCGTCCTAGCGTCTCGAAATGTCCGCGCCGTTGCAGCCATGCCAGCAGGATCAGGCTTGGCACCGCGACCAGCACGCTAAGCACGAAGAATGCCGGCCAGCCGGTGGCCTGCGCGACATATCCGGCGCCCGCCGAGAGGTAGGTTCTGCCGATCGCGGCGAAAGCGGTGAGCAGCGCATACTGGGTCGCGGTGTGCAGCGGACTCCGGCACAATGAAGACAGATAGGCGACGAAGATCACGGTGCCGATCGCGCCGGTGAAATTCTCCACCGTGATCGCCAATGCGAGCGCCCATTGATTGTGGCCAACAAAGGCCAGCCATGCGAAGGCGAGATTCGAGATCGCCTGAAGCACGCCGCCGGTCCACAGGCACGCTTCCAGCGACCATGCGCGCGCCAGAAAGCCTCCGGCGAATCCGCCGATCAGTGTCGCGGCAAGCCCGACGCCCTTGACGATGGCGGCGTAGTCATTGCGCGTGAAGCCGAGATCGATCACAAACGGCGCGGTCATGGTGCCGGAAAACGAATCTGTGAACTTGTAGAGGATCACGAAGGCGAGAACCGCCCAGACATCTTTCCGGGTCAGGAATTCGGTGAAGGCGCCGACGGCGGCGGTGATGACGCGGGTGATCGCGTTCTCGCCGGAGGTCGCTTCCTCGGCACGGCGCGACTGCTCGGGTTCGGTGGCGGCCAAGGCGGCGATCATCCCGATCAGCACCATCGCCGCCATGGCGATGTAGCCCCACATCCAGGCGATTGATTTGGTCAGGCCGGTGGCTTCGAATGCGCTGACCAGAAACAGCGCGCCGGCGGTGGAGATCAGCATGCCGACGCGATAGGCCGCGACATACGAGGCCATGCCCGCGGCCTGCTCGCTCTCCGGCAGGCTTTCGACGCGGAAAGCATCGACCACGATGTCCTGTGTGGACGACGCTGCCGCCACCAACAGCGCACCGAGTGCGACATAAAACGGCGAGCGCGCCGGATCGGTCAGCGCCAGCAGCAGGATCGCCGCGATCAAAAGCAATTGCGCGAACACCAGCCAGCCGCGCCGCCGTCCAAGCAGGTGCGTCAGCAGCGGCACATGCAGTGCATCCACCAGCGGCGCCCAGAGGAATTTCAGCGTGTAGGGCGTGCCGACCAGCGCGAACAGGCCGATGGTGCCGAGATCGACGCCGGATTCGCGCATCCACACCAGCAGCGTCGAGCCCGACAGCGCCAGCGGCAGTCCCGACGAGAAGCCGAGAAACAGCACAATCAGCACGCGCTTTTGCAGATAGACCGCGAATGCCTCGCGCCACGAGGCGCGGGGAGTGGGGGTTAGTTTGGCGATTTCGGGTGCTGTCATGCAGGGGTGTTAGCAGATTCGGATGATTTCTCCGCGCGTCGTCCCCGCGCAGGCGGGGACCCATGCTCCCCAAATTTGGGGTTATCGCGGACGCTTGCTGCGGAGATCGTCCCAACGACTGAATTTGGTGGTTATGGGTCCCCGCCTGCGCGGGGACGACATCGAGTATGTGGCGAGCGCAACGAGGATCGCGACGACTACTCCCCCGCCTGCAATTTGCGTAGCGGATGGGCCGGAAACAGATCGTTGCCACTGGATGCAAGCGCGCGAGGCGAGTCAGCCGGCTCGCTCGATTTGCTGAAATCAAGTTCCTCGATGCGGCCGGCGCGCTTCTCGATCTTCTCCGCCGAGATCAGGATCTGGCGCACGTCTTCGTTCACATTGCCGAAATCTTTCTGAAGCTTGAGCACGCGCTCGCGCAAACGTCCGAGATCGTCCGCCATATGCATGACTTCAGTACGGATCTGGTCGGCAGCGTCGCGCATCCGCGCGTCTTTCAGGATCTGCTGCATCACCTGGATCGCCAGCATCAGCAGCGACGGCGACACCAGCACCACCCGCGCGCGGTAGGCTTTCTGGATCACGTCGTCGAAGCCGTCGTGAATTTCCGCGTAGACCGATTCCGACGGCACGAACATCAGCGCGGTGTCCTGCGTCTCGCCGGGAATGAGATATTTGTCGGCGATATCGGTGACGTGCTTCATCACGTCCTGCCGCAGCCGCTGGGTGGCGTATTTCTTCTCTTCATCGCTGCGCGCGTCGCGCAAGGCGGTGACGGATTCCAGCGGAAATTTTGCGTCGACGCACAATGGCCGCTGATCGGGCAGGAAAATCACGCAGTCGGGGCGAGTCCGGTTCGATAGCGTGTGCTGAAAGGCATAGGAGTCTTTCGGCATGCCGTCCTGCACGATGGCTTCCATCCGCGCCTGACCGAATGCGCCGCGTGACTGCTTGTTGGCGAGCACATCGCGCAGGGTCGTCACCTGCGAGGTGAGGTCGGTGAGATTCTTGTGGGCGTTGTCGATGATGCCGAGGCGCTCGTGCAGCACGCGCAGGCTGTCCATGGTGTTGCGCGTCGTCTGCTCCATGGACTGGCCGACGCGATGTGTCACCGAATCCAGCCGCTCGTTGACGGCGCGGGCCATCTCCGCCTGACGGCCCACCAGCGCCTGTCCCATTTCATGGACCCGGCCGGTGGATTCGTTCTGCATGCGCAGCACCTCGGCGAGCCGCTCTTCAAGCTCGTCGGCGCGCACCGCCTGCGCCATGGCGGCTTCGGCGCCCTTTCGGCCTGAGCGCGCAATGACGATGGCGATGGCCAGCAGCAACAGCAGCGCCAGCACCCCGAATGCGATCAGGGCGGCGCTTGTGCGAACCGGCAGATCGCCGGCCATGAAAAGGATCTCGTTCATGGGCCCTTTGTAGCCCGATTCGGGGCGCGAGGCGAACGAATAGGGAACATTTTATGGTTAACAACTCCCTGATTTTTATGGTTAATCGCCGGTTAACGGCATTCGTCTCCGGCCAAGCGCCTGACCCCACAACGGGTTTGACCGCGGCGGGCGCTCCCATTACATCGCGCTCATGGCCAATCGCGACATCATCATTCTTCCCGACAAGCAGCTGCGGCTGATCTCGAAGCCCATTGAGAAGATCACGCCCGAGATCCGCGCGCTCGCCGACGACATGTTCCAGACCATGTATGACGCGCCGGGCATCGGCCTGGCCGCGATTCAGGTCGCGGTGCCGGTGCGGCTGATCACCATGGACCTCTCCAAGAAGGAGGAGGAAAAGGAGCCGCGCGTCTTCATCAATCCGGAGATTCTGGCGTCGTCCGATGAACTCTCGGTCTATGAGGAGGGCTGTCTCTCGATCCCGGAATACTATGAGGAGGTCGAGCGGCCGGCGCGGGTGCGCGTGCGCTTCATGGATATCGACGGCAAGATCCGCGAGGAGGATGCCGAGGGACTCTATGCCACCTGCATCCAGCATGAGATCGACCATCTCAACGGCGTGCTGTTCGTCGATTATCTCTCCAAGCTCAAGCGCGACCGCGTGATGAAGAAGTTTACCAAGGCCGCCAAGCTCGCTGGGAAGTAGGCGCGGCGCAGACCTTTAACCGTCATGGCCGGGCTTGTCCCGGCCATCCACGTCCTGGCGACGATTGTATAAGAACGGCGTGGATGCCCGCGACAAGCGCGGGCATGACGAACTCGAATTCGTTCTCTATGAGGACTGCTCATGCCGCTTCGTCTGATTTTCATGGGCACGCCGGATTTCGCGGTGCCGACGCTGCTGGCGCTCGCGGACCATGGTCACGAGATCGCGGCGGTCTATACCCGCGCGCCGAAGCCGGCGGGCCGCGGCATGAAGTTGCAGGCGACGCCGGTGGAGCAGGCCGCGCGCCAGCTCGGCATTCCGGTGCTGACGCCGAAGACTCTCAGGACGCCGGAAGCTGAAGCAGAGTTTCGTTCGCACAATGCCGACGCTGCGGTGGTCGTGGCTTACGGCATGATCCTGCCGCAGAACATTCTCGACGCCGCTCCGCTCGGCTGTTTCAACCTGCATGGGTCGTTATTGCCGCGCTGGCGCGGGGCCGCGCCGATCCAGCGCGCCATTATGACGGGTGATGCCGAAAGCGGCGTCATGGTCATGAAGATGGATGCCGGGCTCGACACCGGCGATATTGCGATGGCGGAGCGCCTGCCGATAACGGATACAATGACAGCACAGGACCTGCACGATGCTCTGGCGCCGCTGGGCGCGGACCTGATGGTGCGCGCGATGGGCGGGCTGTCGCGCGGCGGCCTGCAACTCACCAGGCAGAGCGAGCAGGGCGTCACCTACGCGGCCAAGATCGACAAGGCCGAGGCGCGGATTGACTGGACCAGGTCCGCCCGCGAGGTGCTGCGTCATATCCACGGCCTGTCGCCGTTTCCCGGCGCGTGGTTCGAAATCGCCATCGATGGCGAGCCGGTGCGCATCAAGGTGCTGCGCTGTGAACTGGCGAAAGGCTCCGGTGCGCCGGGCGACGTGTTGGACGACAAATTGACGATTGCCTGCGGTGAAGGCGCGATCCGCATTCTGGAATTGCAGCGCGCCGGCAAGCCGCCGATGAAAGCCGACGCGTTTCTGAATGGCACGCCGCTCAAGCCGCCGGCGCGGGCGCAATGATTGTCCGCCCCGAAACAGCCGGTGACATCGCGGCGATCGACAACGTCATTCGCCGTGCGTTCGGAAGCCGCAAAGAAGCCTGTCAGGAGGCTGAGCTGGTTGACGGCCTGCGCCGAGACGGTGATCTGGTGCTATCGCTGGTGGCGGAGCAGGACGGACAACTTGTCGGTCATGTCGGATTTTCGCGGCTGTGGGTCGTGCAGGACACACATCGCATTCCAGGCATCAGCCTCGCGCCGCTGGCGGTGTTGCCGGATCGTCAACGCAAGGGAGCGGGCCGCGCGCTGGTCGAAGCGGGACATGTGCGTCTTCGCGAGGCGGGCGAGACCATCGTCTTCGTGCTGGGAGATCCGGATTACTACGGCCGTTTCGGCTTTTCGCTGTCAGCAGCGACGGCGTTTGGTTGCCAATACGCGGGGCCGCATTTTCAGGCGCTGCGGCTTGCGTCATCTACACCGGACGCGGGGGCCGTCGAGTACGCTCCCGCCTTCAACGATCTGGGCTGACGGACATGCCCCGCTACAAGCTCATCATCGAGTATGACGGCACGCCCTACTGCGGCTGGCAGTATCAGGACAACGGCCCCACGGTGCAGGGCGCGCTGGAAAACGCCGTGAAGGCGATGACCGGCGATGACGTGCGGGTCAATGGTGCGGGCCGCACCGACGCGGGCGTCCATGCGCTGGGGCAGGTCGCGCATATCGATCTGGCGAAAGATTACAAAGCTGACCGCGTGCGCGACGCGCTCAACGCGCATCTGCGGCCGAATCCCATCGGCGTGTTGTCGGCGGAGATCGTGCCGGAGACGTTCGATGCGCGGTTCTCGGCGATCAAGCGTCATTATATCTACCGCATCGTCAATCACCGGGCCAATCTTGCGCTGAAAGCCGGGCACGCGTGGCGGGTGGCACGTCCGCTGAATGTCGAGGCGATGCAGGACGCCGCACAGGTGCTGGTCGGCAAGCACGACTTCACGACGTTCCGCGACACCGAATGTCAGGCGAAGTCGCCGGAGAAGACGCTGGATGCGCTCGACGTGATACGCGACGGCGTTGATGTGAACATCGTCACCTCGGCGCGTTCGTTCCTGCACAGCCAGGTGCGTTCGATGGTCGGCTCGCTGGTATGGGTCGGCCACGGCCGCTGGACGGCCGACGACATGCGGCGTGCGCTCGAAGCGCGGGACCGCACGGCGTGCGGTCCCGTCGCGCCGCCGGACGGGCTCTATCTGGTAAGGGTGGAATACTAGCTTTTCGTTACGCAGTAATAACGTCTGTCGTCCCCGCGAAGGCGGGGACCCATAACCACCAATCTGCGTTTTTAAACGAGACAATTGCTCCGCGAGCTACCATACGATTCAGGGAGTATGGGTCCCCGCCTTCGCGGGGACGACAATCTAAACCTTCACCGTCTTCATCACATCCCAGAACAAATCCTCGCCACCCGCGACGTTCTCGTTCCAGTGATCGGCGGCGTTTTCATCGGCGGCGTCGGTGATGAACTTGAACGCCCGCCACGGCACGCCATGGCGCTCGCAGACATGGGCAATTGCGAACAGCTCCATGTCGACGACGTCGATGTTGTTCTCGACCAGCCAGGGATCGGCGGAGGTGACGAAGCTGTCGCCGGTGCCGCAGACCACGTTGCCGTAGCCCGACGACAGCCGGTCCATCTCCGGCGCGAACGGCGTGCGCCCGCGCGGCGCCAGCGGCATCGCCGCCATGTCGCGCTGAACCGTGTGCGCGACCTCCACCAGACCGTTGTGGATATGCGCGATCTTGCCGGCGGTGCCGTAGTTGACGATGAGCCGGGGTTGCAGCGCCATCACCGCCAGTGTTGCGATGCTCGCGGCATTCACCTTGCCGACGCCGGTGTAGATTACCTCGACGCCTTCCGGCGCGCGCGCCTTGTTCAGTTCGGTGTCGATGGCGGTGAGAATGACAATATGGCCGCTCATGTTCGGGTCGTTCATGCGAAATAGCGATCCAGCACGCCGCGATAGATTTTCGTGAGTTTTTCGAGATCGGACACCGGCGTGCGTTCGTCGATCTGGTGCATGGTCTGGCCGACGAGGCCGAATTCCAGCACCGGGCAATAATGCGTGATGAAGCGTGCGTCCGAGGTGCCGCCGCCGGTGTTCAACTCGGGCTTGCGGCCGGTGATGTCTTCGATGGCGGCGACGACAAGATCGGTGAACGGTCCCGGCTTGGTCCGGAAAACGTCGGCGTTCGACGGCTCCCATGCGACATGCGCCTTGATGCGGTTGCCGCTCGCCTTCGTCATGCGCTCCTCGATCAGCGCGCGCAGGGACTCGCGGGTGTGGCAATCATTGTAGCGGATGTTGAAGCGCGCCCGCGCCTGTCCGGGGATCACGTTCCAGGCCGGATTGCCGACGTCGACCGAGGTGAATTCAAGGTTCGACGGCTGGAAATGCTCGGTGCCCCGGTCGAGCGGATCGCCGCTCAGTGCCGCGATCAGCGCCGCGATGTCCGGCACGGGATTGGATGCGCGATGCGGATAGGCGACATGACCCTGCACGCCATCGACAATCAGCGTGCCGGATTGCGAGCCGCGCCGTCCGGTCTTGATGGTGTCGCCCATCTCGTTGACGTTGCTGGGTTCGCCGAGCACGCAGTGGTCGAATTTTTCGCCGCGCTCCGCCGCCCACTTCAACAGCTTCACGGTGCCGTTGACGGCGATATCTTCCTCGTCGCCGGTGATCAGGAACGAAATCGAACCTCCGCCGGATTTTTGCGGCTTGCCGCCATTGGCCTCAAGATACTCGAGCACGGCGGCGACCGAGCAGGCGATGCCGCCCTTCATGTCGACGGCGCCGCGGCCATAAAGCATGCCGTCCTTGATGTCGCCGGCGAAAGCACCGTGGGTCCACGCTGCCTCGTCACCGGCCGGTACAACGTCGGTATGGCCAGCGAAGGTGATGTGCGGCGAACCTGTGCCGATGCGCGCGTAGAGATTGTCGATGTCGGCAGTGCCGGGCTCGGAGAAGGTGACGCGATGCACCTCGAACCCGGCATCGCCCAGCAGCTTCTCCAGCACGCCGAGCGCGCCCGCATCCGCCGGCGTCACCGAGGGGCAGCGCAGCAGATCACGGGCGATGGAGAGGGCGTCGGTCACGCGCGATCAATCTCGCAGCAGTTCGTTGATGCTGGTCTTGGCGCGGGTGCGTTCGTCGACGCGCTTGACGATGACGGCGCATGCTGTGTTCGGGCCGGGCTGGCCATTTTTCAGCGGCTTGCCCGGCAGCGTGCCCGGAACGAGCACCGCATATTCCGGCACTTCGCCGATGAAGGTCTCGCCGGTTTCGCGGTCCACGATCTTGGTCGATGCGCCGAGGAACACGCCCATCGCCAGCACCGCGCCCTTGCGCACAACAACGCCTTCTGCAACTTCGGAACGCGCGCCGATGAAGCAATCATCCTCGATGATGACCGGACCGGCCTGCAACGGCTCAAGCACGCCGCCGATGCCGACACCGCCGGAGATGTGAACGCGCTTGCCGATCTGGGCGCAGGAGCCGACGGTGGACCATGTGTCGACCATGGTCGCTTCATCGACATAGGCGCCGAGATTGACGAACGACGGCATCAGCACGACGTTCCTGGCGATGTAGGCCGAGCGGCGAACGATTGCGCCCGGAACGGCGCGGAAGCCGGCGTCGCGGAAACGGTTCTCGCCCCAGTCTTCGAACTTCGAGGGCACCTTGTCCCACCACTGCGCGCCGCCGGGGCCGCCGGTGATCGGCGCCATGTCGTTGAGGCGGAAGGACAGCAGCACCGCCTTCTTCAGCCACTGATTGACATGCCATTTTCCGTCAGCCTGCCGCTCCGCCACGCGCGCCTCGCCCTTGTCGAGCAGGTTGAGCGCGAGCTCCACGGCGTCGCGCACCTCGCCCTTGGTATTGGCGTTGACGGTGTCGCGGGCCTCGAAGGCGGCATTCAGCGTGGTTTCAAGCGCGGAGAGAGACATCGGAATTCCTTGGGGAGAGGCGGAATTGGGGGACTGTCGGCAATTATATGCCGACAATTTGCATTCTTTTGCCGGGAATATCGGGGGGAGGTCAAGCCGTAGGACGCGCTTCCCACCCTCTCCGCGAAGGGAGATGTCGGGAAATTTCTCATACGTCGTCCCGGCCAAGCGAAGCGCGAGCCGGGACTCATACTCCCTGGATTCAGATTTAGGCTCAGGGGTCATGGGTCCCCGCCTTCGCGGGGACGACACGTCGAAATGTCAGCGTTTGGCGTCGAGTGCCGCCAAAAAACCCGTCAGATCGTCGGTGATGTGATCGACATGGGCGGCGTCGCGGCCTTCCAGCTCCCAGTCCTCGCGGACCACGTTTTTGGTGCCGTCGGGCACCACAAGAACGGTGGTCATGCCGAGATCGTGCGGCGTCACCAGATTGCGGGCGAGATCCTCGAACATCGCGGTTCTGGCGGGGTCGACGCCGTGCAGCTTGAGGAATTTCAGATAGGTTTGTCGTGCGGGTTTCGGCTCCAGTTCGGCAGCGACGATGTCGAACACGTCCTCGAAATGGCTGCCGATGCCCAGACGTTCCAGCACCGCGCCCGCGTGGGCGCGTGAGCCGTTGGTCAGGATCAGCTTGCGGCCGGGGAGTTTTTCGATCGCGGCGCCCATCGTCGGATTGGGTTCGAGCGGTGAGTGATCGATCTGATGGACGTAGGCGAGGAAGTCGTCGGCGCGCAGGCCGTGCTCGGTCATCATGCCGCGCATGGTGGTGCCGTAGCGGCGGTAATAGTCCTTCTGGATTTTGAAGGCTTCGTCTTTCGGCACATTCAGATACTGCGCAACGAAATCGCGGATGCGCACGTCGACCTGCTGCCACAGGTTGACGTGGTGCGGGTACAGCGTGTTGTCGAGGTCGAACACCCATGTCTCCACATGGGCGAAGTTGCGCTTCGGCTTTGTTATGGGTCGACCTGTCATCTCTCGATCTGCATCTTTCTTTTACCTCTCCCCACGGGAGAGGGAGTTCATCGCGGCTGGAACAGTGTCAGGTTCGATACGTTGAAAGATCATGGCGTTCCGAATCTGAGTGTCTTGCCGGCGCCCGCGCCGATCTCGACGCGCTCATAGCCACTGGCGTTCAATCCACGCCCGCCGCAATCACCCTGTTCGGTGAATTCGAACTGCGTCTCGCGGGTGCAGAGCATGGTGGTGCCGCCCCAGTTCATCGGGCGGCTGTTGATCTTGATGGTGCGGCCATCGGCGTCGACCGCTTCAGCGAAACTGTAGATCCTGCGGGGTTGTCCCGTCACGTCGGGATGCAGGCATTTGCCGGGCTCGATGCGATACCAGCCGCGGCTGGTGACGGTCTTGCCGTCGTCGGTCGCGATGGAGGCCATCACGCGGTACTGCGTGTCATTGCACCAGGTGAGGCCGGTGGCGGAGGGCTGCTCGACCGCCGCGATCATGGTCTCGAAGAAGTTGGGGGCCTGGGCCGTATCGGCATTGAGGCCGCGCGATTTCAGGAACGCGGCGAGGGCGTTTTGCGTCTTCGGGCCGTCGACGCCGTCGATGGGGGCCGCGTCGTAGCCAGCGATCACCAAAAGCCGCTGGATCGCGGCCAACCGTGCCTGCTCGTCGTCATACTCGGCGCCTTCGGCCAGATACGCGATCTGGTGGCCGTCCTCCCCGGTGCTTGGCTTGATCTCGGTGAAGGCCGCCGCGGTCTGGCCGCCGCGGCACTGGCGTCCGGCGATGACGAAATCCTTCGGCGCGACACAGAGATTGTCGGTGCCATTCTGCGGCGCCGGGGATGCGCCGTAAACCGGCAGCGACCGCGCATGCAGGAGAATGCGCTCCGCCGTGATGTTGCCCTGCGCCACCACGCGGCATGTCGCCGGATCGATCCGGAACCAGCCGCGCGTCGCGGTCGCGGTCTTGTCCTCGATGCCGATGGCGGCTTCGACGACATAACTCATGCGGTTGCAGATTTTGAGATCGGCGCGGGCGGGGATGGCGGAGCAAAGAAGCAGAGACAAAGTCGTGACGACGCATGTTGTTCGGATGTCGTCCCCGCGAAAGCGGGGACCCATCGTGCGCCATATACTTCGCATCATGTTCATCGATGCTGCAGGTTCCCTGGTGGCTCGATGGAAGGAGGATGGGTCCCCGCCTTCGCGGGGACGACATCGAATATTCACTTATGGATCAGCGTTCCCGTGCCCTGATTGGTGAACAGTTCGAGCAGCACCGCGTGCGGTGTCTTGCCATCGATGATGACCACGCCCTCGACGCCGGCTTCCAGCGAATAGATGCAGGTCTCGACCTTCGGAATCATGCCGCCGGAAATGGTGCCGTCGGCGATCAGCTTGCGCGCATCCTTGATCGACAGTTCGGGAATGAGCTTCTTTGACTTGTCGAGTACGCCGGGCACGTCGGTCAGCAGCAGCAGGCGTTTGGCCTTCAGCGCACCGGCCACGGCTCCCGCGAAGGTGTCGGCGTTGACGTTGAAGGTCTGGCCGGTGGCGGATGAGGCCAGCGGGGCCAGCACCGGAATCAGTTCATAGCCGATCAGCTGGTTGAGCAGCGTGAGATCGACCTTGTCCGGTTCGCCGACAAAGCCGAGATCGACCACCTTCTCGATGTTGGAACCGGGATCGACCATGGAGCGGGTCGCCTTGGTGGCGGTCACCATGTTGCCGTCCTTGCCACACAGGCCGACGGCCTTGCCGCCGGCTTCGTTGATGTGGCTGACGATCGATTTGTTGATCGAGCCCGCCAGCACCATTTCGACGATCTCGATGGTCGCTGCGTCGGTGATGCGCAGGCCGGAGGCGAATTCGGACTTGATGCCAAGCCGGGTCAGCATGCTCGCGATCTGCGGGCCGCCGCCATGCACGACCACCGGGTTGATCGCGGTCTGCTCGAGCAGGACGATGTCGCGGGCGAACTGCCGGGCAAGGTTTTCCTCGCCCATGGCATGGCCGCCGTACTTGATGACGATGGTTTCCTCGTCGTACTGCTGCATATGCGGCAGCGCTTCCGACAGGATGCGGGCCTGATCCTGTGCGCTGATATTGGTCGGCAGATCGATCATGGGGAAATCTCGTTCGGCAAGGATTTGGCCGAGGGTTTAGCCGATTGGCGCGAGGCGTGCAAAGTGCCGCCCGCGCAAGTCAGGCCGCGCGCCGCGGCCATGCGGCGGCGATGGCCAATACCAGCCAGCTCAGAATAAGGAGTGTGCCGCCGGTCGGCGCAGCCATTGTGAACAATCCATGACCGGCATACTGGCGCATCGCCAGATCGCCAGCGAACAGCGCGGCGCCCACGGTGAAGCCAAAAGTTGCGGTCAGGCCAGGGCCGCGCCGGGTGATGCCGTGTCCGGTCAGCAGCGCCGCGCCGATGACGGCGCTGGCATGGAACAGCAGCATCGATGAGGCGGAGGCCAGCCGCGACGCATCGGGTTGATGCGCGGAAGCTGCCGCCAGCGCGACACCGGCCGCGCCCATCAGACCGGCCAGAACAACCGCAAGGCGCAACACACCATTCTGAGTCATCAAATGCGCTCCCTGAGCAGGCGGATCATGGCGGCGCGCAGTTCGGGCATGCCGTCACCGGTGCGTGAGGACGTCACCAGAACTTCCGGAAACGCCGCGGGATGTTTCGCCAGCGCCGCTTTGGTCGCGGCGAGGGTTTCCTCAAGCGCGGTCTTCTTGACCTGATCGGCCTTGGTCAGCACCACCTGATAGCTGACGGCGGACTTGTCGAGCGTTTTCAGCACATCGTTGTCGACATCCTTGAAGCCGTGGCGGGAGTCGATCAGCACATAGACGCGGGCGAGATTGGCGCGGCCTTGCAGGAATTTGTGGATCAGCGCGGTCCACGAGGCGACCTTGGTCTTGGGCGCGGAGGCATAGCCGTAGCCCGGCATGTCCACCAGCCGCAGACCGGCGTCCTTGCCATCCGCGGGTGTCGGGCCTTCGAAGAAGATCAATTCCTGGGTGCGGCCGGGGGTGTGCGAGGTGCGCGCCAGCCCGTTGCGGCCGGTCAGCGCATTGATGAGGCTGGATTTGCCGACATTGGAGCGTCCGGCGAACGCGACTTCGACGCCTTTCATCGGCGGCAGCGCTTCGATCGACGGCGAGGCCCAGAAGAATTGCCAGTCGCCGGCGAAGATCTTCCGTCCGGCCTCAATCAGCTCCGCATCGGTTTTGTCGGTCATGCGAAGGGTCTCGGTTGCAAGCCACCGTCACCCTTCGAGGCTCGGGCTTCGCCCTCGCACCTCAGGATGACGGTCCTTGGTGTTGCGTCACCCTGAGGTGCCGTCGCGGAGCGACGGCCTCGAAGGGTGCGGCGTGGGTCGCTACGTCGTTTTCTTGCTGCCGGCGAAGGTCGCCTTCACGTTGTCGAACAGTTCGATCTTCGCGCCGTTCTTTTTCATGATGTAGCTCTGCTGAAGCACCGACAGCAGGTTGTTCCAGGCCCAGTAGATCACAAGACCGGCCGGGAAGCCGGCGAGCATGAAGGTGAAGATCAGCGGCATCCAGTCGAAGATCATCTTCTGCGTCGGATCGGGCGGCGTCGGGTTCAGCTTCATCTGGAACCACATCGTGATGCCCATGATGATCGGCCAGATGCCGAGATGCAGGTAGTAGCCGAGAACCGGAAGCTGCGTCGGATCGAATGCGAACAGACCGAACAGGTTGAACAGGTTGGTCGGATCGGGCGCGGAGAGGTCCTTGATCCATCCGAAGAACGGCGCGTGCCGCATTTCGATGGTGACGAACAGAACCTTGTAGAGCGAGAAGAACACCGGGATCTGGATCAGAATCGGAAGACAGCCCGCGATCGGGTTGATCTTCTCCTTCTTGTAGATCTCCATCATCTCCTGCTGCTGCTTCATCTTGTCGTCGGGATACTTGTCCTTCAGCGCGGCAAGCTGCGGCTGCACGGCCTTCATCTTGGCCATCGACGCATAGGACTTGTTGGCGAGCGGGAAGAAGATGAGCTTGACCAGCACCGTCACCGCGAGGATGGCGACGCCGAAGTTACCGAAGATGTGGAAGAACCAGTCGATGGCCCAGAACATCGGCTTGGTGATGAAGTAGAACCAGCCCCAGTCGATCAGGCGGTCGAACTTGTTGAGGCTGAGCTGCTTGTCGTAGGCGTCGACCGTGGCGCTTTCCTTGGCGCCGGCGAACAGGCTGGTCGCCGTGCTGGCGGTGCCGCCGATCGCGATCGTCATCGGATCGAGCAGGTAATCGGTCTGGTAGGTGCGCAGCGTGCCGACGAGGTTCGATGAGAAGCGCGCCTGTACGTTGGCCTTCGGGCTCGGCAGCAGCGTCGCGGCCCAGTACTTGTCGGTGATGCCCATCCAGGCGTTGGTGACCTTGAACTCCACCGCCTTGGTGTCGTCCATTTTCTTGTAGCCGTATTCCTGCAAACCCTGATCGCCGAGAACGCCGATCAGGCCTTCGTGCAGGATGTAATAGCCGGAGACCGGCGGCGTGCCGTGACGCGAGATCAGGCCGAACGGATACAGCGTGACAGGCGCGTCGCCGACATTCGAGACGTCATCCTTGATGGTGAAGAGATACCTGTCGTCGATCGAAATGGTGCGCTTGAAGGTCAGGCCCTGGCCGTTGTTCCAGCTCAGCGTCACCGGCGTCGCGGTGGTCAGCGCGCCCGTGCCCTCCTGCGTCCAGACGGTGTCGCGGCTCGGCATCTTGATGGTTGAACCTGCCGACGGCACGAACCCGAACTCGGCGTAGAACGGCTCCTTGGTGCCCGACGGCGAGAACAGTTCAATGGCGGGCGATTTCGGGTCGACGGTCTCGCGGTATTTCACCAGCGCGACGTCGTCGATGCGCGCACCGGTCAGCGCGATGCTGCCCGAGATGCTGGGCGTGTCGATCTTCACGCGAGGTCCGGCTGCGATCGCGGCGGCGCGGCTCTGGATTGGTGCGGCTGATGCTGGCGTCGTCGGCGCGCCGGCCTGCTGGCCCGGAGCAGCGGGCGTTGTTCCAGCGGGCTGGGCCGCGCCCGGCGTGGTCGTCGCGGGCGCCGCCGGATTGGCGGCCTGCTTTTGCGCAAGCTCGGCCTGCTGCGCGGCGCGCTGCTTTTCCATCTGCGGAATGTTGTAGAGATACTGCCATGCGATCAGCACAAGGCCCGACAGGATGACGGCGAGGATGGTATTGCGATTTTCGATCATCGTTCAGGTCTCGTCATGCGCTCGGGCGTGTTCGGGAAGGACTGCGTGTGGTTTTAGGTCGCTGGCGGTCTGGGCGTCTGGCGCTCGAGGCGGCTGAGCGCCGAGCACAGATCGTTGAACATGGTTTCAAAGCCGCGGTCCAGCGCGGCTCGACGGCCCACTATCACATAATCATGGTGCGGTCGCATGGATATGACATCCAGCCGCTTCACCAGTTCGCGAAGTCTGCGGCGGACGCGGTTGCGTTCCGTCGCGGTGCCGACTTTTTTGGTAACGGTAAATCCGACACGGACCGGGCCGTCGTCGTCGCGGCGGCGCGTTTGCACCACAAAAGCGGGGCTGGCCATGCGGGGTCCGCTGGCCGCGGCGATGAAATCCGCGCGCTGCTTCAACCGGTTCATGATTTCAACCGGCGCATGGGAAAGGTCCCGGGGTAAGGTCGGTCAGGCGCTCAGACGCTTGCGGCCGCGGGCACGGCGGGCAGCGAGAACCTTGCGGCCGCCGGCGGTCGCGAGACGGGCACGGAAACCGTGACGGCGCTTGCGCACCAGTTTGCTGGGTTGATAAGTCCGCTTCACGGTCGTTCTCCGCTACCGAAATGCTCGCCCGACAGCTCGTCGGAGGCAGTTCGCCGATAAATGAGATGAAATCCTGCGACGCCGGCCCTGAAGTGGACCAATTCCGGTCCAAAATGAACCGGCCCGGTCAAGCCGGGCCATCGAGGACAGTTGGCGCGGCTTATACGGGAGCGGTCTGTTTTCGTCAATCTTGGGGTTTTAGATGGCCCTCCGGTTGTGAAGCACGGCCAGAGGCTTAAACCATAACAGTTTCGAGGGTTTGACCCGGGTCGCCGACAGGCGCATCCTGTGGCGGCAAATCACGAAAATGGGCAGGCGATCACTCAATGGCGGTATACGGCCAGGAACCTGATCGGACAATGGCAAAGCTCCGGACCGGGCTGCGGTTCGGGCTGTCGGGAAAGCTGTTGCTGCTGACGATCCCGCTGATCCTGATCGTCGAAATCCTGATCTACGTCCCGTCCATCGCCAATTTCCGGGTGAACCGCCTGAACGACCGGCTGGCGGCGGCGAGTACCGCAGCGCTTGTGCTGGACGCCGCTCCGAGCGGCATGGTTCCCGATGCGCTGGCGCGGCAGATTCTCGCCAGCATCGGCGCCCGCGCGGTGGCCATCAAGAGCGGATCGCAGCGGCGGCTGCTGGCGGCGGCCGATATGCCGGCGAAGATCGACCACGACATCGACATGCGCGACATGAATGCATGGTCGGCCATAGTCGAGGCGTTTCAGATCATGCTCGACAGCGGCGACGAAGTCATGCGCGTGCTGGGGCCGGCGTCCGGCAGCGGGCAGTTCATCGAAGTTGTGGTCGACGAGAAGCCGCTGCGCGCGGCGATGTTCCGCTTTTCACGCAACGTGCTGCTGCTGTCGCTGGTGATGACGAGCATCACCGCGGGCCTGATTTACTATGCCCTGCATCATCTGTTCGTGCGGCCGATGCGGCGCGTGACCGCCAATCTCATCGCCTTCCATGAGAATCCGGAAAGCACCGCGCGCGTCATCGAGCCGTCGAAGCGCACCGACGAGATCGGCCTTGCGGAGCGTGAACTGTCGGACATGCAGCGGGACCTGGTGTCGATGCTGCATCAGAAAAGCCATCTCGCCGCGCTCGGGCTCGCGGTCTCGAAGATCAACCACGATCTGCGCAACCTGCTGGCCTCGTCGCAACTGTTGTCCGATCAGCTTGCCAGCGTGCCCGATCCGCGTGTGCAGCGGTTCGCGCCGAAGCTGATGCGCTCGCTGGAGCGCGCTATCGCGTTCTGTCAGTCGACACTTTCCTATGGCAAGGCGCAGGAGGCGCCGCCCGACCGCCGCCGCGTTCTGATCGAGCCGGTGGTCAACGAAGTGCGCGAATCGGCTGGGCTGGCCTCCGACACGTCGATCGAATGGATCAACGCCATCGAGCGCGGGCTGACCGTCGACGCCGATCCCGATCAACTGTTCCGGGTGCTGCTCAATCTGGCCCGCAATGCCGCGCAGGCGCTGGAAAGCGACAAGTCCGGCGTCGGCCTTGCCAAGCAAATCCGCTTCACCGGCCGCCGCGAGGGTGCGGTAGCGATTCTCGAAATATCGGACACCGGTCCCGGCATCCCGGAAAAGGCCCGTGAGCATCTGTTCGAGGCGTTTCAGGGATCGTCACGCGACGGTGGCACTGGATTGGGGCTGGCGATTGCAGCCGAACTGATCCGGGCGCACGGCGGCGAGCTCAATCTGGTGGACGGCACTCTCGGCGCGACATTCCGAATCACGATTCCGGATCGGGCCGTGGAGCTGCGCAGCCTGCGGGATGCGCGGGCCCGGGCCTGAAAAACTGCCGTTCTGGCTCGAAATCCATGCCTTATCGATCTTGCAAAGCCTTCCCGGAGCCGGTAGCTATGGCGCTCTTTCGCGGCCCGGCCTCCGGCCTCTCTTAAGTCCGCGAAATGCGCGCCCGTAGCTCAGCTGGATAGAGCACCAGACTACGAATCTGGGGGTCAGGAGTTCGAATCTCTTCGGGCGCGCCATTCACCTAAGCCCATATTTTCCGGATTAGTTCGATAGCTCAATAGCTTCGTCCTGTCTCACGGGTATCGAGCAGTGGGCAATTGGAAAGGCTAGTCATCGCGTGCGAATCACAAACAATGTGACCTAGTCCTTTGCCAGGTCTGTCGCTCGCAGTGAGATTATCATGACCCCCAACGATGCCGTTATTTCGCTGTTTTCTGGCGCGGGAGGAATGTCGCTGGGTTTTGCCAATGCTGGCGTAAAGCCACTCATTGCGGCGGACATCGATAAAGATGCATGTGCTACGTATGAATCGAATTTAGGTGCCGGCTCTCGTTGCCTGGATATTTCAAATCCGAACCCTTGTTTCGAGAATGATCTCGACAGGATCCGCGGAGCTTTTGCGATTATTGGTGGCCCGCCTTGTCAAGGGTTCAGCAGCGCGGGTGCAAAAAGTCTGCTCGATGGGCGCAATCGATTAATTTTCAACTATCTCACCATAGTTAATCGTGTGCGCCCGCGTTGGTTCTTGTTCGAGAACGTGGAGGGGCTTTTAACGTCAAATGAAGGACAGAGCGTTGTCGATTTAGTTCGGCAGTTTATCTCCATTGGTTATCGGGTCAGACTTGAGAAAGTGAACTTTGCTTCTTACGGACTGCCGCAAGCCCGAAAGAGGGTTATTCTCATAGGCAATTGTCTCGGGATCAATTTCGAGTTTCCCTCGCCAACTCACTCCTACAATGCTGGCAAGCACTCTTCCCGAGACCATCGTCCGTTCGCTCCGCCGGTCAAAGAAGCTTTAGAGGGATTAGGCGCGGCAGCAAAAGCGAATGACGATATCGTTAAGTACGACGGGCATGTGCGAAATGGCTACGATGCGCTCATGCGGAAAGGAAATTCTGACAAAGGAGTGGATCATCATGGCATTGAAAAGCTGTCGCCATCCCTTGTCGAGATTGCGAAGAACCTCGCTCAAGGGCAAACGATGAAGGACTTGCCTGAAGACATGTGGCATCCGAGCTATCGACGCCGTGCCAACAGACGGGTCATGGATGGTACGCCCACGGAAAAGCGAGGAGGCGCGCCAAGTGGCCTCAAGCGGCTAGTCGCGGATTTTAACTCCCTGACAATCACCAGCGCGGCAAACAGGGAATTTCTTCATCCAACTGAAAATCGGCCGCTTACTCTGCGCGAGGCGGCGCGCCTGCAATCGTTTCCGGACAGGTTTAGATTTTGTGGCGGGACACGGAGCGTTGCCCAGCAAATTGGAAATGCTTTCCCACCCTTGGCGGCCGAAGTCCTTGCCAAGCACATCATTGCACTAGACGGCACAGCTGGAGCGGATTTGCGGCGAGGCGATTACGCAGGTGCCCTGGTTGATTTTCATCTCACAAACGCCAGCGCGATGAGTCCAGCGCTTTCCAAGACCGAAAAAAAACTCGCTGAGCTTGCTGACAGACAAACTTTCATGCGCGTTGCCTCGAAATCACATCCTGTCGATGGTCGCCGATGAAATTGAACGCCGAAGAATCCAAGCTCCTAACTCGAGTTATGACCTTAGGAACTGGTACAAGCCTTCCAGTCGTAATGTCTCCTGGTGAGTTAGCGAAGCTAATTGGCGTTATATACTTTGATACCGGGAAAAGCGCTGAACTTGAGAAAGATCATCCCGGACTGTGGTCCAAAATAGATCCCAAGCGCAGAATATTATTCTGCAGCGCTTGATTGGTTTACAGATCCAATCGAGCTGGAGGCGGAGCAACACATTCGCTTGTTGAAGAGCAGCGTCACGCGAATTGCGGATTTCACCACATATCTCCGATGCCTGAGCGAACTTCACAAGCGACGACGAAAGTATGCATTGATTCTGGAAGCGCAGCCGCTCCCAACGATGGTTCAGGTTTCACCGCGCGCTCTTATGGAATTTGGCCAAGTTGACCCGGAAGCTCTCGCGTCTTGGCTGACTTGGCGTAAATTCTTTTATGACCTGGATAATCGCTCGGCTCAGGAGACCGGGTACTTGTTCGAGCCGATCCTTGCGGCAGCAATTGGCGGAGAGCCCAGAGGCGCAAGATCAATGGTTGTGCATCGTGCAAGCGACGCGACTAAAGGCAGGCAGGTGGATTGCTGGAAGGTTCTTCCCGACGGGACAAGGCTCGCTTATGAGTTCAAGCTGCGCGTAACCATCGCCGCGAGTGGACAAGGCCGGTTTGCAGAAGAGCTGCAATTTGCTGAGGACTGCAAAGTTTCACAGGTAAAGCCGGTGCTCATCGTTCTGGACCCGACGATGAATCCCCGCTTATCGGAATTGCAAGAGGCCTACAAAGCAAGAGGGGGAAGCGCGTATCTTGGGGATGATGCCTGGGCGCATCTCGAGGGTGAGGCGGGAGAGACAATGGCCCGGTTTATCGAGCAGTATGTGCGGAAGCCGGTATCCGAGATTTCAAAATTTGAGACGCCTGCAACGCAAGACGGAGGGAAACGCCAATTTGCGCTTCTCGACTTTGAAGCGAAGTGTTTGGCTGGCGAAATCGTGCTGAATATCGGAAAGCATCAAAGAAGAATCGCCAGGCATGAAGATGCGACACTTGCGGATCATGATGATGCGCCAGGGGATGAATAATGTTTGCCGCAGGCCGAGCAATTGTTCGGTGAATACAATCCTTGCTCGTGAAGCGCCGCCTCTCTTCGGGCGCGCCATTTTCACGCGATAACCAAAGTCACCGTGTTCCGCCCGGCCGCTCAGTGAGATGGCCGAGCAGATCGATTGGCAGCGGAAACACCACCGTCGATGATCGTTCGCCTGCGATATCGTGCAGCGCCGCGAAATAACGCAGCTGCATTGCCTGCGGCTCCTGGGCAAGGATCCGGCCCGCCTCGACAAGTTTCTCGGCGGCTTGCTGTTCGCCCATCGCGTTGATCACCTTCGCGCGCCGCAGCCGCTCCGCCTCGGCCTGCTTGGCGATGGCGCGCACCATGGTTTCATTGAGATCGACATCCTTGATCTCGATGGTAGTCACCTTGATGCCCCACGCGTCGGTTTGCTGATCGAGTGTCTCCTGGATGTCGGCGTTAAGCCTGTCCCGCTCGGCGAGCATTTCGTCCAGTTCGTGCTTGCCGAGTACCGAGCGCAGCGTGGTCTGCGCCAGCTGGCTGGTCGCGGCCATGAAATTTCCGACCTTGATGATCGCGCGCTCGGGATCGATGATCCGGAAGTAGAGAACGGCGTTCACCTTGACCGAGACGTTGTCACGCGAAATTACGTCCTGGGGCGGCACTTCCTGCACCATCACCCTGAGATCGGCCTTCACCATTTGCTGCACGAATGGAATGAGGAGGATGAGGCCCGGACCTTTCACGCCGGTGAAGCGGCCGAGCGTGAAGACGACGCCGCGCTCGTATTCCCGCAGGATGCGAATGGCCGAGGAGAGAAATACGATCACGATGATCGCGAGCAGGATGTAGGTTATGTAATCGAGCATCATCGCACACCTCCTTTACCGGCGCTGAGTGCCGGCGGGCGACGCACCGTCAGTGTCAGATCCGTGAGGCTGGCCACCTCGACCATCTCTCCAGGCTTGAATGCTTCCGTGCCGCGGGCCTGCCAGCGCTCACCCTGCGTGAAGACGTGGCCTTCGATATCGTTCCAGTCGAGAACCTCGGCGGGCAGGCCGCGCATGGCCTGCGCACCGACTTGTGCCGGAGCTTTGCGGGTGCGCCGAAGCGAGCCGAGCACCATGAGAATCAGTCCGATGAACATCGCCGCCACGATGCCGACGAACGTCCATGACAGCCGGTATCCGGGCGCTTCGATCCTGAACAACATCAGCGCACCAAGGACGAAGGCGATGGCTCCGCCGAGGCCGAGAACCACGGTCGGGTTGAAGGCCTCGATCGTCAGAAGCGCGATCCCCACCAGCATCAGCCCAAGGCCGGCATAGTTGATCGGCAGCAGGTTGAGGGCATAGAGGCCCAGCAGCAGACAGATCGTTCCGACCACGCCGGGCGCGACAGCGCCAGGAGACGTGAATTCAAAAATCAGACCGTAGATGCCGACCAGCAGAAGAATGAAGGCGACGTTGGGGTTGGTGATGATCGACAGAAATTGCGAAATCCATCCGGGATCGATCGTCTCGATTATCGCATCCTTCGTCGCCAGATGCCGCCTGTCGCCACCGGGCAGCTCCACGGCGCGGCCATCGATTTGCCTGAGCAGTTCGACAGCGTCGCGCGCGATGAGATCAATGACACTCGCTTGCAACGCGGCTCTGGCGGAAAGACTGGCCGCCTCGCGGACGGCTTTCTCGGCCCAATCGGCGTTACGTCCTCGCAACTCGGCCAGGCTGCGGATAAAGGCGACGGCGTCGTTCGTCGCCTTCGCCGTCATTGCATCCTTCGGCTCCGTTTGCCGGGCGCTGTCCCTTTTGTCCTTGCCGTCTTTGTCAGGGGTGATGCCCGGCAGGCCCGGCACCGGACTGCCGATTTGCACGGGCGTCGCTGCGCCGAGATTGGTGCCCGGCGCCATCGCGGCGATATGCGTTGCATAGAGGAGATAAGTGCCGGCGCTGGCGGCATGGGCTCCGGACGGGGCAACATAACCTATGACGGGAACGGGCGAGGCCAGCAAATCGGCGATGATCTCGCGCATGCTGCTGGCGAGGCCGCCGGGCGTATTCAGACGAAGAATGACCGCGTCTGCGTGTCGTTCGCGTGCCTTGGCCAGAGCGTCCTTCACGTAGCCAGTGGTCGCCGGTCCGATCGCTCCATCGATCGCGATCGTCAGCACAAGTTTGCCGCTCTCTTCCGTCGAGGCGGGAAGGGGAGAGAAAACCAAAGTGGCGGCTGCAATTGCCGCAGCAAGAGTCGCCTGTACGGTCTGCACGGCGAACACTCCCTTATCGGAGTGACATAGGGATGTTCCGCCGAATCTCAATGCGGCCGGGATTGAAGCGAGCCGTCACTCGCCCGTCAAAACGGATATGAGGCTGCGGAAGGCGAGAAGACTTTTCGCTAAGTTATCTAGCGAATTCAATAGCATAAAAGTTAGCGACGTTATTCGGAATGACGCGCCATCTTGTTCAATGACTTGCTCCGGGGTCGCTTACTGCTTCCGGCTGCCAGCCTGCGGTGGCTGACAGCGCGCGCGCATGGGCGAGCAATGTGGTTGCCGTCGAGCCTCTCAGATCGTCGTCGAGGATGCCGATCGGGCCCATCATCGTAATGGCTGCGATCATGAATCCGGTTTGATCGAAGATCGGCGCCGAAAAGGACGTGAAGTTCGGCAACAGCGCGTCGCGGCAGCGGCTGATGCCGTCCCGCCGAATCGCCGCCACCATGTCCTCCACCTCAGCCTTCGTGGCAGGCGCATCGTCGATTCTCGCGTGCCGCGACCGCTCTTCCTTGAGCTCTTGATCCAGCATCTGCTCGGTGATCGAACGCGGCAGGTGCGCGAGGAAATTACGGCCGAGCGCCGAGCGCAGCAAACTGAGTACACTGCCGACGCGCAGTTCGATGATCGGCCGGCTGGCGCCGCCTTCGACGCGATAGATGATGGTCGGTCCGCGGTTGCCCCAGACGCCGAGAAAGACCGTATGGCCGATGGTCGTCGCCAGTTCGGTCATCGCAGGGCGCGCGGCGGTGAAGACGTCAAATTGCTCGATCGCGGCCATGCCGAGTTTCAGCGCGTAAGGACCGAGCGCATAGCAGCCGGTGTCGGCCTCCTGCCGGACAATGCCGACGGCCTGAAAGCTGACGAGGTAGTAGTGAACATTGGCTGCCGACATTCCCGTGTTGGCGGCGATCATCTTGAGCGGGACCGGACGCAGTTCGGTGCGCAGGTAATCAAGGATTCGGAAGCCGATCTCGATCGACTGGATGCCCCGCCGGCCGCCGCGCTCCGTCTTCTCCAATTTGACGGATTTCGACTTTCCGGTCATCGCGGAGCGCCCGGATGTTGGCGCAGGCGATCTCTCTGGCGGCTGGTTTCCGCGCGGCTTTCTCACTGAAAATCCTTTTAGATCATGGCGTTATTCGATTCGAGCCCGTGCCGTATTATTGGGCTGCGCGCGCCGTACATTCAAGCTTGTCTAATTTGATAATATCATATCTATCTGACTATATACGAAATCATCGTTCCGGGCGTCGTAGGGCGGGGCTGACGGAACTACAAACAGGGGAATGGCGATGGATGCGGTAACGGCGACGGCAGCAGCAGCCGATCACGATCTCACGCGCAACGAAGAGCGGCAGGTCGTTCTGGCGTCGACGCTGGGCACGGTGTTCGAGTGGTACGACTTCTTCATCTACGGCTCGCTGGCCGTGTTCATGAGCTCGGTGCTGTTTCCGCCGGACAATCCCACTGCGGCTGTGCTGGCGTCGCTCGGTGCTCTTGCCGCCGGTTTCGTTATCCGCCCGATTGGCGCGGTCCTGTTCGGACGTATCGGCGATCTCGTGGGCCGCAAATATACCTTCCTCATCACGATCGTGATGATGGGCGGCAGTACGGCGCTGATCGGCTTCCTGCCGACCTATGCGGCGGTGGGCCACGCGGCGTGGATTTCGCTGGTGGTGCTCCGCCTGATCCAGGGTCTTGCGGTCGGTGGAGAGTATGGCGGCGCCGTCATCTATGTCGCCGAACACTCACAGCCTCATCGGCGCGGGTTGCTGACGGGCTGGATTCAGGTCACGTCATCGGTTGGTCTGGCGCTCTCGATCGCCGTCATTATCGGCACCCAGAGCCTGATGAGTGAAGCTGACTTCAAAGCCTGGGGCTGGCGCGTTCCCTTCATCATCTCGATTCTGATGCTGGCGTTCTCGATCTATGTCCGCGCCAAGCTGCATGAATCGCCGGTGTTCGCACGCCTCAAGGCCGAGCGGCGCCTGTCGAAGAATCCGGTTCGCGACACATTCGGTCGCTGGTCGAGTCTGCGCCTCGTGCTGATCGCCCTGTTCGGCGCCACGGCCGGCATGGGCGCGACTTATTTCACCGGGCAGTTCTACGTGATGATCTTCATGCAGCAGGTGGCGAAGATCGATTTGCAGACCTCGTACACGCTCATGGCTGTCGGTCTTGTGATCGGCGCGCCGGCCTTCATCTTCTTCGGCTGGCTGTCCGATCGGGTCGGCCGCAAGTGGCTGATGATGGCGGGCCTCGTGCTCTCGGCTCTGTGCTACCGGCCGATGTTCGCTTCGCTTCTGGAGGCGGGAAATCCGCAGCTCGTGGCCGCAACCCAGAGCGCGCCGGTTCTGGTGCATGCGGATACGTCCAGCGAAGGGTGCAAGTTCGGTCTCGCGGCCGCGCTGCTCAGCACGCACGGCGATCACAGCAAGCCATGCGTCCAGGCCAAGAAGCTGCTGATCGCGAGCGGGATCAACTTCAGCTACGCCCCGCCCATCGATGGAAAGGCCGTGGCGATGACGGTAAGGGGGGTCACGATTGCGGGCTACGATCCGGCAGCTTACCGCAAGGCGCTGGCTGATGCGGGCTATCCGGCAAAGGCCGATCCGGCCAAGGTGTCGTCCGGCCACATCATCGTCCTGCTGGTGGTCATGACCATCATCGTGGCGATGATCTACGGGCCGGTGGCGTCGTTCCTCGTCGAGGTGTTCCCTGCGAACATCCGGTACACGGCGCTGTCGTTCCCGTACCATATCGGCGCGGGCATTTTCGGCGGCTTCCTGCCGTTCTTTGCCACCTACCTGTCGCTGGCGGTCGGCGATGTGTTCGCAGGGCTTTGGTATCCAGTCGTGATCTGCGCCACGGTCGCGGTGATTGGTTCGATCGTGTTGCCGAACAAACCGAAGCTCGAGACCGACCACTAAACTTCACATCGCAATCCACGGGCTGCCGTCACGGCAGCCCGTGTTTCGTCATCTCTCTTCACCTTCCGGGACAGGTGCCATGACTTCAAGAAAGAACAGCAGCTACAAGGCCGCCGTTATTCAGGCTGCGTCAAATCCGACCGACACGCTCGCATCGGCCCAGAAAGCCGCGCGCCTGATCGAGCAGGCGGCGAAGGCTGGCGCACGGCTGGCGGTGTTCCCGGAAGCTTTCCTCGGGGGCTATCCGAAAGGCAATTCGTTCGGCGCGCCGGTTGGCCAGCGCAAACCCGAGGGGCGCGAAGCATTCCGCACATATTGGGAGCAAGCCATCGATCTCGATGGTCCTGAAGTCGAGACGATTGCCGCCGCGGCGGCGGCGACCGGGATATTCGCAGTCGTCGGGTGCATCGAGCGCGAGTACGGCACGTTGTACTGCACCGTGCTGTTCTTCGATGGCGCCAACGGCCTCATAGGCAAGCATCGCAAGCTGATGCCAACCGCGGGTGAGCGGCTGATCTGGGGGTTCGGCGACGGCTCGACGATGCCTGCTTTTGAAACGTCGCTCGGCACCATCGGCGCGGTGATTTGCTGGGAAAACTACATGCCGGCATTGCGGATGCACATGTACAGCCAGGGCGTCAGCATCTACTGCGCGCCCACTGCGGACGATCGCGACACCTGGGTGCCATCGATGCAGCACATCGCGCTCGAAGGGCGCTGTTTCGTGCTGACGGCCTGTCAGCACATCAAGCGCGGGGCGTATCCCGAGGACTACGAGTGTTCGCTCGGCAACGACCCGGAGACCGTGCTGATGCGCGGCGGCAGCGCCATCATCAATCCGCTGGGCAAGGTGCTTGCCGGGCCGGATTTCGATGGTGAAACGATCCTCTATGCCGACATCGATCTCGATGACGTGGCGCGCGGCAAGTACGACTTCGACGCCACCGGCCACTATTCGAGGCCTGATGTGTTCCAGCTCATTGTCGACGACCGGCCCAAGCCCGCCGTCTCGACGGTCACCGGTTCGCCGGCGCGGAGCTGAGCATTATGTTCTTCGATATGGGCCAGCTTGCAGCGGACATCCGCTACAAGATCCTCACGGCGACTGTGACCCCGCGCCCTATCGCGTGGGTGACGACCCGTTCGCCCGACGGAGTTGCAAACGCGGCGCCGTTCAGCTTCTTCAATGTGCTGGGACATGAGCCTCCGACGGTTGTACTCGGGTTGCTGCGCCATCCCGAAAAGGGATTGAAGGACACGGCCGAGAATATCCTCGCGACCGGCGAGTTCGTCGCGCATCTCGTACCGCGCCAGATGGCGGAGGCAATGAACACAACCTGTGTCGATGCGCCGTCAGAAGTCGATGAACTGGTGTTGGCCGGCTTGCGGACGATCCCGTCGCAGATGGTGGCGCCGCCGCGCATAGCCGAAAGTCCGGTCGCATTCGAGTGCCGTACTCTTTCGACACATGAGACGGGACCGAGGCAGGTTGCTGTGATCGGTGAGGTCGTGTGCGCGCATGTGGCCGATGAGTTCGTACTCGATGCCGGCAAGGGCTACATCGACACGCTCGCTCTCGATCTCATCGCCCGCATGCATGGAAGCGGGTGGTATGCGCGTCCGGCGGACCTTTTCCAGTTGGTGCGCCCGGGCTCAGCCGCCTAGCGCTGCACCCTGTGCTGGATCGCCAGCAGCATGATGATGACTGCCAGGATCATGGGCGCGTTGCTACGGCTTCGTCGCCGTTCGCAGCCAGTCGCGAAATAGTTTCAGCTTCGAAGTCGCCGGCCTGTCTTGCGGTGTGACGAAGTAATAGCCCGCCGACGGCATGGAGACATTGAACGGCACCACCAGGCGTCCGTTCGCAACGTCGTCCGCGACATAGGCGGTATGGCCCATGGCGACGCCGAGACCATCGATGGCGGCCTGAATGGTCATGAAGGCCAGATCGAATGTCAGCCCGCGATTTTGCGACAGGTGGGCAGGCAGGCCCGCGGCCGTGAACCAAAGCCGCCAGTCGTCGATGGTGCTCGACGTATGCAGCAGCGTGGCATGCTCCAGGTCTTCCGGCCGCCGCAGCGCACGTTCGCCTGTCAGCAGCTTTGGGCTGCAAACCGGAAAAAGATGTTCGGCCATCAGCCACTCGGCATCCAGCCCCGGCCATCGTCCTTGTCCGTACCGGATTGCCGCATCGACATTGCTGGTGCGGAAATCCACCAGTTCGGTCGAGGTGGTGATGCGCACATCGATCTCCGGATGCTGTTCCTGAAAGGACGACAGTCTCGGCAGCAGCCATTTCACCGCGAGCGATGTCAGGGTGCTGATCGTCAGCACGCGGTCGTCGTCTTTGCGCAACAGCCGGTCGGTGGCGGTGCGCAAATCCTGAAACGCGGCACGGATGCCGGGCAGATATTCGGCTGCCTGCGGGGTCAGCGCCAGCGAGCGGCTCTGCCGGACGAACAGCCGGATGCCGAGTTCTTCCTCCAGCCGCCGGATCTGGTGGCTGATGGCGGTCTGGGTGACGTTCAGCTCCTGCGCGGCAAGGGTGAAACTAAGGTGCCGTGCGGCGGCCTCAAATGCACGCAAACCGTTCAGCGAGGGCAATCTGGCGGTCATAGGTCCCTCTAACGCATGAGATTATCTCATAATACAAGGGACAAGCTATCGTTTGTCAATGGGGGTTCGCGTGCAGATATTCATATCATCAAGTTCGTTCCAGGAGGCTACGATGTCCGCTTGCACAGCTAATGTGATGACAAATGATCATCATCACGACTTCATCAACCACCCGATCTCGTCGATTTCCGACGTGCTGCACACGTGGCGGCAACGCTCCAGGCGCCGGTCCGAGTTGGCCCGTTTGACCGAGCGCGACTTCCACGATGTCGGCGCGAGCTGGAGCGACTTCGCCTACGAGGCCAGCAAGCCCTTCTGGCGTGCGTAAGGCGCCTTCGCGAGCCTGGTCCGTCTCGTCCTCCTCCCCGGATCAGGCTCGCTTTTTCCTTTCGTACAAAAGCTGATGGAGCACGCCATGCTGGCCGAACCCGATCATCGCTTTGTCCTGAGCAATCTCGGCCGCTACACCGATGTTATCCGGCTGAAAGACGGCAAGCCGCTGACGGTTCGATTTATCGAGCCGAAGGACGCGGACGCGCTGCTCTTCTACTTCCGGTCGTTGTCGCGGCAGTCCCGCTACAACCGCCTGATGGGCGCCGCCAGCGAGCTGCCGCCATCGGAACTCGACAAGGCGCTTCACATCGGCGAGGCCAGCCGTTTCGCGGTTATTGCCGAAATGAAAATCGATGGCGTCGAGACGATTGTCGGCGAGTCCCGCTACAGTTACGACTCCGGAACGCAGAACACCGAATTCGGATTGTCGATTGGTGATGCCTGGCAGGGGCAGGGCATCGGCTCCGCGATTCTGTCGAATCTCGAATGCCGCGCGGCGGCGCTCGGCGCGTCGCGGCTGTTCGGCGAAACCTTCCGCAACAATGAGCAGATGATCGGGCTCGCCCGCAAAGCCGGTTACTCCTTCGCGGCGGCGCCCAGCGATTGGCGGCAAGTGCGCTTCGAGAAGCCGTTGCGTCGGACCGCCGAGATTCCCTGCGAAAGCTGGAAGCAGGCCGCGATGGCGGGCTGGTTGCGGAACGAAGCGCTGCTGGCCGCGCGCTGATTTTCCTGTATTTACGGCCCGGCGCGCGGCGCGCGCCGTCGGCTTGTATGCCCTCCGCCGGATCGAATAGTGTTCAAAAAGGCGCCGGTTCCGGCGTTCGGTCCGGGAGCAAACGATGGCGCAATCCGTAAAAAACGATGTCTGGCTGGCGGCAGGGGTTCGCACGCCGCTTGCAAAGGTCGATGGACCGTTGAGCGGTGTTGATGCCATCGCGCTGTCGGTTCCGGTGGTCAAGCACATGATCGAGCGGCTGGGCGGCGGCAAGCCTGACTTCGCGGTGTGGGGCAACGTTGTGCCGAACCTGACCTGGAGCAACATCGCCCGCGAAATTCTCATGGATGCCGGCGTTGATCCGACGGTGCCGGCCTATTCCACGGTGATGGCGTGTTCGACCAGCATGATGGGCGTGTTCGAAGCCGCCGGCATGCTCGACGGCGAGGTGCATAATCTTGCGCTGGTCGGCGGCGTCGACAGCCTCAGCCAGGTTCAGCTTGGGCTCGGCATGTCGCTGTCGAACTGGGTGCGCCAGTTCCAGACCGCGCGATCGCTGGGACAAAAACTCACCCACGCCATCGACCTGAAGCTCAGCGACGTGCGGCTTTACATTCCGGCGGTCAGCAATCGCACCACCGGCATGAGCATGGGCGAGCACACCGAGATCACCGCCAAGGTCTGGAACATCTCGCGCGAGGCGCAGGACCAGATCGCGCTGGAGAGTCATCAGCGCGCGGTCGCCGCATGGGATCGCGGGTTCTTCGATGGTCTCGTCACTCCGTTCGACGGTGTGAAGCGCGACACCATTCCGCGCAAGGATACTTCACTCGAGAAGCTGGCGCGGCTGCCGCCGTCATTCGACCGCAGGAGCGGCAAGGGTACGCTGACCGCGGGCAATTCGTCGCCGCTGACCGACGGCGCATCGAGCATCTGGGTCGCCTCAAAAAAGGGATTGGAGAGGCTTCCCGTGCAGACGCCGCGTGTGAAACTGATCGATTGGGGAATCGCGTCGGTGGATTTCCGCACCGAAGGCCTGCTCATGGCGCCGCCCTATGCGATCCCGCGCCTGCTCGCGCGCCATTCGCTGACCTATGCTGACATTCAGCTCTGGGAAATCCACGAAGCCTTCGCCGCGCAGGTGCTTGCGCACATCAAGGCGCTGGAGAGCCCGGAATTCATCCGCGACAAGGCCGGCGTCAAAGCCGAATTCGGAAAGTTTCCGCGCGAGCGCATGAATCCGAATGGCGGCAGCATTGCGCTTGGGCACCCGTTCGGTGCGACCGGCGCACGCATCCTCAGTCAAGCAGTCAAGGAATTGGCGGCGATGCCGAAGGGCAGCCGCGCCATTGTCAGCATCTGCGCCGATGGCGGGCAGGGCACCGTGGCGCTTTTGGAAGCGGCCTGACCTGACATGGGAAGAGATGTTTCCTGCCCTCTCCCCTTGCGGGAGAGGGTGCTGAGCGGCGCAGCCGCGAAGCGGGTGAGGGGTAGCTCCTCACAGACAGATCGCAAGCAACGCCTCACCCGGCTTGATTTCGCTTGGCTCAATCTCGCCACCCTCTCCCACAGAGGGAGAGGGGAAGATGCTGTTCTCAGGGCCTCCACGCCATGGCGTAGACCTTTCGTCCGGATATAGGATTGACGTCGTCATGGGTGTGGACGAATCCGTTGCGCTCATAGAAGCGGATCGCGCGGGTGTTGTCGGTGTTGACCAGCAGTGTGATGCCGCCCGGCGACATCGCCTTGGCCCTATCGATCAGCACGTTGCCGAGATCCGATCCCCAGGCTTCCGGCGCGACCACGAGCTGATCGAGATAGCCCGATGCATCGATAGTGACGAAGCCTGTCATGTCGCCGTTCTGTTCCGCGACAACGATTTGCGCGGCAGGCACAAGTTCATCGCGCCAGCGCGCGCGCCAGCCGTCCAGCCGCTGCGTGAAATCGATCGACGGATAAGCCTGTTGCCAGGTGCGAAACCACAGGTCGATGGCCGCATCCTCATCACGGGCCATGTAGGGCCGCAGCGTGAAGGATGCACTCATGATCGCGTGAAAGCCTGCGGCATGCGGATCATCGCTCGGTGAGCTTCAGTTCGATGCGGCGGTTACGTTTGTAGGCTTCCTCGGTCTTCTCCGGATCGAGCGGTTGGAATTCCGCGAAGCCCGCTGCGACCAGACGCTGCGCCGGCACCCCGAGCGAAATCAGATACTGCACCACCGAGATGGCGCGTGCCGATGACAGCTCCCAGTTCGACTTGAACTGCGGGCTGTTGATCGGCCGCACGTCCGTATGACCATCGACGCGCAGCACCCAGGCGATCTCCGCCGGAATCTGCTTGTCGAGATCGATCAGCGCGGTGGCGAGCTTGTCGAGTTCGGCACGGCCTTCAGGCAGCAGCAGCGCCTGTCCGGTGTCGAAGAACACTTCGGACTGAAATACGAAACGGTCGCCGACGATACGGACATCCGGGCGATTGCCGAGAATGGCGCGCAGCCGCCCGAAGAACTCGGAGCGGTAGCGCGACAGTTCCTGCACGCGCTGAGCCAGCGCCACGTTCAGCCGCTGGCCGAGATCGGCGATCCGGGTCTGGGATTCCTTGTCGCGTTTCTCCGATGCGTCGAGCGCTTCTTCAAGCGCGGCCAACTGGCGGCGTAGCGCGCTGATCTGCTGGTTCAGCACTTCGATCTGCGCCAGCGCCCGTGCCGAGACCTGCTTCTCGGAATCGAGCGCCTTGCCGAGTTCGGTGGCGCGGCCTTGCGCATTCGCGCCTGCTCCCGCGAGGCCGTCGTACAAACCCTTGACGCGGTCCCGCTCGGCCTCGGCGGACGCAAGCCCCGCGCGCATTTGCGAAAGCTGATCGTCGAGATTCAGTTTGCCGAGTTTCTCGAGCGAGAGGAGGTCGTTGAGCTGCGCGATCTGCGCGTTCAGCCGCTCCAGCGCCTTGTCCTTGCCGGTGACTTCCTGCGACAGAAAAAACTGCACGACAAGAAACACCGACAGCAGGAACACGATGGCCAGAACCAGCGTCGATAGCGCATCGACGAAGCCCGGCCAGTAGTTGAAGCCGCTGTCGCTGCGGCGTGAACGCGAAAGCGCCATGACCTGCTATCTCCGGCTCAACTGTTTTCGGGCTGACGGGCGAGGCGCTCCAGAAGCTGTTTGATTTCCTTGTTCTGCTCGCCCTGGCCGTCGGCCCATTCGCGGATCAATTGCTGCTCGGTGCGCATGTGATGCACCAGGCCCTGGATCGCTTCGGCGAGATTGGCCATCGCGGTGGTCGAGGCGCGGTTCGATCCCATCTCCTCGACCGCCGTCCGCAGGCGTTCAAGCGCGGGATTGAGATCGCCGTTCGCCGCGTGACCGTCGCCGGAGTATTCCTGTACGGTCTCCGCCATCCAGTCTTCGAGATCGGTGTAGAATCGGTTCTGCGCCTGGCTCGATTGCAGATCGAGAAAGCCGAGGATCAGCGAACCGGCGAGACCGAATAGCGAGGACGAGAACGAGATACCCATGCCGCCGAGCGGGGCGGCGAGACCTTCCTTGAGCGTGTCGAACACCGAGCCGGCATCGCCGCCGACTTTCAGGCCCTCGATCACCTTGCCGACCGAGCCGACGGTTTCGATCAGGCCCCAGAACGTGCCGAGCAGGCCGAGAAACACCAGAAGCCCCGTCATATAGCGCGACAGGTCGCGTGCTTCATCGAGGCGGGTCGCAATCGAATCCAGCATATGGCGCATGGTTTGCTGCGAAATGCTCATGCGCCCGCCGGTGCGGTGACTGAGCATCGCCGCCATCGGCGCCAGCAGCGTGGGGCGCCGGTCGACTGCAAGACCGGGATCGGAAATGCGGAAGCTGTTGACCCAGGAAATTTCAGGATAGAGCCGGATCACCTGCCGGAAGGCCAGGATGATGCCGATGGCCAGAACGCCGACGATCAGCGCGTTGAGGCCGGGATTGGCAAGAAACGCCAGCCAGATCTGCTTGTAGAGCACCACAAGCAACAGACTGCACAGAATAAGGAATACCAGCATCCGGACCAGGAAGATGCGCGGTGTCGACAGTTTCGTGACACTGATGTCGGCTGCGGTGCTGGAGGCGGGAGTCTTTGCCATGGCGGATCTTCAATCCTTGTCCGTGGAACGTGTCGGGCATCAATATGGCACAGCGGGGGCGGGAAAAAAGACGCCATCCCGCATTTGACCCCAACCGCGGAACCGGGCCCGAAACTGGCACAGGCCGCGATGGTATTCCCGGTCAATTGCTGGGGCGAGGATATGATCCGGTTTTCCGGAGCGCATCCGTCCCACCGGTAACTCGGGGTGGGTCGAACGATGTCCTCGTCATTGCGAGGAGCGTCGTGACGAAGCAATCCGGAAAACCGAGCGCGAAGTCCGGATTGCTTCGCTTGCAACGACGACGGATTGTTCTTCTGTTTAGCCCAGCGGCTTCAGAATCTTCACCAGTTCGCGCTGGATCGTCTCGTTGCCGCAGACGACATGGCCAGTCGCCATCGCTGTATCGCCGCCCTCAATGCCGCTGACGACGCCGCCGGCCTCGCGCACCATGATCAATCCGGCTGCGATGTCCCAGGGCTGGAGATTGCGTTCCCAATAGCCGTCGAGGCGCCCGGCTGCGACGAATGCGAGATCGAGCGACGCCGCGCCGAAACGGCGCAGGCCGGCGACGCGATTTTGCATCTCGGCCATTTCCCGGCGCGAGAGTTCGTGATCGCCGCGTCCGATATGCGGCAGGCCGCAGGCGACCACGCACTCGTTGAGCTGCTTGCGGCCGGCGACGCGCAGGCGCTGATCGTTCAGGAACGCGCCCTTGCCGCGTTCGGCGATGTAGAGTTCGTCGTTGGCGGGATTGTAGATCACGCCCGCGATAATCACGCCCTCGCGCTGAAGACCGATCGAGATCGCGAATTGCGGAATGCCGTGAAGAAAGTTCGTGGTGCCGTCGAGCGGATCGACGATCCAGGTGTTCGACTTGTCGGTGCCTTCGCGCGTGCCGCCTTCCTCGCCGAGGAAGCCGTAGCCCGGGCGCGACTTGGTCAGATCGTCGTAAAGCATCTGCTCCGCGCGCTTGTCGGCGAGCGACACGAAGTTGGCCGGACCCTTCAGCGAGACCTGAAGGTTCTCGATCTCGCCGAGATCGCGCTTGAGGCTGCGGCCGGCGCGGCGCGCGGCCTTGACCATGACATTGATGAGCGCTGAATGAAGCATTGTCTCGGCTTGCTGGATGAGGATGGGGGCTGGTGCTGCGGGATGCTTGGCGTCAAAGCGCAGGCGCGTCAAGGGCGGTAACGCTGCCACGGCTCATTTCGTGCCAAACCACTTCCTGGCGAGGTCTTCGGATTTCGCTTTTTCTATCGGGGGTAACTGCGCAAACTTGGCATCCAGGTCAGGATCGCCGTTCCCGGCGGTCTTCGCGATCAGATGCCATTTGAAGCCCTGCACCTTGTCGGCGGGAACACCGAGCCCATCGACAAGAATGCGTGCCAGGCGATTTTGTGCGATGGGACTGTTCTGCCGTGCCGCCCGGTTCAGCAGCGCAATCGCGGTGGGCACATCCTTGGGCGTGCCGGTGCCGTTATAGAGTGCGATGGCATATTCTACCTCGGCATCGAGGTTGTCGACCATCGCGGCGGCGCGCATCCAGCGCGCGGCCTCCGGGAGATTCTTCTCCACACCGCGGCCTTCCTTGTAGAACGTCGCGAGTGCGTACTGCGCCTCGGGATTACCGGCATTGGCCGCCTGAAGGAACAGTTCGGCCGCGCGCTTGATGTCCTGCGGGAAGACCTGCCCTTCGAGATAGAGCAGCCCGAGATTGTAGGCGGCCGCGGCCTTGCCGAGTTTAGCGGACGATGCCAGAAGCCGCGCGCCTTCGTCGCGGTTGGCGGGGCCGCCGCGTCCGGCGATCCTCATCATGCCGAGCGAGAACATGGCTTCGCGATCGCCGCGATCGGCGGCCTGCTTGTACCATTCCGCGGCCTTGGCATCGTCGCGCTTGATGCCGAGCGCGTTGGAATAGAGTTCGCCGAGCAGTGTCATCGATTTCGGATCGCCGGTTTCCTGCGCGCGCTTCAATGCAATGTTGAAAGCGGTTCGATACAGGCCCGCCTGATAGGCGCCATAAGCGAGATCGGCGTTCGGATCGTTGGGAACGGCGGGCGCAGGCGGCGCAGCGGTCTTCGCCGGCTCGCTTTTCTTCTGTTTCTGTGCGTCGGTTTTCGGCGCAGCGGCTTTCGGTGGCGCAGCTTTCGGCGCGGTGGATTTTGGGGCAGGTCGCGTCGCTTCCGGTTTGATCGGCTCCGGAAAAGGATTCGGCGGCGCGCCCTGTGCAACAGCATTCGCCGAGAACGCCATGGCACCAGCAACGACCGATGCAAGAAGTCTTGCATGAGCGGTTGCAAACGGCGTGGCATGGCGAAGCGCGGTCATCGCGGTTTTATTCTCCTGCGGCCGTGGTGCGCGCGAGAGACGACTCGAAACCGCGCGAAATGGCCTGGCTGGCCTCGATCAGGGCGGCCAGCGCGCCGCGCGAATCCTGCCAGATGAAATCGCCAACCAGGATAAAGTCCGCGCCGGCCGCTGCGAACATCTGCGCCTCATCCAGCGTTGCGGCAAAGCCCACGCATGGAGGTTCGAACAGTTCGGCCCACCAGTCCAGCCGTTCGCAGATTGCGTCCGCTGACGGCCGTTCGCCATTGGCATCGGGCTCGCCGAACAGCACGTAATCCGCGCCAGCCTCACCGGCCACCATCGCATCGTGCCGCGTGATGAGTCCGCCGACACCGAGAATGCGATCGGGCTTGAGCGTCGGCATCGCCTCCTGCATGGCCTCGATGCCGCTCAGGTTCGCGCCATCCGCGCCTCCGCGCGCCACCAGTTCATAATGTCCGTCAAGCAGCACGGCTGCCCCGGCTCGCTGGATCACAGGCGCCAGTGCCTTGACGCGCTGGATCATGCCGCGCTCATCCGCCTTTGTGAGCCGCAGCAAAACCGCGGCGACATCGGCCGCAGCCAGCAGCGCCGGCAGTTCGGACACAAGCTGGGCGGGATCGGCAATGACCGGCGTTGCAAGATAGAGGCGAGGCGCGGGGCGCGGCGGGGGAGGTTTGGTGGCCATGATGGCGGTGTGATGCCCCCGGAGTGCGGCCAAAAAAGGGGCGGGACTGGTCCCGCTGTTTGAAAAGACGTCTGTCGCGTCATCCTTCGAGGCTCGCCGCAAGAGCGGCTCGCACCTCAGGATGACGCCTCACTTGAAACCGTCACCCTGAGGTGCCGCAGCGAAGCGGAGGTCTCGAAGGATAAGTCACAATCCTCTAAGCGATCTTCGGAGCCAGCTCGCCCTTGGCGTAGCGCTGCGCCATCTGGGCGGTGGTCAGAACCTTCTTGATCTTGCTGGCCTGGCCCGCGGTGTTGAACTCCTGCAGGCGCTGCTTGCAAAGCCTGGTCATCGCTTCCATCGCCGGCTTCAGATACTTGCGCGGATCGAACTCGCTCGGATTTTCGGTCAGGATCTTGCGGATCTGGCCGGTCATCGCCATGCGGTTGTCGGTGTCGATGTTGATCTTGCGCACGCCATGCTTGATGCCGCGCTGAATCTCGGTGACCGGTACGCCCCATGTCGGCTTCATCTGGCCGCCGAACTTGTTGATGATGTCCTGCAAATCCTGTGGCACCGACGACGAGCCGTGCATCACCAGATGCGTGTTCGGTAGCTTGCGGTGAATTTCCTCGATCACGTTCATGGCGAGGATGTCGCCGTCCGGCTTGCGGGTGAACTTGTAGGCGCCATGCGAGGTGCCCATCGCGATCGCCAGCGCGTCGACCTGGGTTTCCTTGACGAACTTCACCGCTTCGTCGGGATTGGTCAGGAGCTGGTCATGCGACAGCTTGCCTTCCGCGCCGTGGCCGTCTTCCTTGTCGCCCATGCCGGTCTCAAGCGAACCGAGTACGCCAAGCTCGCCTTCCACCGAGATGCCGCCGAGATGCGCCATGTCGGTGACGGTCTTGGTCACGCCGACATTGTAGTCCCAGTCGCCCGGCGTCTTGCCGTCGGCCTTCAGCGAACCGTCCATCATCACCGAGGTGAAGCCGGCCTGAATCGCCGTCATGCAGGTCGCGGGTTCGTTGCCGTGATCGAGATGCACGCAAACCGGAATCGAGGGGTGAATTTCCGTCACCGCGTCCATCATGTGCTTGAGCATCACGTCGTTGGCGTAGGACCGCGCACCGCGCGAGGCCTGGATGATGACCGGCGCATCGAGCGAGCTGGCGGCGTCCATGATGGCCAGCGCCTGCTCCATGTTATTGATGTTGAATGCCGGCACGCCGTAGTCGTTCTCAGCAGCATGATCCAGCAGTTGACGCAACGTGATGCGAGCCATGTGTGCTTGTTCTCCGTGGTCTTGGGTCAGCGCCAGCGGCGCCAGATCCGTTGAAATTTAGCGTACCCTTAAAACCTCGACGCCGGGCAAAGGTTTCCCTTCCATCCACTCCAGAAAGGCGCCGCCGGCGGTCGAAACGTAGGTGAAATCCTTGCCCACGCCAGCGTGGTTCAACGCCGCAACGGTGTCGCCGCCGCCGGCGACGGACACCAGCTTGCCAGCCTTGGTGCGTGCCGCCGCATATTTGGCGGCTTGAACGGTGCCGCGGTCAAATGGCGATATTTCGAATGCGCCGAGCGGGCCGTTCCACACCAGCGTCGCGGCATCGTCGATCGCGGCACCAATACGTTTGATCGACTGCGGGCCGACGTCGAGGATCATGCCGTTGGCCGGGACCGCGTCGAGGCCATAGGCATGCGACGGCGCGTTGGCTTCGAATTTCTCCGCAACCACCGCGTCGACCGGCAGGATGATCGCGCAGTTGGTGGAATTCGCCTTCACGAGAATGCGCAGCGCCGTGGTGGCGAGATCCTTTTCACAGAGCGAGTTGCCGACATCGACACCTTGCGCATGCAGGAAGGTGTTGGCCATGCCGCCGCCGATCACCAGCGCATCGACCTTGCTGACGAGGTTTTCCAGAAGGTCGATCTTGGTCGAAACCTTCGAGCCGCCGACAATGGCGATCACCGGGTGGACCGGTTGATCCAGCGCTTTGCCGAGCGCGTCGAGTTCGGCTTCCATGGTGCGGCCGGCATAGCCCGGCAGCACGCGGCCAAGACCTTCGGTCGAGGCGTGGGCGCGGTGCGCGCAGGAGAATGCGTCGTTGACCCATATGTCGCCGAGCTTCGCGAGCTGCGCGACGAAAGCCGGATCGTTCTTTTCCTCGCCGGGATGAAAACGGGTGTTTTCAAGACAAAGAATTTCGCCGTCCTTCATCGCGGCGACAGCCTTCTCCGCGACGGAACCGACGCAATCGGGCGCAAACTCGACATGACGCAGCAGCACATAGCCAAGCGCCGTGGCGACGGGCTTGAGCGAGTCCTTCGGGTCCGGCCCCTTGGGCCGGCCGAAATGCGCGAGGATGACGACCTTGCCGCCGGCTTGCGACAGTTCGATGATGGTCTTGGCGATGCGTTGCAGACGCGTGGTGTCGGACACGCGTCCGTTGTCCATCGGCACGTTGAGGTCGACGCGCAGCAGCACGCGCTTTCCCTTCACGTCGAGATCATCGAGGGTGCGAAATCCGGACATCGGGACTCGTTGCGACTAACGGGTTGCGGCGAGGGCCGGTGAGATCAGATCAGCTTGCTCATCGCAGCGGCGGTGTCCGCCATGCGGTTCGAGAAGCCCCACTCGTTGTCGTACCACGACAGCACGCGCACCAGATTTCCGCCCTGCACCTTGGTCTGGTCGAAGGCGAAGGTGGACGAATGGGCATCATGGTTGAAGTCGATCGAGACGTTCTGATCGCTGGTGGTGCCGAGGATGCCCTTCAGCTCCTGCTGGGCCGCCCGCTTGATCGCGTCGTTGATCTCTTCCTTGGTGGTCGCCTTCTTGGCGACGATCTTGAGATCGATGACGGAAACATTCGGCGTCGGCACGCGGATCGCGACGCCGTCGAGCTTGCCCTGAAGTTCCGGCAGCACGAGGCCGATGGCCTTCGCAGCGCCGGTGGACGTCGGGATCATCGACAGCGCAGCCGCGCGGCCGCGATAGAGATCGCTGTGCATGGTGTCCAGCGTCGGCTGGTCGCCGGTATAGGCATGGATCGTGGTCATGAAGCCGGTCTCGATGCCGACGGTGTCGTTCAGCACCTTGGCGACCGGCGCGAGGCAGTTCGTGGTGCAGGAGCCGTTCGAGACGACGAGGTGATCCTTGCTGAGCTTGTCGTGGTTGACGCCGTAGACGATGGTCGCGTCCGCGCCGTCGGACGGGGCGGAGACCAGCACGCGCTTGGCGCCTGCGGTCAGATGCGCCGAAGCCTTGGCCTTGGCGCTGAAGATGCCGGTGCATTCCATCGCGATATCGATGCCGAGGTCCTTCCAGGGCAGGGTCGACGGATCGCGTACCGCGGTGACCTTGATCTTGCCGTTGCCGAGGCTGATCGAGTCGCCTTCGACGGTCACGGTGCCCGGAAACCGGCCGTGTACGGAATCATAGCGCAGCAGGTGGGCGTTGGTTTCGACCGGCCCGAGGTCGTTGATGGCGACAACCTCGATATCCGTGCGCTTGGATTCATAAATGGCCCGCAGGATGTTGCGGCCGATACGGCCAAATCCATTGATTGCGACACGGACTGCCATTCAAGTTCTCCTCGATAGGTCGGAAATGACGATTTTCGAGGCGGTTTTTGCCCCGAATGACGCTTTGATGCAATCACCTGAATCCCGAATGTTCTGGTGTCCTGAATCCGAAGTTCGCCGCGTCCTGCGGCGGGCTCTATAGCGAACTTCGGATTCAAAAGGACACTAGAAAGCATGGTTTTAGTGCGGTTTTGGTTCGCCAGTCCGCAAATGGACGTGCCGGGAAGACGTTGCGGACTGGCGAACCACCACACTAGCAAGGGTTATCAGGCCTTCAGGGCAGCCTGCGCCGCCTCCGCCACGGCCTCCGGGGTGATCCCGAAATGCCGGTACAGGTCTTTGTAAGGGGCGCTGGCGCCGAAGCCGTCCATGCCGACGAAAATGCCGTCGGAACCGATCACCGCGTCCCAGCCCTGACGAATCGCGGCTTCCACGGCGATTTTCACCGGTGCATTGCCGATGATGGCGGCTTTTTGGGCCTTCGGCAGTTCCAGCAGCAGATCCATGCAGGGCACGGAGACCACCCGCGTCGGAATGCCGCGCGCGGCAAGCAGCTTCTGCGCCTCGACGGCCAGCGAGACCTCCGAGCCGGACGCGAAGATCGAGACTTTCGCCTCGCCGTTATTCAAGGATGCTTGGGCCTTGGAGATTTCGTAGGCGCCGGCGGCGCATTTGTTGTCGGTGTCGTTCGCCAGCCGCAATTGCGGCAAATTCTGGCGGGTCAGCGCCAGCACGCTTGGACGCTCCTTCGCCTCGAGGGCCAGTTGCCAGCATTCCAGCGTTTCGACGGTGTCGCAGGGCCGGAACACGTTGCAGTTCGGGATCGCGCGCAGCGCCGCCAGGTGCTCGACCGGCTGATGGGTCGGACCGTCTTCGCCGAGACCGATCGAATCGTGGGTGAGAACGTGGATCACGCGTTCACCCATCAAGGCGGCGAGGCGCAGCGCCGGGCGCAGGTAATCCGAGAACACCAGGAACGTGCCCGAATACGGGATCAGGCCGCCGTGCAGTGCCATGCCGTTCATGGCCGCCGCCATGCCGTGCTCGCGGATGCCGTAATTGACGTAGCGGCCGCCGTAGTTGTTGGCGGAGATCGCGACCATGCCCTTGACGCGGGTGTTGTTGGACCCGGTGAGGTCCGCGGAACCGCCGATCATCTCCGGCACGGCCGCGCAGAGCACTTCCAGCGCATGTTCGGAGGCAGTGCGGGTGGCGATGTCCTTCGGAGCGGCCGCAAGGGCAGCTTTCATCTTGGCAACGGCGTCAGCGAGCGCCCTGGCGGGCAGGTCGCCCTTCACGCGGCGCTCGAACTCGGAGCGAACGCCGGCGTCCTTGGCGCCGATGGTCCTGGTCCATGCCGCGTGCGCGTCCGTGCCGCGCGATCCCGCTGCGCGCCAGGCATCGAGAATGTCCTGCGGAACCTCGAACGGCGCCGAATCCCACTTCAAATTCTTGCGGGCGCCGGCGACCTCATCGGCGCCAAGCGGCGAGCCATGCGATTTCTCCGAGCCCGCCTTGTTGGGCGCGCCGAAGCCGATCACGGTTTTGCACGCGATCAGGGTCGGGCGGTCGGACTTCTGCGCGCGCGTCAGCGCGTCCGCGATGGCTTTCTGATCGTGGCCATCGATACGTTCGGCGGCCCAGCCGGCCGACTCGAAGCGCTTCACCTGATCGACCGAATCCGACAGCGAGATCGCGCCGTCGATGGAAATGCCGTTGTCGTCGAACAGCACGATCAGCTTGTTGAGCTTGAGGTGCCCGGCGAAGGCGATGGCTTCCTGGCTGATGCCTTCCATCAGGTCGCCGTCGGAGGCGAGCACGTAGGTGTGGTGATCGACGATGTCGCCGCCGAATTCTGCCGCCATATGGCGCTCCGCCAGCGCCATGCCGACGGCGGTGGCGATGCCCTGACCGAGCGGACCCGTGGTGGTCTCGATGCCCGGCGTGACGAAATTTTCAGGATGGCCCGGGGTCAATGATCCGAGCTGACGGAAATTCTTGATCTGCTCGATGGTCATCGACGAATTGCCGGTCAGATACAGCAGCGCATACAGCAGCATCGAACCGTGCCCGGCGGAGAGTACGAAGCGGTCGCGATTCGGCCAGGCCGGGTCGCTGGCGTCGAATTTCAGGAACTGCGTGAACAGCACGGTGGCCATGTCCGCGGCGCCCATGGGCAGGCCCGGATGGCCCGATTTCGCCTTTTCGACGGCGTCCATGGCGAGCGCGCGAATCGCATTGGCCATACGGGAGGGATCGACACGCACAGTCATGAGATGTCCGCCTGAAATTCGGTGTGGGAAGTGGCCGTATGTCTCAAAAATGCCACGGCCGGGGATGCTTTCTAGGGGGTGGATAGCATCGCGAAACCCTTGAGTCCAAGGGCATTGCAGCCTTTCCGCCGGGAGTTTTCGCTTTGTGTGCATAGCTTCCGGCCAGCGTTGCGCACGGCTCTTCCGGGCCGTAAATTTATCCGCCTAAATGCTTGCGGGTCCGCCGCTTTTCATGCCGGGCCAGAGTTCGAAGGGCGTCCGTTCCGTGATGACTGATCGCAGTACCAACGGTCTTGCCAATCCTGAACCTGCCCCCTCGGGGGTCAGCGACATTGAGCTTGCGACGCGGCGGCTGGCGGCGGCGCTCGATGCGCTCGAAAGCGCTGTGGAGAGGCGGCGGGAATTCGACCGCGCCGACGATGAACTGGGCGCGCGGATTCAGGCGCTGGGCGCCGACCGCTCGCGGCTTGCCAATGAACTCGACGGGACGCTGGTGCGGTCGCGCGCGCTGGAGCGGACCAACCGCGAGATCGCCGAACGTCTCGATGTCGCCATCGACACTATCCGTTCGGTGATCGATTCCGGAGAATCTCCATGAGCCACATCAACGTCACCATCAACGGCCGGCAATACCGCATGGCGTGCGAGGCCGGGCAGGAAAGCCGGCTGCTGCGGCTGGCGGAAAGCCTGGAGGCCCGCATCGCCAGCCTGCGCGGCAAGTTCGGCGAGATCGGCGATGGACGCCTGACCGTGATGGCTGCGCTCACCGTCGCCGACGAACTGGTGGATGCCGGGCAGCGGATTCGCGCCCTTGAGGAAGAGCTCAACGCGCTGCGCGACGTTCGTGTCGTGGCCGCGGACCGTGCCCGGGCCACGCAATCGGCGGTCGCCAATGCGCTGAATTCAGCGTCCGACCGCATCGAGAAGATGACCCAGGCGCTGAACCGCCCGGCCCGCAACGGAATCGCGATCGGTTAATCCTCACATTTGATCCATCGCGCGCCAGGACCGGATCGGATCACTAGCGGTGAGCGCTGATCGTGGTTACATTGTCCGGGCGAGGCTGCGTCGCGCGTCAGAAGCCATATATCCCCGGGGCCTTATCGATCCTTCAGGGAACTGTCCCTGACCGGGTCCGTGGATCCGGTCACATGGTGCCCACCTACTTTCGTAGGTGCTCCGGGATCGAGTGCTTCAACGGCCATCGTGGCTTCGCACTTTCTTTTCGCCTCCGCCCTCTTGTCGCGCGAGAGAGGTGACAAGGACTCTCCGCGGTGGATGGGAATCGGTTTCTCGACAATCTGAAGAATGATTTCCGGCGCGGTGCGCTGGCGCAGCGTGATGCGCTCGGCATCGAGGCGCGCGCAGATGCCGCGCGGGTTATCGCGGCAGCATCCCTGCCGGTTGAATTGCCGCGCGGTGTCATCGTTGCGGGCTACTCGCCGATCAACAGCGAACTCGACCCGTTTCCATTGATGCGCGCGCTTGCGGACAAAGGTGCCGTATTGGCGCTGCCGGTGATCATCGCGCGCGATCACGCCCTGATCTTCCGTGAATGGCGAGAGGAAGGTCTCGTGCGCGGACCGTTCGGGATTTTCCAGCCGTCGTCCGACGCGCCCGAGGTCGATCCCGATGTCGTGCTGGTGCCTTTGGCGGCGTTCGACCGCGCCGGTCATCGCATCGGCTACGGCCGGGGCTATTATGATCGCACGCTGGAAAATCTCCGCGCCATCAAGAAGATTACCGTCATCGGTGTCGCTTTTGCGGTGCAGGAAATCGAAACCGTGCCGCGACTTCCGCACGACGAGCAGCTCGATTGTGTGCTAACGGAACGCGAACTGATCGATCTGCGGGGTCTATAAATTGCGTATTCTGTTTGTCGGCGACGTGGTGGGGCGCAGCGGCCGTGTGGCCGTCAACGAAACTCTTCCGGGACTGATCCGCGACTGGAAACTCGATCTCGTCGTGGTGAACGGTGAGAACGCAGCGGGCGGTTTCGGCATCACCGAAGCGATCTATCATGAACTGCTCGAAGCCGGCGCCGACGCGATCACCCTCGGCAATCACTCGTGGGACCAGCGCGAGGCGCTGGTGTTCATCGAGCGCGCACCGCGCCTGATCCGTCCGGCGAATTTTCCGCCCGGCACGCCGGGCCGCGGCGCCGCGCTGATCGATACAAGAAGCGGCAAGCGCGCGCTGGTCGTCAACGCCATCGGCCGCGTTTTCATGCAGCCGTTCGACGATCCGTTCGCGATCCTGGATCGCGAGCTGAATGCCTGTCCGCTGCGCGAGGCCGCCGATGCGGTGCTTGTCGATTTTCACGGCGAGGCGACCAGCGAGAAACAGTCGATCGGTTATTTCTGCGATGGCCGGGCCAGCATCGTGGTCGGCACCCACACCCATGTGCCGACATCCGATCAGCGCATTCTGCCCGGCGGGACCGCCTACATGACCGATGCCGGCATGACCGGCGACTATGAATCCGTGATCGGGATGCAGCGCGAGGAACCGCTGGGACGTTTTCTGCGCGGGTATCCTGCGGGACGTTTCGAGCCGGCGGACGGCGCCGCGACCCTGAGCGGCCTCGCGGTCGAGACCGACGATGCCACCGGTCTTGCCACGCGCGTCGCCGCGGTGCGGATCGGCCCGCTGCTGGAACGCGCGGTGCCGGGGTTCTGGTAGTGCGCGTTTCGACCAGCAGCTAATACGGTCGTCATTGCCGGGCTTGCCCCCGGCAATCCATCTTTGACGGAGTTTTTTCAGATGGATGGTCGGTTCAAGCCCGGCCATGACAACTCAGCGTTGGCGGTGAGTTGCCATTTAGCTGGCAGCGTTCAGATTTTATACGCCGTTCTGAAGCCGCCCCAGTGACGGCCCCTGACGCGGATCGGCACGTCGATTTCGCGCATCATGATGGTTTTGCCGTTACCCATGTCGCGGGCGTAGCTCTGGATCAGGTAGGAGCGGATGTTGCGGCCCGCCGCCAGTCCGGCCGCGTCGTTGAAGATGCGGCGGTTGCGGCAGTTCGCCGTGTTCCAGGCGGTGTCGCCCGGGCGCTGCGGATGCGAGTACATCTTGTTATGAACCGGCAGATAGCCGTTACGGTCGATGGTGGCGCAGAATGCCGCGCGCGCGTCGCGCGCCAGCATGGCCTCCTGAATCTCGGGCAGCGCGCGGTCGGCCCAGTCGAGGAAGCGCGTGCGGTACTGCACCGGATCGGAGCCCTCGATCTTCACATAATCCTCGTCGAACAGATCATCGAGGCTGATGTCGCCTTTCGCGACGGCGCTCTCGAAAATCTTCGTGATAGCATCGCCGGCTTCCATCGCCCGCGTCACGAACTCAGTGTTCTCGTCGTGTATGCTCCAGACCTTGTCTTCGATCCTGTCCCTGAGCGCGGCATCGCTCGAAACGAATTCGGCGTGCGCGCCGCCGGCGGTATGTCCGCTGACGCGGATACTGCATGCGCCGATGTCCTCCAGCGTGGCTTTCAGCACATCATGCAACGGGATCGCAGCGGCACCCGCGCCGCCGATCAGGACGCCATCCACGGACAGCTCAAACACCTCGGCCTTGATCGGAGAGGACCGGGTCGCGATCTCGATCTGAAGGCGGCACGGCATCCGCTCCGCCTTGCGCTCCTCGTTCTCGTTCTGGCGGAGCAGGACCGCGCAGCGCGTTTTCAGCTTTTCGGCAAACATCGTCACGGCCTTGCCGGCCTGCGCAACGCTCTCGCCATGGGTTTCGGCTTCCCTGGCGGCGTTGTCGATTTCCGAGCTGCTCGTTCCCACCGATGAAATAAACTGCGATGCCGATGCGGCGTTCTGCGTGATTTCGCCGGTGGTTTCGTTTTGCTCGGCGACCGCGCCGTTGACATGTGCGAACACCGGCTTGATCGCGTCGATGGCGGCGGTGATGCGATGGACAGCTTCGAATGATGTCGCGGCGTCCTGTTGCAGAGCGTCGATCTTCTGCTTGATTTCTTCGGTGGCGCTCTGGGTCTGGACCGCCAGCGCCTTCACTTCCGATGCGACGACCGCAAACCCCCTGCCGGCGGACCCGGCGCGGGCCGCCTCGATGGTGGAGTTCAGCGCGAGCAAGGTGGTCTGCTTGGCGATGGTCGCGATCAGGTTGACGACATTGCCGATGGCGGCCGAGGATTCCCGCAGCCGCTCGACATTGAGGCTGGCCTCGCGCGCCGCTTCGCTGGCTTCATCAGCGAGCTTGCTGGCGTCGCGCACCTGTGTGCCGATGCCATGCGCGGACTGGGTGAACTTTTCCGCGGCTTGCGAGAAGGTTTCGGCGGTGGCCTGCGCGTCGCTGGTGCGGTCGGTCAGGGCGTCAGCGCGGTGACGGATGGCGGACAGGGTGCTGGCGGTGGATTGCGCGCCGCTGGCCACCGAATTGGCCGCCCGCTCGAGCTGGCGGATCATCGCGACCAGTTCGAGTTCAAGCAGTTCGAGGATTTCGCGGGCTGAATCGTGATGGGGAGCTGCAATTGGCTCTGGCGCCGCTACCGGCGCGTCAGGGGCAATGTCCGGCGTGACCTGTTCTGGCAGCCGCTTCCGAAAAAGTCCGAACGCCATAAGGGAATCTCTGAAATATGAGTAACAGGCATGCATTATCGCACCGTCGCCTAAACTCATGGTTAACTCTTGCCTGCCGAACGGGCTGGCATCCCACACCGCCGTACCAAAATCGGTCGATCTGCCTTTAAATTTCGCCGTTCCGGGCCTATAACGCCGCGCCGCCGGGCACTTGCGTTAATGATGCCTGCGATTCCCGATTCTCGAGAGACCCCTATGGCCGGACATTCCCAATTCAAGAACATCATGCACCGCAAGGGCAAACAGGACGCCATGCGGTCCAAGATGTTCGGCAAGCTCGCCCGCGAAATCACCGTCGCCGCCAAGCTGGGAACCCCGGACCCGGCGATGAATCCGCGCCTGCGGCTGGCGATCACGGCGGCGCGCGCGGAAAACGTGCCAAAGGACAACATCGAGCGCGCGATCAAGAAGGCCATCGGCAACGACGGCGAGAACTACGACGAGATCCGTTATGAGGGCTACGGTCCTGGCGGTGTCGCCGTGATCGTCGAGGCGCTCACCGACAACCGCAACCGCGCGGCCTCCGACATCCGCTCTTACTTCACCAAGTCCGGCGGCAACCTCGGCGAAACCGGCTCGGTGTCGTTCATGTTCGACCGCGTCGGCGTGATCGAATACGACGCCAAGGTCGCATCCGACGACGCCATGCTGGAAGCGGCCATCGAGGCAGGTGCCGATGACGTGGCATCCGGCGAGGACGGCCATGAAGTGTATGCCTCGCCGGAGACGTTCCGCGAAGTTGCCAAGGGCCTCGAAGCCAAGTTCGGCGAAGCGCGTAAGGCAGCGCTGATATGGAAGCCGCAGAACACCATCGCGGTCGACGACGAGACCGGCGAGAAACTGTTCAAGCTGCTCGACCTGCTGAACGAGCATGATGACGTCCAGAACGTCTATGCGAATTTCGAGGTGTCGGACGCGCTCGCTGCCAAGATGAGCGCGTAACACCGGACGGTCCCCCGAAGATTTTTTCTTGACGCCGCGCTGCTGAGGGATCATGTCAGCCGCGGAGGGTGCGTTCGCGCGCGTTCGGCGCCCATCACTGGAAACCAATCAACTATGCCAAGCGACAGTCCGCGTATTTCGCCGACAACGGTCCCAGTGGTCTAGAGCGCTCCGGCTCACCGACCCCTGCCGTTGCCGGCAGAACCCGAAGGTGAGCTATGACTGATATCCACGTCGCGGATGAAGGCGCTTTCAATGCGGCCGTTCTGGCCGCAAGCCTGATCGGCGAGCACACCGCCGACACCGTCGAAATTCTCAACGCGCTCCCGCCGTCCGACGCCGCGGACGTGATGCGGCTGCTGCCGCGTGAACTCGCGATTGAGATTCTCGACAAACCCGAACTGGATTTCGGCGCCGAGATCATCGAGGCGATTCCTCGTCACGTCGCGGCCCCCTTGCTCGCGGGCATGTCCGCGGACATGGCGGCGGACATCGTCCAGCTCCTCGAGGAACCTGCGAAGACGGAACTGCTGGGCGCGCTGGACGATGTGTCGCGCGCGGCGATCGTGGGTCTGCTGGCCTATCCGGAGAACACTGCCGGCGCGATGATGACGACGGAGTTCGTCAGCGTTCCCGGCAACTGGACCGTCGAACAGACGCTTCAGCATATTCGCAAGGTCGAGCGCTCCCGCGAAACCGTTTATGCGATCTATGTGCTCGACCCCGTCACGCGGCGTCTGGTCGGCGCGGTGACTTTGCGCAGGCTGATCTCGGGCGAGCCGTTGGCGAATATCCTGACGTTGGCGCCGACCCACGAGCCCGTCACCACATTTCCGCTGATCGATCGCGAAGACGTTGCCCGGCTGATCACGCGGCACGATCTGCTCGCCGTGCCGGTCATCGACAAGGCCGGACATCTGCTCGGCATCGTGACCGTGGACGACATCATCGACGCGATCATCGAGGAAAGCACCGAGGACGTACAGAAATTCGGCGGGATGTCCGCGACCGAAGAGCCCTACATGCAGATCGGGCTCCTCGATATGATCCGCAAACGCGGCGGCTGGCTGTCCGTGCTGTTCGTCAGCGAGATGCTGACCGCGAGCGTCATGCAGCATTTCGAGGGCGAGCTTGAGAAGGCGCTGGTCCTGACACTGTTCATTCCGCTGATCATGAGTTCGGGCGGCAATTCCGGGTCACAGGCGACGTCGCTGCTGATCCGCTCCCTGGCGCTGCGCGATGTGAAACTGGCGGACTGGTGGCGGGTGATGCTGCGCGAACTGCCGACCGGTCTCATCCTCGGCGCGCTGCTCGGGGTTATCGGCCTCGTGCGGGTAGTGCTGTGGCAGAAGCTCGGCATCTACGACTACGGCGAGCACTGGGTGCTGGTCGGACTGACGGTGGCCGCGGCGCTGGTCGGCGTCGTGACTTTCGGCTCGGTGGCAGGTTCAATGCTTCCCTTTGCGCTGCAAAGGGTTGGATTCGATCCGGCCAGCGCATCCGCGCCGTTTGTCGCGACCCTCGTCGATGTCACCGGGCTGATGATTTACTTCAGCGCGGCGTTGCTGATCCTGCGCGGGACCCTGTTGTGACCCCCGGACGCCGGGGGCGGATTCGCGTATGATCGGCAGATGGCAACCAACGCGATTCGCATTCTTGGAATTGACCCCGGCCTGCGCCGGACCGGCTGGGGCGTGATCGACATTGACGGCAACCGGCTGATCTATGTCGGTTGCGGCTCGGTGGAGTCCCGCGAGACCTCGCCGCTGGCGGAGCGTCTGCTGGCGATTCATGAAGGCCTCGCTCGCGTACTCGGCGATTTCAGGCCGCTGGAGGCCGCGGTGGAACAGACCTTTGTCAACAAGGATGGCGCGTCGACCTTGAAACTCGGTCAGGCCCGCGGCGTCGCCATGCTCGCGCCCGCGATGTTCGGGATCGCGGTCGCGGAATATGCACCCAACCAGGTGAAGAAGACCGTGGTTGGCGCAGGGCACGCCGACAAGAACCAGATTCGCGTGATGCTGGGCGTGCTGCTGCCGAAGGCGAACCCGCAGACGCCGGATGCTGCGGATGCACTGGCGATTGCCATCACCCATGCCCATCACCGCCAGAGCGTGATGCTGAAGCAAAAGGTGGTCGGATGATCGTGGACGTCGTTCAATATCAGCCGTCATGGCCGGGCTTGTCCCGGCCATCCACGTCTTCATTTAATGATCTCTGGATAAAGATCGATCCAGTCAGGATTATTGAGCGTGACGTTACCTGCGATCTGCTCCCTCCCCCCTTGCGGGGGAGGGTTGGGGTGGGGGGTAACTCCGAGTCGTTGCCTATGCGACCCCCACCCCCGACCCCTCCCCGCAAGGGGGAGGGGAAGTTTGCCTCTGTGTTCGTGTATCCCGTCGAGGCCTTTCGATGATCGGAAAACTCAAGGGCCTGATCGATTCCTACGGCGAGGACTATGTGATCCTCGACGTGCAGGGCGTCGGCTATCAGGTGCATTGCTCGGCGCGTACCTTGCAGGCGCTCCCGCAGCCGGGTGACGCGGCGGTGTTGTCGATCGAGACTTACGTTCGCGAGGATCAGATCAAGCTGTTCGGCTTCCGCACCGATGTGGAGCGCGAATGGTTCCGGCTGCTGCAAACCGTGCAGGGCGTCGGAGCTAAAGTGGCGCTTGCGGTACTCTCCACCTTGCCGCCGTCCGATCTCGCCAATGCGATTGCGCTGCGCGACAAGGCCGCGGTGGCGCGCACGCCGGGTGTCGGCCCGAAAGTCGCCGAGCGCATTGTCACTGAACTGAAGGACAAGACACCGGCCTTTGCGACGGTCGATCCGGCGGTCGTGCATCTGTCGGGCGCACTCGATGAAAATCGCGCGCCGCGCCCGGTCACCGACGCGATTTCCGCGCTGGTCAATCTCGGTTACGGTCAGCCGCAGGCTGCTGCCGCCATCGCCGCGGCCTCGCGCAACGCCGGCGACAAGGCCGAGACCGCGCAGCTTATCCGTTTGGGTCTGAAGGAACTGTCGAAGTGAGTTCGGATCGCCGATCATCGACGTTGGTAATGCCGCCGCTGCACGCGCTATACGGCTCCCTCTCCCGCTTGCGGGGGAGGGTTGGGGTGGGGGCGGGAAATGCAGCGTGGATGCACCGTTCAGGCCCCCTCCCGGCGAGCGATGCTCGCCGACCTCCCCCGCAAGCGGGAGAGGTGAAGCATCTCAGCGTGGATCAGACATGACTTCGCCCCGCATTGTCACCCCCGAGCGCCGCGCCGACGACATCGGCGATACATCGCTGCGTCCGCAGAACCTGTCGGAGTTCGTCGGCCAGCAGCAGGCGCGCGCCAACCTTCAGGTATTCATCGACGCTGCGCGCAAGCGCGGCGAGGCGCTTGACCATGTGCTGTTCGTCGGCCCGCCGGGTCTCGGCAAGACCACGCTGGCGCAGATCGTTGCGCGCGAACTCGGCGTCGGCTTCCGCGCTACGTCAGGGCCGGTGATTGCGAAAGCCGGTGATCTCGCCGCGCTGCTCACCAATCTCGAAGAACGCGACGTGCTGTTCATCGATGAGATCCACCGCCTCAGTCCACAGGTGGAGGAAGTGCTCTATCCGGCGATGGAGGACTTTCAGCTTGATCTCATTATCGGCGAGGGGCCGGCGGCGCGCTCGGTGAAAATTGACTTAGCCAAGTTCACACTGGTCGGCGCGACCACGCGGGCCGGGCTGCTGACCAATCCGCTGCGCGATCGTTTCGGCATTCCGGTTCGGTTGAATTTCTACACCGAAGAAGAACTCGAAAAGATCGTCACCCGCGGTGCGCGTGTGCTCAACATCGGCATGACAGCCGACGGCGCTAACGAGATCGCGCGGCGTGCGCGAGGTACGCCGCGCATCGCAGGACGGCTGCTGCGGCGTGTGCGCGATTTCGCCTCGGCGGCGGATGCGAGCGCCATCGACCGCAAGATCGCCGACAATGCGCTCGGCGCGCTCGAAGTCGACAAAGCCGGTCTCGATGCGATGGACCGGCGTTATCTCGCGACCATCGCGGTGAATTACGGCGGCGGCCCGGTCGGCGTCGAGACGATGGCGGCTGCGCTGTCCGAGCCGCGCGACGCCATCGAGGACATCATCGAGCCGTTCCTGATTCAGTGCGGCTACCTGCAACGCACGCCGCGCGGGCGGCTGTTGACGTCGCACGCCTTCCGGCATCTCGGCCTCGCCGAGCCGTCGCGCGATCCGTCACAGTTCGGCATGTTCGAGCAGAACGATGAATAAGCAGGGTCTCAACATGCTCGACGGATCGATCCGCGACGGCAGGCACGTCATGCAGGTGCGTGTCTACTACGAAGATACCGACTTCACCGGCATCGTCTATCACGCCAACTATCTGCGCTTCATGGAGCGCGGCCGCACCAACTATCTGCGGCTGCTCGGCGCCGACCAGCATGCGCTGTTCGCGGAAGCGCGGAGCGAAGCGCCGGGTTTCGCCTTTGTCGTTCGTTCGATGCAGATCGAGTATCTCAAGCCCGCGCGGATGGACGACGTGCTCGACGTCGTGACGGTGCCCGCCGACATCCGGGGCGCGTCGATCACGCTGGCGCAGGAAGTCCGGCGCGGCGACGACGTGCTGGTTGAGGCGCGGGTCAAGGTCGCGTTCGTCTCGGGCGGCCGCGCGCGGCCGATTCCGAAGGCGCTGCGCATCGCCATGAAGGCCGACCAGGACGCGGCCTGAGATTTCTCGCTCCATCAACGATTTTTGCGTTCGGTGCTTGACGGATTGTACTAACTGGTACAGGTTGTACCTATCGGTACAAACAGGAGTTTCGTCATGTCGCGTCCGCCCTTGCCGCCGTTCACCAGAGAAACCGCCGCGCAGAAGGCGCGCATGGCGGAAGATGCCTGGAATTCGCGCGACCCGGTCAAGGTCTCGCTCGCCTACACCGAGGACAGCATCTGGCGGAACCGCTCGGAGTTCTTTCAGGGCCGCGCCGCGATCGTCGAATTCCTCACCCGCAAGTGGGCGAAAGAGCGCGAGTACCGCCTGATCAAGGATCTCTGGGCGTTCGATCAAAATTTCATCTCCGTGCGTTTCCAGTACGAATGGCATGACGATGCCGGAAACTGGTTCCGTTCCTACGGCAACGAAAACTGGGAATTCGACGAGCACGGCTTGATGAAGCGCCGCGAAGCCAGCATCAACGACGTCGCGATCAAGGAAGCGGAGCGGCGGTTTCACTGGCCGGCTCCGGGGCCGCGTCCCGCGGATGTTCCCGGCCTGGCTCCCGTTCCGAAGTGAGCAGGCTAACGAGGACTGCAATGGCAAAGACCGACACCGCGCGCGGAGACATTCTGGCCTCGCTGGCCGAAGTGTTCCGCGCGCATGGCTATGAGGGCGCCACGCTTGCGCTGATCTCGGATGCCACCGGCCTCGGCAAGGGCAGCCTTTACAATTTCTTTCCCGGCGGGAAGGAGCAGATGGCGGATGAGGTGCTCGCCTCGATCGATCGCTGGTTCGCGGACAGTATTTATGCGCCGCTGCGCACCGCGCCCGATCCCGTGAAAGGCATCGCGGACATGTATGCCGCGACGGATCGGTATTTCCGTTCGGGCCAGCGAGTCTGCCTTGTCGGCGTGGTCGCGCTTGGCGCATCGCGCGATTTGTTCGGCGAAAAGGTGAAGGTCTATTTCGCCGGATGGGTCGATGCGCTGGCCGCCGCGCTGCGGCGTCACGGCGACGACAAGAGCGTTGCCCGCCGCAAGGCCGAGCATGCGGTGCTGGAAATTCAGGGCGCCTTGGTGCTGGCGCGCGCCTTCGACGATGCGAGGGTATTTTCCCGGTCGTTGAAGGAATCCGAGCGCAGACTGCTCGAGAAATAGTCTGTCATTCCGGGGCGCGCGTAGCGCGAACCCGGAATCCAGCAGAACTCATCGAGATTCCGGATCAACGCGCAAGCGCGTTGTCCGGAATGACGAAGACGCTTCCGTTATGCCGCCGCTTTGTGGCGCGCGATCTCGGCCTTGTAGAGTTCGAACTCCTCGGCAAGGGCCTTCATCACGCTCGGGCGGGTCTTGAACCGAGTGAGGTAATCGCTGATCGCGGGCCATTTCTTGAGATCGATCTGCGGCGTCGCCATGCTCCAGTTCAGAATGGTGCCGAGATAAGCATCGGCCACGCTGAAATGGTCGAGCAGGAATTCGCGGCCTTCGAGATAGCTGTTGAGATAGTCGAGCCGCGAGAGTCCCTTCTTGAGCGTGTAGGCGTGGACGTCAGCGGGCGCTTTCCTGTCGAGCAGGGTCACGAACAATCCCTTGTGCAGTTCGGTGCCGATGAAACAGAGCCACTGATGCAACCGGCTGCGTTCAATGCCCGTGCCCGATCCGATTCCGGCATCGGGAAAGCGATCGGCGACATATTGAAGAATGGCCGCGTTCTCGGTGAGAATGAGGCCATCGTCGGTGCTGATGGCCGGCACCAGGCCAAGCGGGTTCACCGCGAAGAAATCCGAATCGTCCTGAAGAACCTTCTTTGATTTCGGATCGACTTCCAGATAGCGGGCGTCGGCGCCGGCTTCATAGAGCGCGATGCGGGTTGCCATCGAACAGGCGAGGGGAGAGAAATAGAGTTTCATGGTGCGTCTCCTTGGTTGAAACCGGTCCGTCCTTGATTTTTATACCGTTCCGCATAAATTAAATGCGGTCAAGAGAATTATTTGCGATATGGTACAAAAAAAGAAACAGCCGGTAAAAGTCATCTCCGAAGCGCCGAAAAAGCGCGGGCGCCCGCGCGCGTTTGAGCCGGATGTGGCGCTCGGCAAGGCGATGGACACGTTCCGGGATGGCGGGTTCGCTGCGACCTCGCTCGACGATCTCAGCGAGGCGATGGGAATCAACCGGCCGAGCCTGTACGGGACGTTCGGCGACAAGCGCGAGCTGTTTCTGAAGGCCTATGAGCGTTATCGCGCCGAGATGGCGGCGACATTCGCGCCTGCCTTCGATCCGGCGCTGACACTGCGGCAGATGCTGGAAAAGATCTATACGACGGCGCTCGACGTCTATCTCGCCGGCGAAAACGGCCCGCGCGGCTGCTTCACGGTGATGACGGCGACGTCCGAAGCGATGGCCGACCCGGAGATTCGCTCGCTGGTGCAGAGGGCGCTCGGCTCGACGCAGCGCACGCTCGCGAAACGGTTTCAGATCGCGGTGGAGACAGGCGAGCTGCCGCCCACGGCCAATGTGCAAGTCCTGTCGCAGATCGGAGCCTCGACGGTCGAGGCGCTGGCGATCCGCTCGCGCGCCCGGTTGCCGCGCGCAGAGCTGGAAGCCATCGCCAAAGGAACGGTCGATCTGATCTGCGGACCTTCGCCAGCGGGGACAAAGGCTTGGTGACGGCGGCGCGTTACTCATGTAAAAGGAGTTTACATGAGTAGATACGAAAAATGAGCTGGCACAAGAACCGGGGCCGCCGCGAGGGTGGCTACCATCATGGCAATCTGAAAGAGGCGCTGGTGCAGGCCGCGCTCGATCTGATTGCCAACAAGGGCCCGGCGGGTTTCACCTTCGCCGAGGCCGCGCGCTCGGCTGGTGTCAGCCCGGCAGCGCCATATCGCCATTTCCGCGATCGCGACGAGTTGCTCGCAAGCGTGGCGCAGCAAGGCTTCGAGCAATTTGAATCGCAACTCGCTGCGGCGTGGGACGATGGCCGCCCCGATACGCCGACGGCGTTTCAGCGAGTTGGAAAAGCCTATCTCGCCTTTGCACGGGAAAATCCCGCTTATTACTCGGCGATGTTCGAATCCGGCGTTCCGATCGAGACCAATCCTGCCTTGCTGCTGGCCGGTGAACGCGCCTTTGCAGTCATTCGCCTGGCGTCGGAACGGCTGGTGGCGATGGCGCCTCCAGGCGTGCCGCGCCCGCCTGCGATGATGATGGCGCTCCATATCTGGTCGATATCGCACGGCATTGCTTCGCTGTTCGGACGTGGCGACGCGGCGCGCCGCAAGCTGCCGATGTCGGCGGAGGACCTGCTGGAAGCGGGCGTGCTGATTTACCTGAAAGGCCTCGGGTTCCCGACCGACCAGCATCACCCGTCCAGATAATTTTTCGAGACCCCTCGGGGACCCCGCTTGACAAAATCCCGGGATGTTTTATCTATGTAAATGTTATTTACATTCACGGGAACGTGAAAACTGGAGGACGCCTATGGCGAACACCGCAAACGCCAACACTGCACGTCTCGACCGATGGGGCCGCCCGGACTGGGCCGCACCGCATCACGACAACTTCGACTCGCGGCACGACTGGCAGCCGCGTTTTCACCCCGGGCGGATCATCCTGATCGTTGCCGGTTTCATCATCTGGTGGCCGCTGGGTCTGGCCGCTCTCGCTTACTCACTCTGGAGCAGAAACATGGGTTGCTGGTCTCACGATCGTCACGGCCGCTGGGCCGATAAGATGGAGCGCATGCAGTACAAGATGGAGCGGATGCGCAGCCGGATGGAAGGCCGAGGTTATTACGCGCCTTCGAGCGGCAACCGCGCCTTCGACGACTACCGCATGGAGACGCTGCGCCGTCTCGAGGAAGAGCAGACCGAGTTCAAGGACTTCCTCGACCGCCTTCGTCACGCCAAGGACAAGGAAGAGTTCGACGCCTTCATGGCGCAGCACAAGCAGCGCCCGACGCCGCCGAACGATCAGCCGCAGGGATAAGACCAGCCCCGTCGCCCTGATTGGCTACGGAGCCGCCCACTTCTTCGAGAGGTGGGCGGTTTTGTTTTGCGCGCCATACACTCACCACAGGCCGTCATGGCCGGGCGCCTGTCCTCGGCTTGATCGGGGATGACCCGGCCATCCGCGCCTTACTCGGAAATCTGCAAGCAAGGCGTGGATCACCGGGTCATAGGCGTTCTTTAGAACGCCGTTCTTCGAACGGCTATGCCCGGTGATGACGATTGTGGGCGTTGAAGCTGCATGCGGGTCTGGCTTCGCGATTTTTTTCGATGTCGTCCCCGCGCAAGCGGTTCTTATCCCTCCCCCTTGTGGGGAGGGGGGCGCGTTGTGAGCAAAGCGAACAACGTGCCGGGTGGGGGAGCCTAAGGCGTTGCAATTGACCCCCACCCCGGCCTC
>NZ_JBXAFS010000011.1:0-120000 GCF_058793355.1 Afipia sp. MLSD5-FHT05B12
GAAGTGTCCTTCAGAAAATGTCGCTATCGGATCAACCGCTTCATTTCAGAAAGACGGTTGCCAACTGACCTAAAACGGCTTCCAGGGCGAGATCGTCACCCTGAGCCTGAAGGCCAAGGGCGTCCGCATCGTCGCCGAGACCAACCGCTCCAATGACAACGCCCCCAGCCACCGCATCTATGTGGGCCGGGCGGAGATCGGCGCAGCCTGGTCGAAGCGTTCCGAGGAAGGCCGCGACTACCTCTCGCTCAAGCTCGACGATCCTTCCTTCAACGCGCCGATCTACGCGAACCTGTTCGACGACGAAGGCGGTGAAGGCTACACCCTGCTCTGGTCGCGGCCGCGCAAGACCGGCGAGTAGGCCACTTCATCAAGCCCCGTCCGGTCTGCCGGGCGGGGCTTCCCATCCTTCCAGGCGTCAGTGAGCGCGAACCGGCCGCCGGATCGAGCGGGTCGGCTCAATCACTCGGCCTGCCCCCGAGTCCTTTTCTTGGTGCTTGTGGGCGGGCGAGTGAGCAGGTCGGCGGCCTCGACACCCAGGCTGCGAGCGAGCCGATCGACAACGTCGATACCCGCCGCATAAACGCTTCGCTCGAGTGCGCTGATATAAGTGCGGTCAATTTCAGCACGATGAGCCAATTCCTCCTGTGACAAACCACGGGCCTGCCGGAGCTTCCGCAAATTGATTGCAAGTATCTCGCGTATATCCATACGCGAGAGGGCATGTCCTTGAAGAGTATTTCACCACGGAGTATTTTCGACAAAACGCGATCCGGACGGCTTCCGCGACAATTTTGGCGCTTCTGCTCCTTCCTGCCCGCGTGTTAGAAATTGTCTAAACTAAGGCGTGGAGTCTTATGAGGAAGCCGCCGCTCGACCCAGGCGTCGCCGACGCTGCGCCTGCAGATCAAATTCTCACTGCCTACGATGAGCAGCATGTCGTGACCTACATGCGCCTTCTGCAGGCCGAAAGCCAAGGGGCTGACTGGATGGAAGTCGCTCGAGTGGTGCTGCATATCGATCCGGTGCGGGAGCCGGACCGTGCGCGAAGCGCATATCAGAGTCATCTCGCGCGCGCCAAATGGGTGACCGAGCAGGGACGCCTCTTGCGCGGCACCGGCTCAAAATAGAAGAAAACCGCCGGCCGGCGACTTGCAGGCAGAACTATTTTCTTTTGCTGATCGGTGGTCATTCCGGTGCACCACGTGGTGCCAAACTAGGGGCTTCCTACAACCGCCTCGTTCATACCTATTGCGGCGCAATCGTTGTTAGCAGCGTGCAATGGGGCGGAAGCAATGCCTGAATTCGACTGGCGGTCGCCGGAATCCTACAAGAGCCTACAAGACGCCGAAATCACCGACATCGCCTGGGAATGTCTCCGCCGCAACGCCGGTTACCGGCGTGAGTACGAGGTGATGATTGCCAACAGCCCGAACGGCGAAGTGACTGACGAATTCAGGAGGAGGTGGGGCCTCTGCTTTCGCCCATGACCCGCGGCGGTCGTTCGATGAGCAGACGATCTTTTGGGCGCCTGAGGTTCTAGCGGCGGTCGTTCCGGTCAAGGTTGCCTCGGCCGCCGATCGCAGTTCAGCGCCTCAACCGCTGCTTGACCTTGCAGCAGGCCAGATGCGCCGCGCCGCCGACGGCTGGCACGCCGTGCTGCGCATCGGTGCAGTGGATCACCGTGTCTGGTCCAAGGATCCACCGGTGCTTGGCGCGTCATATGCAGCCGAACTGCCATTTGACGGCGATTTCGGCGCGCGTGCGTATGCAGCCCGCCGGCTGTGGCGCGCGATGAATGGACGCGCACCAGGTCCTGCCTTTCACCAACTATCTAAACAGCGGCGCGAACGCTTGAGCGCCGCGATCCGTGCGCTTGATGCTCGCAGCGCCGGCGGAAGCTATCGCGTTATCGCCGAAGCGCTCTTCGGCAAAAAGCGAATCCCCGACCGTGCCTGGAAGACCCATGATCTGCGCAATCGAACAATCCGCTTGGTGCAAGGCGGCCTTGCGTTGATGCGCGGTGGTTACCGCAAACTTCTGCGGTCCGGGCGCAGGGACGAATAGCCCTTCCGGTTGGGGGGTATCGAAAGCGGCCCCCTCCATATTCGGCATCCCCCTCCGAGATCTTGCTTCTCCATGATGACCGCACACACGCCGGCCTAGCCAGGCGTAGTGCGATGTCCTCCTGGAGTCCTCAAATGCCCGATCCGATGGCCGGTCTACCACCGCGATTCCTGCGTACACCTGAGGCCGCGCGCTATCTTGGCCTGTCCGGTCGCACGCTCGAGAAGCACCGCACGTACGGTACTGGACCGACGTATCGGAAGATCGGCGGACGTGTTGTCTACGCCGTCGATGACCTGAAAGCGTGGGCTGACCGCGGCGCCAAGACGTCGACGTCCGATCCCGGGAAGGGGACGGTACTGCCGGCCAAGAAGCAGCCCGCGCTGCGCCCGTATGCGGGCCAGGAACGTCGCTGATTGCCGCGTGAGAGTAGTGACCATGCGGCGCAAACACCATTCGGAGCGCGACCAGCTTGAGCTCTTTCGGGCGTTGCCCGGCGATCTTGCGCCGCGCGACGCGCAGGATCTGATGGCGTATCCGTTCTTCTCCCTCGCAAAGACTAAGCGGATCGTGCCGATCGACTTCCGTGCCGGTGCGATCGCAATTCGTGTCGAAGCCGTGCCGGAACACGGCATGGCGACGATCTGGGATGCAGACGTTCTGATCTGGGCCGCGTCCCAGATTGTCGAAGCCCGTGATGCCGGCCTGAAGACGTCGCGCCTGATGGCTGCAACGCCGTATGAAATTCTGACGTTCGTCGGCCGCGGCACCGGCGCACGCGACTATGATCGGCTGAAGGCGGGTCTCGACAGACTTCAGTCAACGACCGTGCTGACGTCGATCCGTCAGCCGGCAGAGCGGCGACGGCATCGCTTCTCCTGGATCAACGAGTGGAAAGAGACGGCCGATGCAAATGGCCGCCCATTTGGGATCGAGCTGATCCTGCCGGATTGGTTCTACGCTGGCGTCATCGATGACGCGCTCGTGCTGACGATTGATCGCGCCTATTTCGAGCTGACGGGCGGACTTGAGAGGTGGCTTTATCGTCTTGTGCGCAAGCACGGCGGACGCCAGGACGGCGGCTGGAGTTTTGATCTGGTGCACCTCCATGCCAAGTCCGGCATCCTCTCGCCCCTCAAGCACTTTGCTTACGACGTGCGCCAGATCGTCCAGCGCCAGACATTGCCCGGTTATCAGCTCGTGCTCACGCGCGACCCTGATGGCACCGAGCGACTGAACTTTGCACCCACGCCTGTTGATCCCTTAACGGCCCGCTTGCGCCGGCGCGGTCTCATTCCAAATTCGGAGGACAACCTGTGAATCAGCTCGTGCTATCGGGGACCGCAACCCTCGTGCTATCGGGGACCCGATCCTCGTGCTATCGGGGACCGGAATCGAGCTTAAGAGCTTGTTTCTCCGCGCTTTCCAGCCGCTCTAACTTTACTAACCGGAAATCCTTCGGATTTCTTCTAACGGAGCAGGCCGAAAGCGGCGTCGATGGCGCTCGGCAACGGCAGTCCGACAGGCCAGCCTGCCTTTGCAGGCGATACACACTCTCGACCGAGCCCCAAGCTCACGGCTGCCAGCCCCAGCGTCCGGGAGCCGCCGCATGAGCGATCTCACGGAAGTGGAAGTGTTGTGGCTCGAGAAGCGCATCGAAAACCGCATTCGGTTCGGTCGCATTGTCGGGGAACGGAAGCTTGATCGCCATCGGCGTGTCCTGTCATTCGCGCCAGGCAGCATCTTTGCCTTCGTCCGGTGGACCTCCAACGACTTTGGCACGATCATTTCGCGCATCGACATCTTGCGCGCGGTCGCACTGGGACAGCGCTGCTCGACCGTTCCTTATGTGACGCCCGGCGGTGAGATTCTGCTGCGCCTGTCCGGCTGGCCGAAGGTCGAGCGCGTGCTGCAGATGATCGATGCCGTTGAGGCGCTCGGCGTCGATCCGGCTGATGTCGCTCCCGACCATTGGCATCACGTTCACAACCGTCTGTCCGTTAATGAAAACCCGCGCCCGTATACGAAAGCGCGCCATCAGGCCTGGCTCCATCGCCAAAGGGTGATGCGATGACGGGCCGCCTACCGATGCTGGCCGTGACGATTGGGGTCGCTGCTGCGCTCATCGCGACGATCGTCCTGGAGCCGATTCCGCTATACATCTGGAACGCATCCGCGAGCGTGCCGATCGGTCTCTACCGCCTCCGACCGGCGGACCAATTCCAAGTTACTGAATTGGTCGCCGTGCAGCCGCCGGAGCCGCTCGCGACCTTCCTCGATTTGAACGGCTATTTGCCCATTGGCGTGCCCATGCTGAAGCGCGTGCTCGCCCTTCCGGGGCAGAGTGTTTGCAGAACCGGCCTCACGATTTCGGTCGACGAGGTCGCGGTGGGCGAGGCGAAGGACCGCGACGGACGCGGCCGGCCGCTGCCGAAATGGCAGGGCTGCCGCGTCGTCGGCGACGGCGATCTGTTTCTGATGAACTGGCAGTCGGACGACTCTCTTGATGGCCGGTATTTTGGATTTCTTCCGGCATCCAGCGTGATCGGCCGTGCGATGCCGGTGTGGACGTGGGAGGGGTGATCGTGCGTATTCGACGTGTTCTCCTCGCCATGCCCTTGTTCGATCGATTGCGGGATCATTCCTCCGTCTCGATCGATGTCTGCAAGGCTGGCGCGAGCCCGACCGCGTGCTTGGGTCGGTTGGGCACGCGCGTTTGTGCAGTCGTGCCCGTGATGCTTCTTCTGACCGCGTTCGACGGTGCTGCTTTGGCCCAGAGCGGATCAACCGCCCAGCCGGCGATCAGTCAGACCGCTCACTCATTTGCCGGCTTCATCAATGAAGCCGCACAACGCTTTGCGATTGCGCCGAACTGGATCCGATCAGTCCAACGCATCGAGAGTGCTGGTGACGTGCACGCCAGATCGCCAAAAGGCGCAATGGGCCTGATGCAAATCATGCCAGCGACTTGGGCGGAACTTCGTGTGCGCTACAATCTCGGGAACGACCCCTACGACCCGCACGACAACATTCTGGCCGGTACGGCGTACTTGCGCGAACTGCTCGATCGGTATGGCTCGCCTGGCGTGTTTGCGGCGTACAATGCGGGACCATCTCGCTATGAAGAGCATCTTGCGGGCGGCTCTCTGCCAGACGAGACGCGAGCATACGTCGCAAAGCTTGCAAATCTGCTTGCCGTCGAACTGCCGCCGAGGTGGACGTCCGGCGGACAGTCATCAGCAGCTGCGACGCTATTCGTCACGCGATCCGATCTCATGAAGACGCGTGATCGGTTGTTGGCGCTCATGCCGTCTAGCGGTGTCACGACCGCGTTCTCGGCGCCCGATGTTTCGCCCATGGTCCCCCGGCCAATTGGCATGTTCGTCCCTCGATCGGATTCGGGAGTATCGCGATGACCAGGTGTGCGGGTTCGCAAGCTGATGGTGTATGGGCGATGCCTTCGGCCCGCGCTCTACTCGTCGCTTCGCTCCTCACCGAGCCACCCTTCGGGTGTCTCGGCCCTTCGGGTAACGATCGCTATCGCAAGCGCTCGGAAGCAGTGGGGGCTTCGCGAGTTGGCGGCCAGGTCGCGGTGGCTCTTTCGGGAACCGGCGACCCGGAGACCACGACGGCAGGACGGCGAGATAAAAGGGGCTCGCCGCTCGAACCGCAAGCCATTGACATGGCTTGGGTTCCGGCGTGCCGGTCGGTCGGGGCGCGTGCCGCGCCTTGGATTTTTAAGAATGAGATCAACTACATTTTCGGCACTCTACGCGTTTTGGCGTCCTTCGAGGCGCAGTCATGACCACGGGCGACAGCGATCTGCGTATCCGGCCCGGGCGCATCCGCAGTACCCGCGCGCCGAAGCCGAAAAGCTTCATCAATCAGGTGCTACGCGCGGCGAAGAAAACCGGACACACCTCGGGTCAGACCCCGGCCGGCAGGCGTTCCGCGGCCCATGGGCGTTCGACGTTTGGCCGCGGGCGCCTCGCCTTTAGCCGGGCGAGATTGTTCAGCCCGACGCGGCGCGTTGTGGTGAAGGCGCGCGTGGTTCGCCACAAAGGACGAGCCTTCCGCTCAGCGCCGCTGACGGCCCATCTCTCGTATCTGAAGCGCGATGGCGTGACCCGGAGTGGTGAGCGGGCCGAGATGTTTGATGCCCGCGGCGACGGCGCCGATAGCGCGGCGTTTGCCGAACGCTGCAAGGACGACCGTCACCATTTCAGGTTCATTGTCTCGCCGGAGGACGCCGGCGATATGACCGACCTGAAGGCCTTCACCCGCGACCTCGCCAAGCAGATGGAAGCCGACTTTGGCACGCGACTGGATTGGGTGGCTGTCGATCATTGGAATACCGACAATCCTCACGTCCATCTTCTCGTTCGGGGGGTCGACGAAGAGGGCGCTGATCTCGTGATCTCCCGCGACTACATCAGCCGGGGCCTGCGTTCACGCGCCGAGGAATTGGTCGCGATCGAACTGGGTCCAAAACCGGAGCACGAGATCCGCAATTCGCTGGAGAGGGAAGTCTCGGCGGAACGATGGACGCGGCTCGACCGGGAGGTCCGACTGGCGGCGGAAGAGACCGGGTATATCGATCTTCGACCCAAGAATCCCGGCAGCGCGGATCCTGAGATCCGCCGCCTGATGGTTGGCCGTCTTCAGCACCTCGAGAAGATGGGCCTTGCCGCATCCGCCGCACCAGGGGAGTGGATGGTCGGACTCGAGGCCGAGCGCAGCTTGCGCGACCTCGGCATGCGCGGCGACATCATCAAGACCATGCACCGCGCCTTTACCGAGCGCGGGGAAGCGCGCGGCGTCGCCGACTTCGTCATCGAGGGTGGACAGCCGACGTCTCAGCTTATGGGACGACTGGTCGAGCGTGGATTGCATGACGAACTGACTGGCGAGGCCTACGCCCTGATCGACGGGACCGACGGACGCGCGCACCACGTGCGCTTTCGAGGTATCGAGGCCTTCGAACATGCTCCGCCCGTTGGGGGAATCGTCGAAGTCCGACGCTTCGGTCAAGCCGGCGATCCACGGCCGACCGTGGTGCTCGCCATCCGCTCCGATCTCGATCTTGCCGAGCAGGTCACCGCAAAAGGCGCGACCTGGCTTGACCACAGGCTGGTCGAACGCGACTCCATGCCGCTTGCCATGGGCGGATTCGGCCGAGAGACGCGCCAAGCCATGGAAGCCCGTACCGAGCATCTGATCCGGGAGGGCCTAGCGCGGCGGCAGGGCCAACGCATCATCTTGCAGCGCAACCTCCTGAACACGTTGCGCCAGCTTGAACTGGACCAGGTGGCCGCAAAAGTCTCGGCCGACACCAGCCTCCCTTACGTGAAGTCCGAATCCGGGGAGCATGTGGCGGGGACATATCGCCAGCGTCTGACGCTCGCCTCGGGACGCTTCGCCATGATCGACAATGGGCTCGGCTTCCAACTCGTGCCCTGGTCGCGCGAACTCGAAAGGAGGCTCGGCCAACACGTCACCGGCGTCGTGAAGGACGGCGGTGGAATCGAATGGGGCTTTGGTCGCAAGCGCGACCTCGGTCTCTAACAATCGCACCAATCCAGCTGCGGAAGGGCGTTCGGGATGTCCGGAACCAAAATCCTTTGGGGGCAGGTGATCGTGGTCGGCCTGATCGTTTTGCTGGCCATCTGGGGAGCAACCGAGTGGACGGCCTGGCGGCTCGCCTGGCAACCGGAGCTTGGGCGGCCCTGGTTCGAACTGTTGGGCTTCAAGGTCTATTACCCGCCCGTCTTCTTCTGGTGGTGGTTCGTCTACGACGCCTATGCGCCACGGGTCTTTGTCGAAGGAGCCTTCATTGCGGCGTCGGGGACCTTCGTTTCGATCGCGGTGGCGATCGGCATGTCGGTTTGGCGGGCGCGCGAAGCCAAGAATGTCGCGACCTATGGGTCGGCGCGCTGGGCTGGTGCGGACGAGGTTCGAGCGGCGGGACTTCTCGGTCCGGATGGTGTGGTGCTCGGCAAGCTCGACCGCGACTACCTTCGCCACGACGGGCCGGAGCACGTGTTGTGTTTTGCACCCACCCGATCCGGCAAGGGTGTCGGTCTTGTCGTCCCCTCGCTCCTGGCTTGGCCCGGCTCGGCCATCGTTCACGACATCAAGGGCGAGAATTGGCAACTGACCGCGGGCTTCCGCTCGCGACACGGCCGCGTCCTGTTGTTCGATCCCACCAACCCAAAGTCCTCAGCCTACAATCCGCTGCTCGAGGTCCGGCGCGGGGAATGGGAGGTTCGCGACGTCCAGAACGTGGCCGACGTCCTGGTCGACCCCGAAGGCTCCCTCGACAAGCGGAACCACTGGGAGAAGACCAGTCATTCGCTCCTGGTCGGCGCCATACTCCACGTTCTCTATGCCGAGGCGGACAAGACCTTGGCCGGCGTCGCCGCCTTCCTGTCCGATCCGAAGCAGCCGATCGAGACCACGCTGAGGGCGATGATGACTACACCGCACCTTGGCGAGCAGGGCGCCCATCCCGTCGTCGCCTCGACCGCGCGCGAACTCCTCAACAAATCCGAAAACGAACGCTCCGGCGTCCTATCCACCGCGATGTCGTTCCTCGGGCTCTACCGCGATCCCGTCGTGGCCCAGGTGACCTGTCGCTGCGACTGGCGGATTGCCGATCTGATCGCAGATGGTCGCCCGACGACGCTTTACCTCGTGGTGCCGCCGTCGGATATTTCTCGGACCAAGCCGCTGATCCGTCTGGTGCTGAACCAGATCGGCCGGCGCCTGACCGAGGATCTACACGCCCGCGACCGTCGGCATCGAGTGCTAATGATGCTCGACGAGTTCCCGGCGCTGGGGCGGCTGGATTTCTTCGAGTCTGCGCTCGCCTTCATGGCGGGGTACGGCATCAAGAGCTTCTTGATCGCGCAGTCGCTCAACCAGATCGAGAAGGCCTACGGGCCTAACAACGCCATCCTCGACAACTGTCACGTCCGCGTCAGCTTCGCGACCAACGACGAGCGGACCGCCAAGCGGGTATCGGACGCGCTCGGGACCGCGACCGAGATGCGGGCCATGAAAAACTATGCCGGCCATAGATTGAACCCGTGGTTGGGGCACTTGATGGTCTCGCGGCAGGAGACGGCCAGACCTCTCTTGACCCCGGGCGAGGTCATGCAGCTTCCACCGATGGACGAGATCGTCATGGTGGCGGGTACGCCGCCGATCCGGGCGAAGAAAGTTCGCTACTACGAGGATAGGCGGTTCACCGAGCGGGTTCTGCCGCCGCCAAATCCGGCGAGCGCCGGCCGATCATCGAGAACGGACGGTTGGTCAGCGCTAGGACCATTGAAGCCGACGGCGGGTCCAACTGACAAAGCCGCGGAGGTCGAGGAAGACACGGCGAACAGCGGACTCCGTCGCGAGCCCGAACTCCCCGATCACGTCGCGATCGCCAAGGAGACGACCGAACCGACGCCGGCAGAAGAATTTGCCGCCGTTCTTGACGATGACGAGGATGGGGTCCGCCAGTCCCGGCTCATACGCCAGCAGATGCGCGGCGTTGCGCGTCAGGTCGCCATGGACCCGAATGACGGTATGGAGCTCTGAGGCATTATGCGCGACCGGATGAACGTCTACTTCCCGCCAGAACTGCTGAAACAGATCTCAGAGCTCGCCGATCGCAAAAGACTTTCTCGGTCGGCGATCGTGGAAGCGGCAGTTGTTTCGTTTCTGTCCCCGGATGGAGCGGACAGGCGAGAAGCGGCGTTTACCCGGCGCCTCGATCGGCTGTCGCGCCAGATGCAGCGGCTGGAACGCGACGTGGGCTTGACGGCCGAAAGCTTGGCGCTCTTCATCCGCTTTTGGCTGACGATCACGCCGCCGCTACCCAACGACGCACAGGCTGCCGCGCAGGCAAAGGGCAGGGATCGTTTTGAAGGATTTGTCGAAGCACTCGGGCGCCGTTTGCAAAAGGGGCAAAGCTTTCTCCGGGAGATTCCAGAAGACATCGGTCGTCAGGAACCGGCCGAAGAAACTTGAGAGAGCCACGTAGACAGACCATTTCGCGGATCCTTCTTATTCTACGCCACCCTACGACCGCAGGGATTTACCCGAACTGACGAAAAGCTGGTCGCGCTATCGGCTCGCACGAGCTGACAGCAAGAGGGCCAGCATGCAAATTTCCGGGACATGGCGTCTCATCTCGCGCGTTTTTCTCCCGTTTGCTGCTGGATACTATCTTTCGTATCTGTATCGAACGATCAACGCTTTGATCGCCAGTCATCTCAGCTCGGATACCGCGCTCGGGACTGCCGACCTCGGGTTGCTTACGTCAGTCTATTTCCTGATATTCGCGGCGGCTCAGATCCCTGTCGGTATATTGTTGGATCGCTTTGGTCCGCGTCGCGTCCAGAGTGTTCTGCTCTTGCTAGCCGCAGCGGGCGCCGGACTCTTCGCGATATCGACCGGTTTCCTGTCGCTTTTGATCGCGCGTGCAATGATCGGGCTTGGCGTGGCGGCGGCGTTGACCGCAGGACTGAAGTCGATCGTCCTTTGGTTCCCCAGAGAACGAGTTGCCTTGCTTAACGGCTACATGATCATGCTGGGATCGCTAGGAGCGGTGACCGCTACGGTTCCCGTAGAATACCTACTCGCTTGGATGAGCTGGCGGCAGCTCTTTGAGATCCTAGCGGCGGCGACCGGCGCGACGGCCATTTTCATCTATGTCGTGGTTCCCGAGCGGGGCATTGTCCCATCAGCAGCCTGCGCCACTCTTAGCTCCGTTTTCAGCGATCGGCGCTTCTGGCGAATGGCCCCGTTGTCGGCGACTTGCGTCGGATCAGCCTGGTCTCTGCAGGGGCTGTGGGCATCACCGTGGCTGATCGACGTGGAGAGGCTTGATCGCACAAGTCTCGTCAGACAGCTGTTTACAATGTCCGTCGTACTAAGCGGCGGTGCCTGGTTGTTCGGTATGGCCGTCCATTACATCAAACGCAAAGGAATCGGAGCGGAGGCTATATTAGTGGTGGTTGCAGTGCTGTTCATCGCAGCCGATTCAGCCTTGATCTTGCGAGCGCCCCTGCCGTCCATCCTGCCCTGGTCGGTTGTCGCAATTGCCGGAACGGCAACCGTGGTCAGCTTCGCGGTAATAGCGGATTACTTTCCGCCGGAGCTTGCTGGTCGTGCCAACGGCGTCTTGAACGTCCTGCACTTTGGTTGGGCATTTCTGGCACAATACGCGACAGGCCTGATCCTGGAGCAATGGCACACGATCGATGGCCATAGGTCCGTCCAGGCCTATCAGGTCGCGTTCGGCCTCAACGTAGCGCTGCAGATCGCAGCCTTGGTCTGGTTCGCGCTGCCTTGGCGTAGAGTCTGCGCTTCATGGATGAGTTTAACTTCCCGCTCCACGCCAGCCTCTGTTTCCAATGGTGTCAAGTCGGTCGGCTTGTACGAGAATTCGCCCATCCTGATACCCGCGGACGACGGCGCGGAGTGGTGAGCGATAGCTCTTAGCGGACTGGTACGATTGAGCAGGAGTCCAATATCAGTTCTCAGTCTTCCTTTTTCTACGCCAGTCTACGATCACCGAAAGCGCTTGTTGCGCCAACTCCATAGGTGCTTTTTCTAATCATCCCATCTGAGGGCCCTTTGCGGACGCTCTCACTGGGTGGGGACGACGGTGCCAAGCCATTCCATTCAATCGGAAGCGAATTCGCGCGGCGCGCGCATGCTTCGTAGTGCGCTTGGCACAGCGATTGCCGGCTACCTCGAAGATGAAGCGATCATCGAGGTGATGCTCAATCCGGATGGGCGGTTGTGGATCGACAGGCTGTCGAGTGGCTTGATCGACACAGGCAAAACTCTCTCCGCAGCGGATGGCGAGCGCATTGTTCGCCTGGTAGCGCACCACGTAGGTGCGGAGGTGCATGCCGGGGCGCCACGGGTTTCGGCAGAACTGCCTGGAACTGGTGAGCGCTTCGAAGGCCTTTTGCCTCCGGTCGTTGCCGCCCCGGCCTTTGCTATCCGCAAGCCAGCGGTCGCGGTGTTTACCCTCGACGATTACGTCGCCAAGGAAATCATGACCTCGGAGCAGGCCGAGATCCTGAAGAGCGCGGTCGCCGCACGGAAGAACATCCTCGTCGCCGGGGGAACGTCGACCGGCAAGACGACTCTGACAAATGCGCTCCTGGCCGAAGTGGCAAAGACTGCCGATCGGGTCGTGCTGATCGAAGATACGCGCGAACTGCAGTGCACAGCGCCCAACCTTGTCGCTTTGCGTACCAACGATGGCGTGGCGACGCTATCGGACCTCGTTCGCTCCTCGCTGCGACTGCGTCCTGACCGTATTCCGGTCGGCGAGGTCCGCGGTGCCGAAGCCCTCGATCTGCTCAAGGCCTGGGGTACCGGGCATCCCGGTGGCATCGGGACCATTCATGCTGGTACCGCGCTCGGTGCCCTGCGGCGGCTTGAGCAACTCATTCAGGAAGCCGTCATCACGGTTCCGCGTGCCCTGATCGCCGAGACCATCAACGTTATCGCCGTGCTGGCGGGGCGTGGCGCTGATCGTCGCCTCGTTGAGCTCGCGCTCGTCCGGGGGCTTGGAGCTGCCGGCGACTACAGCCTTTCAACAGCAGGAGACTGACATGCGTCAGCAAATTCGTTTTCTTCGAGGTGCATCGGTGGCCGCCTTCGGCACGGTGCTTTTGGCGGCGGCGCCGGCATGGGCCGCTGGTTCGAATATGCCATGGGAGCAGCCGCTCAATCAGATCCTGCAATCGGTTGAAGGTCCGGTTGCCAAGATCATCGCGGTCATCATCATCGTCGTGACCGGGCTCACGCTCGCGTTCGGGGATTCGTCGGGTGGTTTCCGCCGGCTGATCCAGATCGTGTTCGGCCTGTCGATCGCATTTGCCGCCTCGAGCTTCTTCCTATCGTTCTTCTCCTTCGGCGGCGGCGTGGTGGTTTGATGGATGAACCGGTCACAGGTTTTGTCGTGCCCGTTCACCGCGCACTCACTGAGCCGATTCTGATGGGCGGCGCGCCGCGGTCCGTCGCGATCGTGAACGGCACGCTTGCTGCGGCCCTTGGACTTGGATTGCGGCTCTGGATCGCGGGTCTCATCCTCTGGTTCATCGGCCACATGGCCGCCGTCTGGGCCGCCAAGCGCGATCCCGCATTTGTCGATGTCGTGCGCCGACATCTGCGCATTCCCAGCCACCTCAACACCTGAGCGCTCCGCCATGATGAACCTTGCCGAATATCGTCATTCCAACGCGCGTCTCGCCGACTTCCTGCCCTGGGCAGCTCTCGTCGACGAGGGAATCATCCTGAACAAGGATGGTTCTTTCCAACGGACAGCAAAGTTCCGGGGACCTGACCTCGACAGCGCGGTGCCGGCCGAACTCGTTGCCGTCGCCGGTCGTCTGAACAACGCCTTGCGCCGCCTCGGATCCGGCTGGGCCGTGTTCGTTGAGGCGCAGCGTCATTCTGCGGGCGCTTATCCTCCAAACACCTTTCCGGATGTCGCGTCTGCGCTGGTCGATGCCGAACGCAGAGCGCAATTCGAGGAGGCAGGTGCCCACTACGAGTCCAGTTATTTCCTGACCTTCCTCTATCTGCCGCCGGAGGAGGGAGCGGCTAAGGCGGAGCGATTGCTCTATGAAGGTCGCGACCGCACCGTTGGAGCAGATGCCCGGGAGGTGTTGCGCGGCTTTATCGATCAAACCAACCGCGTGCTGCAACTCGTCGAAGGGTTCATGCCGGATTGCGCCTGGCTCGATGATCAGGCCACGCTGACCTATCTGCACTCGACGATCTCGACTAAGCGTCACCGCGTTCGCGTGCCCGAAATTCCCATGTACATCGATGCGCTTTTGGCCGACCAGCCACTGACCGGCGGGCTTGAGCCGATGCTGGGTTCAGCGAACGTGCGGGTCTTGACGATTGTCGGCTTTCCGGGCGCGACGACCCCGGGGGTCCTGGACGACCTGAATCGCCTGGCATTCTCGTATCGTTGGTCGACGCGCGCAATCATGCTCGACAAGACCGATGCCACCAAGCTGCTGACCAAGATTCGGCGGCAGTGGTTCGCCAAGCGAAAATCCATTGGCGCCATTCTCAAGGAGGTCATGACCAACGAGGCGTCGACGCTGCTCGATACCGACGCCCACAACAAGGCGATCGACGCCGACGCGGCGTTGCAGGAACTGGGGTCGGATCAGATCGGACAAGCCTTTGTTACGGCCACCCTCACTGTGTGGGACCGAGATCCCAACGCTGCCGATGAAAAGCTGAGGCTGGTCGAGAAGGTCATTCAGGGCCGCGATTTCACCTGCATGATCGAGACGGTGAACGCTGTCGAAGCCTGGCTCGGTAGCCTGCCGGGACATGTCTATGCGAATGTGCGGCAGCCACCGGTCTCGACGCTCAACCTCGCCCATATGATTCCGATGTCAGCCGTGTGGGCCGGTGAGGCGAGGGATCTGCACTTCAAGGCGCCGGCACTCCTGTTTGGCAAGACTGAGGGATCGACGCCCTTCCGATTCTCTCTCCACGTCGGCGACGTCGGCCACACCCTCGTGGTGGGCCCGACCGGCGCCGGAAAATCCGTTTTGCTGGCTCTGATGGCGTTGCAATTCCGCCGTTATCCGAACTCTCAGGTCTTTGCGTTCGACTTCGGCGGTTCAATTCGGGCGGCTGCGCTCGCCATGGGTGGCGACTGGCATGATCTCGGCGGTGCATTGTCAGACGGGGACGAAAACCCCGTCGCCCTGCAGCCGCTGGCCTGGATTGAGGATCCTTCCGAGCGCGGATGGGCGACGGAATGGATCGGCGCGATCCTGGCACGGGAAAAGGTCGAGATCACCCCGGAGGTCAAGGATCATCTGTGGTCGGCACTGACATCTCTCGCTTCGGCGCCGAGGGAGGAGCGGACCCTGACGGGCTTGTCAGTCCTGCTCCAATCGAACTCTCTGAAACGCGCCTTGCAACCTTATTGCCTCGGCGGACCTTCCGGGCGCTTGCTCGACGCCGAATTCGAGCGCCTTGGCGAAGCCTCGGTCCAGGCGTTTGAGACCGAAGGTTTGATTGGAACGGGTGCTGCGCCGGCCGTGCTGTCGTACCTCTTCCATCGCATCGGGGGCCGTCTCGACGGCCGGCCTACACTCCTTATTGTCGATGAAGGTTGGCTTGCCCTCGATGACGAGGATTTTGCGGGGCAACTCCGGGAATGGCTGAAGACGCTTCGGAAGAAGAACGCGTCCGTCATCTTCGCCACACAGTCGCTTTCTGACATTGATGGCTCCGCGATAGCACCGGCGATCATCGAAAGCTGCCCGACGCGCCTGTTGCTGCCGAACGAACGGGCGATCGAACCGCAGATCACCGCCATCTACCGCCGCTTCGGACTCAACGATCGCCAGATCGAACTTCTGAGCCGGGCAACGCCAAAGCGCGACTACTATTGCCAGTCTCGTCGCGGCAACCGGATGTTCGAACTTGGCCTTGGTGAGGTTGCGCTCGCCTTCACCGCAGCCTCTTCCAAGACAGACCAGGCAGCCATCGCGCAGCTCCTTGCCGAACATGGACCTGACGGCTTCGTGCCCGCCTGGCTCCAGCACCGCGGCGTCGCCTGGGCCCTCGACCTGATCCCCAACCTCGTCAATCTGGAGAAATCGCAATGAGACCTCTTGGCCTATTGGCGACCACGGCCGCCTTCGCGCTGCTGCTTGGCGTCACGGTGCCTGCACGGGCGCTGATCGTCTTTGACCCCACCAACTACGTCCAGAATGTCCTGACGGCCGCGCGGGAGCTCCAGCAGGTTAATAATCAGATCACCTCGTTGCAGAACGAGGCACAGATGCTGATCAATCAGGCAAGGAATTTGGCAAGCCTGCCGTATTCATCGCTGCAGCAACTGCAATCATCGATCCAGCGGACCCAGCAATTGCTGGCCCAGGCCCAGCGGATCGCCTACGACGTTCAGCAGATTGATCATGCCTTCTCGACAAGTTACGCGCCAGCGACCAGCAGCCAATCGAACCAGTTGCTGATCTCCAACGCTCAGTCACGTTGGCAGAATTCCTATGCCGCAACGCAAGACGCGCTTCGCGTCCAGGCGGGCATTGTTGGCAACCTCGACACCAATCGCATCCAGACATCCGCGCTCGTAACGTCAAGCCAGGGTGCCAGCGGCGCGCTGCAGGCAACGCAGGCTGGCAATCAGATTCTCGCGCTGAACGCGCAGCAGCTCGCCGACCTCACCGCCGTCGTGACGGCGCAAGGTCGGGCGCAGAGCCTTGAAGCGGCTCAGCGCGCCTCGGCCCAGGATCAGGGACGAGAACAGCTTCGTCGGTTCCTGACTCCGGGACAGGGCTATCAGTCATCCAACGTACAGATGTTCCACTGATGACGGACATAAGGGCATTCAAGGCGTTGTCGCTGCTTACGACAATCGGCGTGTTGGTCGTCACTGCCTGCACGATTCAGCTTCGCGGTGGTGACGAGCAGCCCGCGCTGCCGAAGGCCGCGCAGACGACAGATGCAACCAGCTCTGACCTCGCACGCTGCCGCAGCGTCACTGCGGAGGAAACGGCAGGTTATCAGCATTGCAGGCAGGTCTGGGCCGAAAACCGGCGACGCTTCTTGGCCAAGAAATCTGGTGCCGCGGTTCGTGGCCAAGAAGAACCCGCCGCTGCGTTGGCGCCGGCCCCAAAGGATCAGAGCCGGATCCCGCAGGGATATCTGCTACCGGCGACACCTGAGGCGAGCAAGCCATGACGGGTACGGGGATTATCGACCAATTCCTGGAAACGTTCACGCGATATATCGACAACGGCTTCGGCCTGCTCGGTAGCGACGTCGGCTATCTCGCAACGACCCTTGCCGCGATCGACATCACGCTTGCTGCGTTGTTCTGGAGTTGGGGGCCGGACGAAGACATCGTCGCGCGCCTCGTCAAGAAGACGCTCTTTGTAGGCGTCTTTGCCTATCTAATCGGTAATTGGAACAGTCTGGCACGCATCGTTTTCGAGAGCTTTGCCGGCCTTGGGCTAAAAGCATCAGGCGCAAGTCTCTCCGCGTCGGACTTCCTTCGGCCGGGAAAGATCGCTCAAGTCGGACTTGACGCTGGCCGACCGCTGCTCGATTCGATCTCCAATCTGATGGGCTACATCAGTTTCTTCGAGAATTTCGTCCAGATCGTCGTTCTCCTGTTTGCCTGGATCGTGGTGCTGCTCGCCTTCTTCATTCTGGCGATCCAACTCTTCGTCACCCTGATCGAGTTCAAACTCACGACGCTGGCCGGCTTCGTGCTCATTCCCTTTGGGTTGTTTGGCAAGACAGCCTTCGCGGCAGAGCGGGTCTTGGGCAACGTCATCTCTTCAGGGATCAAGGTCTTGGTCCTGGCCGCCATCGTCGGCATCGGCTCGACTTTGTTCTCGCAGTTCACCGCTGGCTTTGGTGGCAATCAGCCGACCATAGAAGACGCGATGACCCTGGTCCTTGCGGCGCTCTCCTTGCTTGGCCTGGGCATCTTCGGTCCTGGAATCGCCAACGGCCTGGTGTCGGGTGGGCCTCAGCTCGGTGCCGGTGCCGCGGTTGGAACAGGCCTTGCTGCCGGTGGCATTGTTGCGGCGGGCGCGGGTCTTGCCGCCGGCGGTGTTGGTCTCGCTGGCGGCGCGATTGCGGGCGCCGCGCGCGGTGGTGGCGCTGTCATAAGGGGAGCGTCAGCCGCCTATCGAAGCGGCGGCCTTGCTGGCGTCGCTGAGGCGGGCAGCTCGGCTGCCATGAGTCCATTGCGTCGTGCAGCGGCTGCCTTCGGGGGCGAGCAAGCTGGCGAGCAGGCCGCAAGCGCTTCGGCCGAAGGGCTGCCCGATTGGGCGCGCCGCATGAAGCGCGCCGAGACTATTCGGCATGGTGCCTCGGCTGCTGGTCACGTCCGCTCGGGCGATCATGGTGGCAGCGGCTCCTCCGTCGATTTGTCCGAAGGAGAGCGCTGAGACGCATCACCGCACTTTCGCCACCCGCCACGCGGCAGCGCCTCAAACCCAGACACTACACGGCTCAAAGCCGATCACTTGATCTCAGGGGCAATCATCAATGATCAAACGACCATTAGTTCACTACGGGCGCATGCCCGAACCGATCACGCCTTATCAAAAAGCAGCCCAAGTTTGGGACGAACGCATTGGATCCGCCCGCGTGCAAGCCAAAAACTGGCGGCTGATGGCGTTCGGTTGTCTCATACTGTCAGCCGGTCTCGCTGGTGGGTTGGTCTGGCAATCAAGCCATGGGTCGATCACGCCCTGGGTGGTCGAAGTCGACCATCTTGGCCAAGCCCAGAGGGTTGCGCCGGCCAACTTCGACTATCAACCGACTGATGCGCAGATCGCCTACCATCTGGCGCGCTTTATCGAGGATGTCAGAGGTCTGCCGGCCGACGGCATCGTTCTACGCCAAAACTGGCTCCGGGCCTATGATTTTACGACCGATCGCGGCGCCGCTGCGCTCAACGACTACGCGCGGAACAATGACCCCTTTGCCAAGCTCGGTAAGGCGCAAATCTCCGTCGACGTCTCGAGCGTCATTCGCGCGTCGTCGGAAAGCTTTCGGGTCGCATGGACCCAGCGCACCTATGACAACGGTTCGCTGAGCTCGACCGAACGCTGGACCGCAATTCTCACCATCGTGATCGAGATGCCCCGCGATGCCGAACGCCTGCGCAAGAATCCCCTTGGCGTTTACGTCCGCGCCATCAACTGGTCAAAGGAGTTGAGTCAGTGACCAAGACGCCGTTTGACGTTTATTCGAAGCGCCCCGCCCCGGACTGCGGGATCGGTCCCACTTGGCCCGCGTTCTTGACCGCGAAGCGAGCAGTTTTGTTTGCTCTCCTGCTTGGTTCCTCGGCGCTCGGTGGGTGCGCGACCTACATTCCTCCGGAGATCAGCTATGACGCCGAAGTGCCTCCGTTACCGGCTACGCCGGTGGCTCTCGACGACAGATCGCGACCGCTTCACATTCCACCCCTCTGGAAGCCGGCTCTCGGCGGCAAGTCGGGAGGGAAGGAAGACGCTGAACCTGTGAGCCGGGTTGAGACAGCAAATAGCGCGGCCCGGGTCGAACCGCGCAAGCGAGGGTATTTCAACGCAGCGCAAATCTACGCCTACAGTCCTGGGGCGCTCTATCAGATTTACGCCGCGCCGGGGCAGATCACGGATATCGCGCTCGAGGAAGGAGAACTTTTGACGGGATCAGGGCCGATCGCGGCCGGAGATACCGTACGCTGGGTCGTGGGCGATACCGAGAGCGGGAGCGGCGACACACGGCGCGTCCATATCCTGGTCAAGCCGACCCGAGCCTCGATCGAGACCAACCTGGTGGTCAATACTGACCGGCGCACCTACCTGATTGAGCTCCGCTCTCGCGAGCGGCCGTACATGCCATCCGTTGCTTGGTACTATCCTGAGACGGTACGCGAACGGTCGCGTTCAGCTGCTCTGAAGCCCGTTCTTCCGGACCCAGCGCAGCGTATCTCCCGCTATTCCATCGAAGGCGACAGTCCTCCCTGGCGGCCGCTAGCCGCATATGACGATGGCCGCAAGGTCTACGTCGAATTCCCGCTCGGCATCGTGCAGGGCGAAATGCCTCCGCTCTTTGTCATCGGCCCAGACGGCAAGACAGAACTCGTCAACTATCGCGCCTACGGCAATGTGTTGATCGTCGATCGGCTGTTTGCGGCCGCCGAACTCCGGCTCGGCGGTGAGCACCAGCAGAAGGTCAGGATTGTCAGGACCGACGGGAGACCGTCGTCATGAACACCCGGAATGAAAACGATCACGAGCAAGCAGTTCCGCCGGAGACACAAGCGGAGCAGTCCGAAAGTTTCCGCTTGAGAGCGGAGCATCCGCGCGTGACGCGGTTGTCGCGGAAGGTCTTGGCTGGCGGGAGCGCGGTTGCCCTGCTTGTTATCGGCGGAGCAGTGTTGTGGTCACTTCAGAGCAATCGTGCTCGAAATCAGGCGGCCGATGAGCTTTACAGCACCGACCATCACAATGTTGCCGACGGCATTACGACCCTGCCGAAGGACTATGCTGGCGTTCCGCGCCAGCCAATCCCGCAGCTTGGTCCGCCGCTCCCCGGTGACCTCGGTCGACCGATCCTTGCCGCTCAAGGCCAGTCGCCGACGAGCGGCGCTGATCCGGACCAGCAGCGCCGGGATCAGGAGACCGAAGCAGCCCGCATCAGTCATCTGTTCGCTTCGACCAATGGACGAGAAGTGCGTCCGTCCGCGACTGCGGCTGTTGGAAGCGAGCGGGTCGTGCCACCGAACGCAACGAGCACCGGCGACGATGGATCTGTGCAAAACGGTCAGGACCGGAAGCTTGCCTTCGTCAACGCCTCTGTGGACCGTCGCACGGTAAGCCCTGACCGCATCACCAGGCCGGCCTCACCGTATGTCGTGCAGGCTGGGACGGTCATTCCGGGTGCCCTGATCACCGGGATCCGATCAGACCTTCCGGGCCAGGTTACAGCGCAGGTAACCGAAAATGTTTTTGATACCCCGACCGGCCGCTTTCTGCTTGTGCCTCAGGGAGCGCGTCTGATCGGCATCTACGATAGCCAGGTCACTTTCGGCCAGTCCCGCGTCCTGCTCGTCTGGACCCGGCTGATCATGCCGAACGGACGTTCTATCGTTCTCGAGCGGCAGCCTGGCGTTGACGCTGCCGGGTATGCAGGCCTCGAAGACCAGGTCGACAATCACTGGGGTGAGCTGTTCAAGGCTGCGGCCCTATCGACGTTTCTGGCGGTCGGGACCGAACTGGGTGCCGGCTCGGACACCAACAGCAACGACAGCGCAATTATCCAGGCCTTGCGACACGGCGCCTCGGACTCACTGAATCAAACCGGACAACAGGTGGTTCGGCGCAGTCTCAACATCCAGCCGACCCTGACGATCCGCCCGGGTTTTCCGGTTCGTGTCATCGTCAACCGGGATCTCCGCCTCGAGCCTTACACAGGATGACAACCTCAATGACGAAGCTGAAGATCGCCGCCGTCCCAGACGACAAGCCGGTGAAGGTGACCGCGGAGTTGCCTGCATCCGTCCACCGGGACCTTGCTGCGTACGCGGAGGCAATCGCGCGTGAAACGGGTCAGCGCGCCGATCCAACAAAATTGATCGCGCCGATGCTGGCGCGGTTCATGGCGGCTGACCGAGGATTCGCCCGTCTACGACGCGCGTGTCAATCGCCGAGAGATGGGGAGGAATAGCGCTCCGCCAGCATTTCGAGAAAGCGGTTGAGGGCTGGATTCTCGTTGTCAGCGCACCAGTGTGCAGAAAAGCCGATATGGCTTGATCCTGTCCCGTCCCGTAGTTCGCGATATTTCAGTCCGGCGAAACTCGCGCCCATATCGGACTCCATGACGAGGCTAATGCCTAGTTTCATACTGACGAGACCCTTGATCATGCTTCGGCTGACGTCGTGTCGGTCGATCTTGGGCCGATCGTCCGTAGATACAAATTTCGATATGATGAGATCTTCAAACTCGCGGCTGGAATCGTGATGGCTTAGTAGTACGGTTTCGTCGCGAAGATCGGTCCAATAAACCGCGTCGCGCGCCGCCAAAGGGTGATCCTCAGGCAATGCAACGAGGACGCGTTCGCTCCAGACCCTGAGCGTCTTGTTGTCCGATGATGGCGTGTCGCTCGTAACGATGAGAACGTCGAGTGTTCCGCTCCGGAGCGCGTTCATAAGCAAAGTGCGCGGCCGTTCGGCTATAGCGAGTTCGATCCGAGGAAATCTCGTTCTAAAGTCGAGGAGGGTAGTCCGCAGATTGCCTGCTGAAATCGACGTGCAGAAGCCGACCGAAAGGTGGCCAGTTTCGCCACGACCAATTGATCTGCCGGTTGCAACGAGTGTATCAACCTGCTCCAGCACCATTCTTGCGATCCGCACGACTACTTTACCAGCAAGTGTTGGCTGGACTCCCGCGGTCGACCGCTCAAACAAGCTGGTCCCGACTAGGCGCTCGAGTTGGCCAATGGAGCGGCTCACGACAGAATGTGGAATGGAAAGTAATTCAGCGGCTTGCCGAAGACTTCCACAGTCGTTGGCAACGACTGCAAACCGAAGCAGGCGCAGGCCGATGACGGGCATTCCGGTCGTGCGCTGCTGGTTGTCAATGTTGTTGATTTCCATCATGCCTGTAGCCCGTCAGTAGGCGAAACTGCGTCCCAGGGGTCCGCTGTGCGACCGTTCTAGGCGACGCGCAATACAGGCGCCCAGAGCACTGGCCCGGAAAGTCCGCCTGCCCCACGGAGTTTCGCGAGCGCCGCACTGGAGATATCCAGATATCCAGCGACGGCGAGAGTGTTCCCAATCTTAGAGGGAGCGCCGATTCGACGTAGCGGCCACCCAGCGCGCCGCAGGATCCTTTCCATTCGGGCGTCGGTAACGGTAACAATATCGCTCAGATGCCGCGAAAGCCCAAATTCCACCATGCCAGCAAACAACTCGTAGGTGGCACAAGCTATTCCGTGTTCTCCTTTTGGTGTGTCGAGTCTAGCGTCGATCGCAAAGCGGCTGCTTTCCCATATCTGCGGACTCATGGGCATCGGCTGACCATTCAGAAGCGCGGGAAATGTGTCGCGGAGCATCGTCGGTCCCTTGGTTGGAAGCAGGCGGACGCAGCCTTGTACCCGGCCGTCGTCCGAGAGTTGGGCGAGGTATGCCGGATGCAACGAGTCGAACTTGTCAACTTCCATGTCGCCGCTAATTTGAACGTCCCAGTCCATCCGGACCTTGAAGACGCGATGTCGTAGTTGGTGTATTGCAAAGAGCGTATGGGAGAATTCGCCGTACCAAGGCTCCGTGATGAGCTGAATCATGACATCCTCCAAGGTTGCCATGATTCTTTGAGGCGAAGTTACGCTAAGAAGCATCACCCCTAGTTGTGGGAGGAGTTCGCCTTAGTTTTGCTGTTCTCGTTTGGCAGCGGCCACGCGTAGTGCCGCTTGAACAACGGTTCGCACTCCCAATTTTGCTTTCGCGTTGTTCAGGTAAGAGATAGCAGTGTGATGCGATATTCCCAGAATGCGTCCGATGTCCCAAGCGCTCTTGCCGCGGGCGGCCCACTCCAGACATTCGAACTCGCGGGCGGACAAAGCTGCTCCATCAACACGAAGATCGCTCGCGAGTTTGCGGCGAACGTGTGAGTGGAAGAACATCGCCATCAACTGAAGCATTCGAGGGTTCGACGTGACGAAGCGTTCGAATTGAGCTTCCCGTTGGTTGCCGGCAAAGGTGACGGCGGCAACGGGGCCGTGTCCGTCATGGATAGGAACGGTGAATCCTAGCCGAATGCCATATTGGGAGGCTTCGTCCAGCAACCGCTTCTGTGCCGGCGAAAGATATCGTTCGGTCGATCCGATTCCCCAGCGAAACGGCTCGGTGTCCCGTAGCGCCTGCATGATAACCGGATCGATCCGTTCGTAGTGGCTCCTTAGGTAGTGTGAAGTCCACTCCTTTGGGTATGTCGACATAAGACGGGGTGTCCCATCGAGCTTTTGCGGTAGCGCGAGGTACGCAAAGCAAGACAGGTCGAGAGCCGCGGCTGTGACGGCCATGGCTCCCGAAAGCTCTGCTTGATCTTCAGCGCTCGAAAGATGATCAATGAAGTCTTGAAATATGCGATGCATGTCGAGCTAGGTTAGGTGGCGTCGGTACTTGATCTCCGGCACGGCTGTCCCGGTTAAACCTTCCTTATCGAACGGTCAGAGCAGCACGGACATCGTTGACGATTGCGGGTGATGTCCAAAAGGGTACTCAAATCCATAAAAGAAGCCCGGGACCCGTCATCGGACCCCGGGCAGTCTAGGGAGGACGCCCTCAGGCGCTTGCTGCCATTTACTGACACCTTCGCGTCAGACCGCCGACAACGAGCGGGACCACGGGAAATCAAGCGATGGCCTGTGCGATGAAAGGCAGGGTTTCAGATTGTTCCTGCCATTGAGGGAGAGAACATTGGGTCACTTCCCGGCAATCAACTCTGCAGCTTTCTCCGCCATAGCCATGATCGGCAGATTGGTGTTTCCGCTGATCACGGTCGGCATAAGTGAACCGTCGATAACGCGTAGATTGTCGATGCCCCGAACCCGAAGCTTGCTATCGACCACGGCGTCGCGATCCTCACCCATGCGACATGTTCCGACCGGGTGGTAGATCGTTTCTGCGCGGGCTCGTATCCACTTTTTGCGGGATTCCGTGCTGGTAAACGGATCGATATCGAGTTTGCGCTTAATGTGTTTTCGGAGCGCCGGCTGATCGATGATCTCGCACATCTGCCGAACGCCTTCTTGCATGCTGACGAAATCACTTTCATCGGATAGAAAGCGGGGGTCGATCGCCGGCGCGACGAAGGGATCGGCCGACCGCAGGCGCAGCGTTCCACGACTCTTCGGACGAAGCTGGCATACGCGAATGGCAAAGCCGTGCGGGACGCGCTCGCCCTGCGGCGGGTTTCGCAGCGCGACGATGAGATGAGCCTGCCACTCAGGCCACGATGAGGTTTTATCGGGCCCCCAGAAGGCTCCGGCTTCGACCCCCTGTGAGGTGCCGGGCCCCGTGCCTCGGAGCATATATTGTGCGCCGGCCAAGGCACCTCTGAACAATCCGATGTACGGCGTCAGTGTGATCGGCTGCGACGCCTCCAATCGAATTGCGCAATCCAAATGATCTTGCAGATTGCTTCCAACGCCGGCGGAATCGAGCACCGGCTTGATGCCGAGTGAACGGAGGTGATCGGCCGGTCCAATTCCTGACAGCATCAGTAATTGCGGCGAACCAATGGCCCCGGAAGTCAGCAAGACTTCTCGTTCGGCCGAAACGGTGACCTCACGCCCGTTGTGGTCAATGACAACACCCCGAACGCGCGTGCCTTCGACCGCGAGGCGCCGAACCTGAGTGTTGGCCATGATGGTCAGATTGCTTCGTCCTTTCCCCTGGTCGAGAAACTTGAAAGCACCTGAACGCTTGCCGTCTGAAATCGTAAGTTCGTAGAAGCCTGCGCCCATCTGAGACGGACCATTGAAGCCGTTGTTCTCGGGGAGGCCTGCCGACTTGGCGCTCTCAATAAATGCCTTCGAGATTGGATGCTGCAACACGCCATAAGAAAGTCGGATCGGACCCGAATAACCTCGGTCCTGATCGGGCTGGGACGTTACCTGGGCGGCGTCCTCGATTTTTCTAAGGTAGGGGCGGAGGTTTTCGTACCCCCACCCACGACAGCCTTGCGCTTCCCATGAGTCGTAATCCTGAGGATTTCCCCGGATCGCAATCATGGAGTTGATGGCGGACGACCCTCCCACCACCTTGCCACGGGGAATATAGATCTTGCGATTGTTGAGTTCGGTCTGCGGTTCGGTCCAAAATTGCCAGTTATGCTTCGGACTCGTGTAGAGCACGCGAATGCCCGCCGGCATGTGAACGAAGATTGAAGAAGAGGGACGTCCGGCCTCGAGCAGCAACACCTTGACGTTGGGATCTTCGCTCAATCGAGCGGCGAGCACGCATCCTGCCGATCCTGCGCCGACAACGATATAATCGTATTTCGAGAGCTTCATCCTCCGTCCCCTATTTCAAAAGCCGACGATCGGTTCGTTTTTGCGACCAGTTTCGCCAAGGTCAGGCCTTCCCGACTTGCAAAAGCCATCGCCAAACTATAATTGGTCCTACCAATCAGGTCGATCCAATTATAGCGACGAAGGCCTGGTAGTCAACGGAGAGCTCGTCTCATGTTTCAATACCGGAGGATCGTGGCCGCGTTCCTGCTCCTCGGCGCAGGGCTCGCCGTTTTGCTGCTCGCTCCTGCCAAACCTGCCATCCAGCCGGACCAAGAGACGATTCGACGAGTGATATGGGCTCTTGGCCCCTAGCCGACTTCGGGACGTCCGATATCGATGATCCGTCGCTCACTTAGATCTTGGATGGCCGCCGAGTCGTACTTCAGTATCGACTTGAGGATGTTTGCAGTATCCTCGCCTCGCCGCGGCGGTCCTTTGGCATATTCGATCTTCGTTCCGGAAAACTTTATCGGATTGGCGACGAGAGGGGCTGTTGTTCCGGAAGAATGAGGAAGATTGACCTGCATCTCCCGATGGATAACCTGAGGGTGAGCGAACACCTGATCCAGCCGGTTGATCGGTGCGCAAGGCACGCCCACGGGCTCCAGAATGGAAATCCAATGCTGGGTCGTCTGCTGTATCAGATGCGCATCGAGTAGGGGGATGAGTTGATCACGATTCTTAAGCCGGTCGGTGTTAGTGACGAAACGGCTATCGGTTGCCAGGCCGCTTAAACCAGTAGCTGCACAGAACTTCCGGAATTGCTGATCATTACCAACGGCGAGCACGAAGGAACCGTCGCTGGTTCTGAAGACCTGATATGGAACGATGTTTGGATGCGCGTTGCCGAACCGTTTCGGCGGCGTGCCGGTCGTGAGGAAATTCAAATTTTGGTTGGCGAGAACCGCGACCTGGACGTCCAGCAGTGCCATGTCGATATGCTGTCCTTCTCCGGTGCGTTCGCGATGCAGTAATGCGGAGATGACGCCGGCGGCGCTATACATGCCAGTGAGAATATCGACGATCGGAACCCCGACCTTCTGCGGACCCCCGCCTGGCTTGTCATCACTCTCTCCGGTAATGCTCATCAGGCCGCCGATGGCCTGAATGGCCATATCGTATCCTGCGACGTCCTTCATCGGGCCGGTCTGGCCATAGCCGGTGATGGAACAGTAAATGATGTCAGGCTTGACCCTTTTAAGCGCCTCGTAGTCGAGGCCGTAACGCGCCATGTCGCCGACCTTGTAGTTCTCGATCACGAGATCGGCTTGCTGGGCAAGTGCGCGCACAATGGCGCTACCCTCGTCAGTCGATATATCGACGCATATCGAATGCTTGCCGCGATTGGCGCTCAGGAAATACGCGCTTTCGGTCGTATCAATTCCACCGTCTTTCCGCAGAAAGGGCGGGCCCCACTGCCGCGTATCGTCGCCGGTGCCAGGGCGTTCGATCTTCCAAACCTCGGCTCCTAGATCAGACAGCAACTGCGCTAACCAAGGCCCCGCGAGGATTCTCGAAAGATCCAGCACTCGATAACCTGCCAACGGTCCAGCCATCACGCTTCCTTGAAGTCTGCGGGTCAAATAGCCGCGCGCCGTGCGAGGCCGCACTAACTATATGTGGAGCGACCAGATTGGTCAAACCAAATGCTGCTTGACACCGCGCATCACGCGACATACGGTCCTGCCAAATTGGTTTAACCAATTAATGAAAATACCGGGAAGAACGTGAAGGTCTGGCTGTATGGCGCGAGTAACTCTCCAGAATGTCGCGAAATCCTTTGGAGGAGATCGAGGGCCATGGGCCGTTCAGGACTTTTCGTTGGATATTGCCGATGGCGAACTGGTCGTGTTCGTCGGCCCGTCCGGCTGCGGCAAGTCCACGACGTTGCGAATGCTCGCCGGTCTAGATGACGTCACATTCGGCAAGATTCTGATCGACGGAAGGGACGTCACCGCGCTTCCGCCGAAAGATCGCAACATTGCGATGGTTTTTCAGAACTACGCTCTCTATCCACAGAAGACGGTCTTCGAAAACATGGCCTTCGGCCTTCGGGTCCGTAGGACGCCACAGCAGGAGATCGATCGTCGGGTGCGCAGCGCGGCATCAAGTCTCGGATTGGAGGCCCTGCTGGAGCGCAAGCCACGCCAATTGTCGGGTGGTCAGATGCAGCGCGTAGCGCTTGGTCGCGCGTTAGTCAGAGATCCCGACGTATTCCTCCTCGACGAACCCCTCTCGAACCTTGATGCGAAGCTGCGGGTCCGGACGCGAGAAGAGATTGCGACGCTACACGCCCGATTGGGCGCGACGATGATATTTGTTACCCACGATCAGGTCGAGGCCATGACGCTCGGCGATCGTATCGTGATCATGCGTGACGGATTCATCCAACAGGCGGGCAGTCCGCTTGACCTTTATGATCGGCCCGCGAACGCCTTCGTGGCGACTTTCATCGGGTCTCCAGAGATGAACCTGATTGATGGCGGGTTGATGCGCGACGGGGGCGCGCTCGTAATGCGCTCCGGCGGTTTGAGCGTCAACTTGCCTGCCCAGTCATTCTCCGAAGCGGAAAGGGATGTCACGCTTGGCATTAGGCCCGAGCACATCGAGCGCGCGGAAACCTCCACGGCTTTTGAGCTGGTAGTCGGCTTGGTCGAGCAAATCGGCGCGCAAACCTATGTGCTGGGTAAGATCGATGGCAACAAAATCCGCGCGGTATTTGCTCGGGACGATGCGCTGAGGGCGGGCGACCGAATTTTTGTGAATTTGTCTCAAGAGAAGTTGCACCTGTTCTCGCGCGAGAGCGGCAAGACACTGAGGCGGACCTCGACGAAAGGCGAAAATGGCAACGGGAGAGAACTTCATGGACAAGCTCAGCTTAGGCGCGCCGAGTTCCAAGGCTAACGTGAGCGACATCGATCGGCGGCGTTTTCTCAAAACGACGGCTGGTGCAGCGGCTGGCATCGCGGGCTCACTTTCCGCGCCCTATGTCAACGCACAGTCCGGGGTAACGCTTCGCATTTTGAACGCTGAAACGACTGCTGCGAGCCAATCGGCCTTGCGCGATGCGTGCAATGAATACGAGAGCAAGTTCGGCGTAAAAATCGTCGTCGACTCGACGCCGATTAGTGGTGGTTATGCGAAGTCGATGGCGGCCATCAATGCTGGCGCTCCTTACGATATCGCCACGGCGGGATACATTGCGCACATCTTGCAATACGCGATGGCGGGTCACATCGTGCCGTTGACGGATCTTGTCAAAAAATATTCGTGGGGGAAGCAGGGAACCTGGTCATATAAGGGAGAAAATTGGTTCTATCCCTATGACTACAATTTGGTGACGGTTTTCTACAGAAAAGATCTGTATCAGGAGAAGGGCCTGAAGGTTCCCAACACATGGGCCGAGTTCCTTGAGAATTGCCGGGCGCTGACTGTCGCGAAGGATGGCAACATAGAGCGAGGGGGGTGCGTCATACCGCTCGCGAGTGACAGTGCCACCAACTGGGCGAGCTTCGGCAACTTGTTTGCAGACGCGCCGAAGTTTTATGACGACAAGTGGAACGTCGTTCTCGATGCGCCGGGGAATGCCGGACCGACCGGCCGTTTTCTCGATCTATATGCCGATCTTTATAAAACGATGCCGGCTGGCATGAACACGGTCAGCTATGCTGAGCTGATGAGTCTTTTCGCGACGGGAAAGGTTGCGCATACCGTCTATTCGGGCCGCGTAGTCGAGGCGCTGGAAGCTCGCAATCCGGACCTCGCAAACAAGTATGGTATTTTCGCTTCTCCAGACAGTGCTGGTAAGCAGAACGCACTGTCCTTCGCCTTCGATGGCTTTATTCTTTACAAGACTAAGCAGACTGAGGCGGCCTTTAAGTTTCTACAATGGTTTATTGACGCGCACTATATTCGCTGGCTGCACTCCGCCTGGATGAATTTCCAACCGGCGCGATTGGACATTTACGAAGATCCACGGTGGAAAAATCATCCGATGATTCAGAAGCATTGGGCGACGATGGAGCAGATGAAGTCGTTCATTGATGAAGACAGCAAGACGGTTCTTAACTCAATAGATATGACGGGTCCGTCGTTTGATCTGCGACCGTGCAAGGTCTTTGATGCGAACATTATGCCGGAGATGCTGCAAAATCGGGTTCTTAAGAACATGTCGTCAAGCGACTGCGTGAAAGCCGCCGCCGATCGAATCCGAAAAATTGGCTGAGCATCGGAACTGGTGAATAGAGGCCCGAGGCTATGCGACAGGACTGGCGAATCATCGGTTTGTTCATCGGGGGTGTACTGGTACTCGGTACAATTGTTGGCGGACCTCTCCTCTATTCGATAAAGCTCTCCTTCTACACAGCGGCGTCGTTCATCGACCCGCCGCAGTGGGTGGGACTTGGCAATTACGTGAAGGTTCTTAGTGAGCCGCTGTTCTGGGGCTCGCTGTTAAACGGTGTCACGATCGCCATCTCGGCGATCGTGCTGCAAGTCGTTCTCGGCGTCACCATTGCGCTCGTCCTCAATAGGCAGTTTGTGGGGCAGACTGTCGTGCGGGCGCTGTCAATCGTGCCGTATTTTCTTCCGACGGTCGTCGCCTGCCTCATCACGCAGTGGATTCTTGATCCCAACTACGGCCTTCTCAAGAGTGTCTTCGCGTCATTCGGATATGGGATGTTCGATTGGGGAGGTAATTCAACGAGCGCGAAGGCGACTATTGTCCTTGTTAGCGTTTGGATCTGGACGCCGTTTGTCGTGACCTGTGTTCTTGCCGGCCTTCAATCCATTCCGGCTCAACTGTATGAAGCGGCCCGGGTCGATGGAGCAGGGGTTATGAAGCAATTCTGGCATGTCACGCTGCCAGGATTGAGGTCAGTGTTGATCGTGGTCATCCTCCTGAGAGGGATCTGGATGTTCAACAAGTTCGACGTGATCTGGCTTCTAACGAAGGGCGGACCGCTCAACGAAACCGAGACGCTTCCCACGTTGGCCTACCGAAAAGCGTTTCTCGAGTTCGACTTGGGAGGGGGGGCCGCTGTCGCCACCATCTCGTTCTTGATGTTGGCGAGCATTATCTTGATTTACCTCAGGGTTTTTCCGATCGACGAGGCCAAGCAGGGACGATGACGATGTCGACTCAAAATCAAGCCCGCTCTGCTGCCGCTGTCGTCGTTGGTTCACGAGCGGTGCGGATGTTGCATAGCTCTAGCGGCTCAGGAAGAGAAATCTCAGACTCCACACCTTCAGTCTCGCACGGGAAAACGACGCGGTATTACGGCAAGTCGCTGAAGCAGATTGCCGGCCGCGTCGGTTTGTATGCCGCGGTTGCGCTAATCTGCATCTATTCCTTCTTCCCGATCTACTGGATGATCCTCTCCAGTCTGAGGTCGCCCGAAAAGCTATTTCTGGATTCATCCTTGGTTTTCTGGCCACCCGATCTAAGCTCTTACAAGTCACTCTTGCAGCTTACGAACTATCCGGCGAATTTCGTTAATAGCGTCATGATGGCTATGGCTACGATTGCCGTGGCGACGACGCTGTCATCATTCATTGCTTATGGAGCGACGCGTTTACGGTTTCGGGGCAAAACGACGTTGGTCGCGTCCATGCTGTTCGCCTACATGTTTCCGCCATTGATGTTGGTTATTCCGATGTCCGCCTTGTTCCGAATAGCTGGCTTAGCCGATAGCTTGTGGGGCCTGCTAATCGCTCACCTGGCGATTTCGCTGCCGCTGGCGGTGTGGCTGCTATGGGGCTTTTTCAAATCGATGCCGTTCGATCTGGAGGAAGCGGCAATGGTGGACGGCTGTTCCCAATTCGGCGCCTTCATCAAGGTGGTCCTTCCGCTTTCGGCCCCCGGCTTGATTACGGTCGGCATCTTCTCGTTTTTGCTGTCCTGGGCGGACTACGTATTCGCGCTCATCCTCATCATGAGTGATGATCGCAAGACATTGCCCGTGGGCTTGGCATCAATGCTTGGCGCGCAAGATCTGCGTTGGGGTGAGATACTCGCCGGCGCAACCCTTATTGCTCTGCCGTTGTTCGTTATCTTTATGTTCTGCTATCGATATTTCGTCGCAGGGCTGACGGCGGGTGCGCTCAAAGGTTAGGCACTGTTCGAGCGAAGCACGTCCTCGTGCTTCGCGCTAGACCGTGGGTATTTCGCGTAGAGATGGCGGACGGGGTGCCCGGCAAGACTAACGTTTTGTGACTTTGGTTTCCCCTAGAAGCGATTGCCATGCCTCCACTGTTCGCGAGAGGTGAGCGTTCATCTGTTGTTCGGCTAGGCCTACCCGCCGCTCTTCGATCGCTTCCAAGATGGTGCAATGGTCCTCATAAGATTGTCGACCTCGATTTTGGTCGGCAAAGTAGACCTTCCGTCGATGCCTGGACAGTTCGTAGAACGATCTCGCCACGCGCAGCAAAATGTCGTTCTTGGTTGCAGCAAAAATCGCAAGATGGAACGCCTCGTCCTCGCGCTCTATGCTTTGCTTTTTGGATAGGCGCTTGTTGGTCTCTTCAAGTATGGCGGTGATCTCGCGAATGTTGTCCGCGGTCCTGCGTGTGCAGGCCAACCTGACCGCCTGCCCTTCGAGCATGCGCCGGACCTCCATGACGTCGGCGATTTCCTTGGCCTCGAATGGAACTCCGGATTCAGCATAAAGCACTAGAGCATCGATGCTGCTCTCTTCGATCTTTCGCAGATAGATTCCAGAATTTGGGCGCCGTTCTATCACTCGCATGGTTTCAAGTGCGGCCAGAGCCTCTCGAACCGCGCCGCGACTGGTGTCGAACTTTTCCGCAAAGTCGCGTTCTGATGGCAACCGTTCGGAGGGCTGATAGCGGCGCTCACGGATGAAGGAAAGGATCTTTCCGATGGCGTTCGAAGGAGCCTCAAGCTTGTCGGTTCGATTTCGCTCAGTCATCTAAAATATCCTGCCTGGTCCTGCCGACCACTTGATTTCGATTTCCTCGGTAGCTAATCATGGCCGACCAAATTGGTCGACCAGTACTTTGGAGGAACCTTGAGGATCTCGGTCGAATCCGCCCTGCTTCAGTAGATATCAGGTTGAGGAAATTGAAGCATCTGAAACGCGCCAAATCCACCTAAAGAATTGATTTCCCAGCATGGATAGCTTTGAGACGGATCTGTTTGTCATAGGTGGCGGCTCGGGCGGCGTGCGCGCCGCGCGGATCGCCGCTGGCCATGGCGCCCGCGTCATGATCGCCGAGGAATATCGGATGGGCGGCACTTGCGTCATTCGCGGGTGCGTACCGAAGAAGCTATTCGCCTACGCCTCGCATTTCAGCCACGACATCGCGGATGCCGCGGGCTTCGGCTGGACCGTTCCGCCGGCGACGTTCGACTGGGCCACCCTGATCGCCAACAAAGACAAGGAGATCGCCCGGCTGGAAGCGGCCTACACCACCAACGTGGAGAAATCTGGCGTGCAGGTGATCAAGTCGCGCGCCGTGTTCGAGGACCCGCATACGCTGGTGCTCGACGGCGGCAGGAGGGTGCGCTCGAAGTATATCCTGATCGCCACGGGCGGCGCACCGAACCACGGCAAGGCCATTCCCGGCATCGAGCATGTCATCTCATCGAACGAAGCATTTCATCTACCCGAATTGCCGAAGCGTATCCTGATCCAGGGCGGTGGCTATATCGCGCTGGAGTTTGCGTGCATCTTCTCGGGCCTGGGTTCCCTCGTGACTGTGGTCTATCGCGGCGACAACATCCTGCGTGGCTTCGACGACGACGTCCGCGCCCATGTCCGCGATGAGATGGAGAAGAACGGCATTACCATCCTGACCGGTTGCACGGTCGACGGGATTGAGAAGCACGACGATTGGTACACGTCGCACCTGTCGAATGGCTCCAGCATCGCGTCCGACAAGGTGATGTTCGCCATCGGCCGTCACCCCGCCGTCGCAAATCTCGGGCTGGAGAAAGCCGGCGTCGCCATCAACCCGGATAACGGAGGCATCGTCGTCAACGAAGCCTCGCAGAGCTCGGTGCCACATATCTATGCGGTCGGCGACGTCACCCATCGCTTCAATCTGACGCCGGTAGCGATCCGTGAGGGCCACGCTTTCGCCGATACGGTTTTCGGCAAGCGGGCGGTCAAGGTCGATCACATCGATATTCCGACCGCCGTGTTCACGCAGCCCCAGGTCGGCACCGTGGGCCTCACCGAGGCGCAGGCGCGGGCGCAGTTCGCTATCGTTGATGTCTACAAGGCGGCGTTCCGCCCGTTGAAGGCGACGCTGTCCGGCAGCGAGTCGCGGGTGTTGATGAAACTGGTGGTTGACGCGGGGAGCGACCGCGTCGTGGGTTGCCATATCGTTGGATCGGACGCGGCCGAATTGGTTCAGGTCATCGCCATTGCCGTAAAGATGAAGGCTACCAAGGCGGACTTCGACGCCACTATGGCGCTGCACCCGACCTCCGCCGAGGAACTGGTGACTATGCGTACCCGCACTGCACGTTACGTGCGCGACGCGGCGGCTTAGAAAGCTCAATTTCGATCGATTGTGCAAATTCAGGCCGTTGGCGCGCGCGTTATGCGGCGCCGCTCAAAACGCACTTGACAATACGATTGTGATCATACCAAACTGGTCCTACCAGTATCGGTGAAAATCCAGCAACAGACTAACCTCGCCATCCGCAGCCGCTTGTAGTCGAGGAGCTGGATGCGGAAGTTCTGGCGAAGAAGATTGGGCCCACCATGGAAGTGGATTATTTGACTAGCCTGCCGCGACGCATCCACCTCATTGTGGATGAGGGGGCCAAAGCAGGAGCATCCCGGCCGGCTCTTACTGACGAGCGGGGCATCGTTTGGTCCTATCGGAGACTGATCGATACGATCGAGGCCGTTGCAGGTGACTTGGCGCGTCTAGGGATCCGTCCCGGTGATCGGGTCATGGTGGTGGGCGAGAACTCAATCGGCGCCATCGTCCTGATGTATGCGGCGAGCCGGCTTGATGCATGGGCAGTGATGACGAGCGCACGGCTCGGCCCGCACGAACTGGACGCCATTGAGGGTGATTGCAAGCCCAGACGCGTATTCTATACGCATGGAATATCGGCGGAAGCAGATGCTGCGGCGTGCCGGCGCGGCGCGGAAGCCGAAGCGTTCACGGGGATTGGAGCGATCAAGGTCGGTAAGTTGGAGGCGAGCGCCGTTCCCGAGGAGGTCTATGAGGATCCCGCCCGTCAGGTTGCAGTTCTCATCTACACGACGGGGACTACCGGTCGCCCGAAGGGAGTGATGCTCAGTCATCGCAACCTCGCTTACGTGGCGGGCCGGGGCAAAAGAACCAACACGCTCTTTCCCGAGGACGTCACGCTTTGCGTTATGCCGATCTCTCATTCGTACGGGTTGACGTTGCTGCAAGGTATGTTGTTTGTCGGCGCACACCTGCGGATCATGCCGAGGTTCTCTCTCACGCAAGCAATCGACGCCGTCGTGAATGGTTCGTTGACCGCCTTCAATGCCGTCCCTGCGATGTTGTCGCGGATCATCGCTTACGTCGATCAGAACAATATCAAGCTCACGCCCAATAACCTTCGTTATGTCTATACCGGAACGGCACCGCTCGATCTGTCTCTGCGACAGAGCGTCGAGCGAGTGTTCGGCGTGGTGCTTCATAATGGTTACGGGCTGACCGAGACGTCTCCGACCATCAGTCGGACGCTGTATGCCATGGGAAGCAACGAAATCAACATCGGACCGCCAATCCCGGGAATCGAAACCAAGATCGTCGGACCTGATGGGCGGGAAGTACCCGATGGCGAAGCGGGCGAACTGCTCGTTCGCGGGCCCAACGTGATGTTGGGGTATTATGGTCAGCCGGACATGACCGCGGAGGCGATCGATCGCGAAGGATATTTGAAAACCGGAGATATCGTCAGCCGGTCGCCGGGCGGCGAACTGGTGGTCCAAGGCCGGTCGAAGGAGCTAATTATCAGGTCCGGCTTCAACGTCTATCCGCCCGAAATCGAGGCTGTCCTCAATTCTCATCCGGCGGTTCTCAATTCCGCGGTAGTCGGGCGATCAATCGAGGGCAACGAGGAAATCATCGCTTTCGTTGAGCCGACCCCTGGAAGCACCATCGAAGTGGCCGAACTGCTCGCGCTCGTGGAGCGGCAGCTCGCACCATACAAGAAGCCGCAGCAGATCATTGTCTTGCCGCAACTTCCGGTAGCCCCGAACGGGAAGATTAGAAAGCACGACTTGAAAAAGCGCGCCGAGGAGTCGCTGTCAGCGGCTACCTCAGTTTAACGAATTATAGACCGGACGGACGGAAATGGTGACAAGTCGCGAGCAGATGTACCCCGATACAAAGTTGTTCATCGATGGATCCTGGCGCGATGGAACGAGCGGAAAGGTCGAGCCCATCCTGAATCCGGCGACGGGAAAATTGATCGGAACAGTTGCGCACGCGTCTATCCCCGATCTCGACGACGCACTTGAATCGGCCGTGCGCGGGTTCGAATTGTGGCGGAGGACGTCTTCCTTCGAGCGATACAAATTGATGCGTGGGGCTGCCGAAAAGCTCCGCGAGCGAGCCGCCTCAATCGCGCGTATCATGACGCTCGAGCAAGGCAAGCCGCTGGGCGAGGCGAAGATGGAGGTGTTGCTCGGCGCAGACATCATCGACTGGTTCGCGGAGGAGGCGCGTCGATCCTACGGTCGGACCATTCCGTCACGTTCCGGCGCCGTACAGCAGGTCGTGATCCGCGAGCCAGTTGGGCCTGTCGCCGCCTTCACGCCGTGGAATTTTCCGATCAACCAAGCCGTCAGAAAGATATCAGCTGCGATGGCGGCCGGGTGCTCCGTGATTCTGAAGGGACCCGAAGAAACGCCGGCAAGTTGTGCAGCTCTGGTCAATGCTTATGTCGATGCCGGCTTGCCCTCCGGTGTCCTCAATCTCGTTTTCGGTGTGCCGTCCGACATATCGGAATACTTGATTGCCCACCCTGTCATTCGCAAGATTTCGTTCACGGGTTCGACGCCAGTCGGGAAGCGGCTTGCGGCTCTCGCTGGAAGTCACATGAAGCGCGTTACGATGGAGCTAGGTGGACATGCGCCTGCGCTAGTCTTCGAGGACGCAGATGTCAAACAAGCGGCAAAATTGCTGTCCGCGGCAAAGTTCAGGAATGCCGGCCAGGTTTGTGTTTCTCCGACCCGGTTCATGGTCCATGAACGGGTCTACGACGACTTCGTTGAACAATTCACCGCTGCTGCCAAAGCTCTCGTCGTCGGGGACGGCCTCGACGAAGCGACCCAAATGGGACCACTAGCTAATCTCCGTCGAGTCGAGGCGATGGACGCGCTGGTCTCGGACGCCGTTCAGCGCGGCGCGCGCATCCGGACAGGTGGAAGGCGCCTGCGCAACGATGGCTTCTTCTTTCAACCGACGGTTCTGACGGACGTGCCTCTGGACTCGCGCATTATGAACGAGGAGCCATTCGGCCCTGTTGTGCCAATCGCGTCGTTCTCGACATTCGAGGATGCCATGGTCGAAGCGAATCGGCTCCCTTATGGCCTTGCTGCATATGCGTATACGAAGTCAGCGGCGACGATCGGCGCGCTCGGCTCGATCGTGGAGAGTGGAATGGTGTCGATCAACCACCAAGGCCTTGCCTTACCGGAGACTCCCTTCGGAGGAATCAAGGACTCCGGATACGGTTCGGAAGGTGGTACAGAAGCGATGGACGCGTATCTCAACACTAAGTTCCTGACCCAGATGCACGGTTAGCATGCGCGATCGGCAATGCTGATACGCCGTCGCGGAGCATGCGTCGCGCAGGTCAAACCTCGCGACGGTCCTTCGCCGCGCCAGACTCTAGGGCCCAAAGATCCAACGCCTAAAGCGAGTTAGCGAAGTGTTGTTGACCATCGACCGCGTTCAGATCGCGACGCCGGATGCCAAAAGTGCCGCGGAGATGTGGCGTCGCCGATTGGGGGCGGAACAAGTCTCTGCGGATCGGGTCCGGGGATTGGGCGCCAAACGAGTGACATTGCGTGCCGGGACCGGCGAGATTGAGTTGTTGGAGCCGGAAGGCAACGGCGTTGTCGCGGACGAACTGGCAAGACGCGGGCGATCTCATCTATTCGGCGCCGGCGCGACCTCACTCGACCCGCGTGCACTGGTGCATCATGCCACGTCGGTCGGAGTTGAGCATCAGCACGAAAATGGCCAGGATTTTCTCCGGTTCGAAATCGAGGGGAAGCCGGTCCATTTCGTAATCTCTCCCCCGCGTACGGTGGAGCCGACCGGCGGGATTGATTTCCTTTATGAGGTGACTTTGCTCGCGGCCGACCAGGCAGCCGCGGTAACGCGCTTCGCCGAAGTCTTTCGTCTTGATACACGGAATTTCGTGACGATTACCTCGGAGCTCTTTGGCTATACGGGCGTCCTCACTCTCTTCGCGCCTGATCGCCTCGACCGATTTGAAGTCATCACGCCGACGGACTTCACCAAGACGCTCGGCAGGTATCACGCCCGCCAAGGCTCGTCTTTCTATATGGCGTATGCCGAAAGCCGAGAGATCGGTCGCATCGAAAGATCGGCGAAGGCGGACGACGTGGGACACACGCTGGATCCGCGCGAGGAGAAGCGGAGCGGTCGAGATCCGGAGCAACTCTGGCTTCATCCTCCGGCCCTTGGCGGAATGATGCTAGGGCTATCGCGGCCGACGCTTGGTTGGCGCTGGTCGGGCCACCCTGAGAGGGTCGTGGCGTTAGTGCAATAGAAGCTCGATGGTGGATGCGTCGGGCTTATGTCGATTGCATCAGGCCGCGACTGACCCATCGGAAAAATATCCGATGACGAGGATACGATGAGCAAAATTAGGTTCACCGAACCAAATCGAGAAATCCTCGCGCGCCGAGATTCAATCATAAACGATCTAACCCGCCTTGTTGACCCCGCTGGGCTAATAACGTCGACGGACGAGTGTCGGGCTTATGAGACAGATGCGTTGACGGCCTATCGCAAGATGCCGCTCGCCGTCGTCCTACCGAAGACGACCGAAGAGGTGAGTGCCGTTTTGAAATACTGTCACGACACCGGCGTCAAGGTCGTGCCGCGCGGCGCAGGTACGTCTCTCGCCGGCGGGGCAATTCCGAGTGAAGACGCCGTCGTTCTCGGACTTTCAAAGATGAATCGGGTGCTCGCGGTCAACTACGATGACCGCTTCATCCGCGTCGAAGCGGGAGTCACAAATTTGAGCGTAACGGCGGTGGTGGCGGAGAACGGCTTCTTCTATGCGCCAGACCCTTCCTCTCAACTTGCCTGCACGATCGGAGGCAACATTGCCAACAACTCCGGAGGCGCGCATTGCCTGAAGTATGGAGTCACGACCAATAACCTCCTCGGCGTAAGGATGGTACTGATCGATGGATCGATCATCGATCTCGGCGGTGACTATCTCGATAGCGCTGGACTCGATCTGCTGGGCCTGGTCGTCGGCTCCGAGGGGCAGCTCGGGATAGTGACCGAAGCGACCCTCCGAATTCTGAAATCGGCCGAGGGAGCGCGCCCGGTTCTGTTCGGTTTCCCGTCTTGCGAGGGAGCGGGCAAGGCGGTTGCGGACGTCATTGCCGCCGGTATCATTCCCGTAGCCATCGAATACATGGACAAGGCCGCCATCGAGATCTGCGAGGCCTTCGCCAAGGCCGGCTATCCGCTCGATGTCGAGGCCCTTCTGATTGTAGAGGTCGAAGGGTCCGACGCCGAGATGGACGCGACGCTGGCGGACATCACCGCCATCGCTCGTGCGAATGGTGCGACGACAGTGCGCGAGAGCAGGTCGGCAATTGAGACGGCGGCAATCTGGAAGGGGCGGAAGTCGGCTTTCGGTGCGACCGGGCGAGTCGCTGACTATTTGTGCATGGACGGCACGGTGCCGACCGGCAAGCTGTCGTACGTTTTGGCGGAGATCTCCAAGATCGTACAGCGACACGGATTGCGTGTCGCGAATGTTTTCCATGCCGGTGACGGCAACATGCATCCGCTCATCCTCTACAACGCGAACGATCCGTCGCAGCAGTCGAAGGCGGAAGCAGCGGGAGATGACATTCTCAGGCTCTGCGTTGAAGTTGGTGGGTGCCTGACGGGCGAGCACGGTGTCGGTATCGAGAAGCGTGATCTAATGCGCTGCCAGTTTGACGATGCCGATCTGGCTCAACAGATTCGGGTGCGCGCCGCGTTCGATCCGCGATGGCTGCTCAATACGGATAAGGTGTTTCCCCTCGATTTTCGATGTCAAGGTTAGGGTGACGGGAGTGTGATGACCGATTGCTATAAGCCGCGCGACGAGTGCGGACTGTCGTCTGCCATCAAGGATGCGGCTACAGCAAAGATGCCTCTCGTCGTGCGCGGCGCCGGCTCCAAGTCGGCGATGGGCCGACCGCTGGGTGGATACGCTATGCCTCTAACGACCGAGCGCATGCGCGGAGTTTCACTTTATGAGCCGACAGAGCTCGTCATCGGTGCTTTGCCTGGAACGCCGGTTTCCGAAATCGATCGGATGCTCGCCAAGCACAACCAGATGCTTCCGTTCGAGCCGATGGATCATCGTGTGTTGTTCGGGACGAGCGCAGAGCCGACAATCGGAGGTATTGTCGCCGGGAATGTTTCGGGTCCGCGTCGTGTCGCGGTCGGAGCTTGTCGCGACAGCCTGATCGGCGTTCGCTTGGTCACGGGCCGCGGAGACATCGTGAAATCCGGCGGGCGCGTGATGAAGAATGTCACCGGGCTCGATTTGGTCAAGCTGACCTGCGGTGCGTGGGGCACGCTCGGCGTTTTGAGCGAAGCCATCTTCAAGGTGTTGCCGAAGCCGGCGCGTTCCCTATCGCTGGGATTGCGCGGCTTGGACGACATGACAGCGATTTCGGCGCTAACCGCAGCGCTCGGGTCGACTTTCGCGGTCTCGGCGGCGGCGCATATCCCGGCGAGTATTGGGTCGGACTCGACTACGATCGTTCGACTAGAGGGGTCCGAGGGCTCGGTAGCCTACGGATCCCGCGAACTTGCCAGGCTCTGGTGCTCCTTTGGGCTGCCCGACCTGATCGAAGGGGATGAAAGCGCAAACTTTTGGTTGCGCATCCGCGACGCGCACTGGCTGGCTCAGCCAATGGATCGTTCCATTTGGCGGTTGTCCTTGGCCCCCTCCAAAGCGCCGCGTGCTCTTGCTGACATCCGGCGAAAACTCGGCGTGCGGTATTTCTACGACTGGGGCGGTGGTCTCGTGTGGCTCGCGGTCGTGGGCGCTGACGATGCGGGAGCGTCGGTCGTTCGGGAAGCTATGGTCAATACCGGTGGGCACGCCACACTCGTACGGGCTTCATCGGAGATTCGCCGCAGGATCGATGTGTTCGAGCCGCTTCCTCCTGCGGTGCTCAAGTTGACGCAGGAAATCAAGAAATCTTTCGATCCTGACCGCGTTCTAAATTTCGGCAGGATGTACGCCGGTATCTGAGGCGAGGCGGACTGGTATGCAAACAAACTTCTCGCTGACGGCCTTGGCCGATGCACATGTAAGCGAGTCAGAAAAAATCCTCCGTGCCTGTGTGCATTGCGGCTTTTGTACTGCGACATGCCCGACATATCTGCTTCTTGGTGACGAAGCGGACAGTCCGCGCGGGCGCATCTATCTGATCAAGGACATGTTGGAGGAGGAAAAGCCGGCGACCCCTCAGGTCGTCGAGCATATCGATCGATGTCTGACGTGTCTTTCCTGCATGACGACCTGTCCGTCCGGCGTGCACTACATGCACCTGGTCGATCACGCGCGAGCCCATATCGCCCGAACCTATACGCGTCCTCTGCCTGATCGGTTGCTTCGAGGCATGTTGGCGAAGGTGCTGCCGTTTCCGGGCCGACTTAGGTTGGCTTTACGCGTGGCTACCGTGAGCAGGCCGATCAGAAAGTGGCTCGCCAATCTTCCCGGCGGCGCGCAACTCGCCGCGATGATTGAACTTTCGTCGTCATTCAAGCGAAGAAGGCCGACCCGAAGGTTACCGGGCGCGACCGTCGATAGGCCGCGCGGTCGGGTTGCGCTTCTGAGCGGATGTGCCCAGCAGGTCCTCGGCCAGAACATCAACGAGGCTGCAATCCGGTTGTTGACGCGTCACGGTATCGAAGTAGTTCAACCGATCGACGAAGGGTGCTGCGGAGCTCTCGTGCAGCACTTGGGATACGAAAGTCGGGCGCTGGATGCGGCTCGACACAACGTGGATGTATGGACACGCGAAATCGAGAACGGCGGCCTCGACGCCATCGTGGTTACGACGTCCGGTTGCGGAACGGTCATTAAAGATTATGGCTTCCTACTTCGCAACGATAACGCCTACGCTCAGAAAGCCGTACGGATCTCGGCTCTAGCGCGGGACATCACAGAATTCTTGCATGAATTACCGCTTCAAGACGGTGTTCGGACTACCGGCCAGGTCGTGGCTTACCATTCGGCATGCTCGATGCAGCATGGACAGCAGGTTAGAGATCAGCCGAAGTCACTTTTGAGGCGAATGGGGTTTGTAGTGAGAGAAGTACCGGAAGGCCACATATGTTGCGGCTCCGCCGGAACATACAACGTACTGCAGCCTGAGATCGCCAATCGACTGCGCGCACGAAAGGTCACCAACATTGAGAAGGTCAAACCGCAAATCATTGCGAGTGGAAATCTCGGCTGCATAACGCAGATTGGTGCTGGAACACGCATTCCAGTCGTCCACACGGTGGAGTTGGTCGATTGGGCGATGGGCGGCCCGTTGCCTGACGTCCTAAAGGGGTGCTTGGGCTAGGTGCGGACAAGCGACCGCTCTGACGTCCTAGTTTGGATTGCCATTTCCGTCCATCGCGGCTTCGATTGCCTTATTGGCTGCTGTCTCATCATACAGATGGCAGGCGATCTGCCGATTGCCGTGCAACCGCAGCGGCGGAATTTCGCGGCTGCAGACCGGCATGGCGGACTGACAGCGAGGGTGAAATGGACAGCCGGGCGGGGGGGTGGCGACGCTCGGCACCTCGCCCTGAAGGAGCACGTGATCGCGGGCGCGCTCGATTTGCGGGTCCGGCACCGCTACCGCATCGAGAAGAATGCGCGTGTAGGGATGGAGCGGTTCGCCGTAGAGGTCGTCGCGCGTCGCGATCTCGACGATGCGTCCGAGATACATCACTGCGACCCGATCGCTCATGTGTCGGACGACGCCGAGGTCGTGCGAGATGAACAGATAGGACAAGCCGAACTGCTCCTTGAGGTCGGAAAACAAGTTCAGAACCTGGGCCTGCACTGAGACGTCGAGAGCTGAGACCGGCTCATCACAGATGAGCAGTTTCGGACGCAGTGACAGGGCGCGCGCGATGGCGACCCGCTGACGCTGGCCGCCGCTGAGTTGGTGCGGATAGCGGTCGAGGAAGCGAGTACCCATTCCGACCGTATCTAGGAGTTCGGCAGCCTTCGCGCGGCGCTCGTGGCCCGATCTGCCGACGCCCTGAATCGCCATCGGTTCGGCGATCAGGTCGGCGATTGTCATGCGGGGATTTAGCGACCCGAACGGATCCTGGTAGATGATCTGCATCTCACGCCTTAGCGGTCGCATCTGGCGATGACTGAAGCCCGTGATATCGCGTCCGTCGAACACGACCCGGCCGCCGCTCGGCGGCGTCAGTTGTAGTATGGCCATGGCCGTGGTGGATTTGCCGCAACCGCTTTCGCCGACGAGCGAGAGAGTTTCGCCGCGCTGGAGTGTGAGGGATATGCCCTTGACAGCTCGAACGGAGGGGGCGCCCGTTACGCCGAAAGAGGTTGTGCTTGCATAGTCGACGCACAGGTCCGAGACCTCGAGAATATTCGTTGCTACGTCGTTCATAGCGGATTCCAGCACGCGAACAGATGGCCGTTCCGTGTGCGTTCGTCGCCGCTAAGCGGAGGGCGTTCGTCGCACCGTTCGGTCCGACGTGGGCAGCGCGGTGCGAAGGCGCAGCCCCCGGTTCCGTCGGAGGGGGCGGGTGGCTGCCCAGCGATCGACTCGAGCCGATGAGCGATCGGACCGACGATCTTGGGCACGGAGGCGAGGAGGGCGTGCGTATAAGGATGGCGCCCATCGCGATAGAGGTCGTCGGCCGCCGCTGTCTCGACGATGCGGCCGGCATACATCACGTTGACCCAGTCGGCGTAGCGCGCCACGACGCCGAGATCGTGCGTGATGAGAAGCAGCGCCCCGCCCAATCCGCGGGTAAGGTCAGTGAGAAGCGTCAAAATCTGCGCCTGCACGGTGACGTCGAGTGCTGTCGTCGGCTCGTCCGCGATGATGAGTCTTGGCTCGCAGGAGATCGCGATAGCAACCATGACACGCTGGCGCATACCCCCACTGAGCTGGTGAGGATAGGCCTCGGCTTTGGTCTCTGCATCCGGGATGCGGACCTTCTTGAGAAGGTAGATCGCCTGCGCTTTGGCGGCGCTCCAGGACATCCGGCGATGACGCACCAGCGGCTCGGCGATCTGGCGCCAGATGCGCAGGCTTGGGTTCAGCGCTGTCATCGGCTCCTGGAAAACGATGCCGACCTCGTTGCCTCGGATGTCCCTGATCTGTTTTGGTGACTGCGTCTGCATATCACGGCCGGAGAGGCGTATTTCGCCGGCCGTGATCTTGATCGGTGGCATTGGCAGTAGATGGGTGAGCGACATCGCGGTGATGCTCTTGCCCGCGCCGCTTTCGCCTACGAGCGCCACGACCTGGCCTGAATAGGCCCGGAACGAAACGTCTGCGACAGCACTCAGCTCCGTCTTGCCCGACCAGATGCCCACGCAGAGCCCGCGTACATCCAGTATCGGGGGCCCCGACATTTCCAAAGTTCCGTGCATCGATCAGAAGCCCATCGACTTCTTTAGATCCTGATCGATCCAAGCGCGCGCCCAGACCGGCGCATCACGCCGAGCGGAGACCGAAATCTCACCATAGTAATTCTTGACCCACGGCCACCATACCGTGAACGAGCGCGGCCTGGGCAGAAACAGGAATGGCGCTCGCGCGGTCATCTCATTGGTGAGCGCGGCGACGCCCTTCTTGACCTTGTCCGGGTCCCTCTCCTGCTGGATGGTGTCGAGTGCCGCATCGACCTTCGGGTCGTTGACGCGGGCCGAATTCCAGACGGAAGAGGACCGGTACAGTTTCTCGATTGAGGCCGTCGGATTGCTCATGCCTGCGAAATGCCAATAGCCGGGGCCGTGCTTGCCGGTGGTCATCAGACTGAGAAACGCTCCATACTCCTTTGGCTCGATGGTCATCTTTACGCCGATTGCCGACAGATATCCGGCTACAATCTGCGCTTTCTTTAGCTGCTCAGGGAAGCTCGGAACCTGTGCCTTGAACTCGAAACCATTCGCAAGACCCGCTTCGGCGAGGAGCTTCTTGGCCTTGGCCGGATCGTACTGGAGAACCTCCCGGGCATCGTTCGGCATCTTTTCGGGCGGCGTGAAATAGCCTTCCCAAGTTTCGTCCATCGGCAGGTGCGGAAAGTCGGCGTGGCCGCCATAGATCTGCTTCGAGATGGCGGCCCGGTCGACCGCGAGATTCAAGGCGAGACGCACCTTCGGGTTGTCGAAGGGTGGTGCATCGACCCGCATTGCCAGTGCCTCACCCGCATAGTCGGGGTGTTCGATGACTTTGATTTTATCTTGGATCGGCGCCAGTGACTTGAGTTCGTCCCAGTTGATATTCGCCATGACATCGATCTTGCCGGTGCGGAAGGCGGCTAGGCGTGTCTGTGAATCCCCGATCGTCCGCATCACAAGGTTATCGACGAATGGGATCTTGTAAGGTTTGCCGTCGATCGTCTCGCGGTCCCAGTACTCCTTGTTAGCCTGATAATCCCCGAAGGCCCCGGCCTCATACCGCGTCAACCGGAAGGGACCCGTGCCGCAGGCATTCTGCCAGTTGCCAGCACCGCCGTTAGGGGCCTCCGTGATCTCTTTGGGATAGATGCCGGCGTAATAGCCGTAGCCGAGGCGGTACTTCCACTCCGAGTTGTACTCCTTCAGGAAGAAGGTCACCTGGTGCGGTCCCGTCTCCTCGGCCCTGTCGATGAAGGAAAAATAGACTTTGTTCGCCTTCGGACTAGCGACGAGACGGTTATACGCGAACACGACGTCTTTGGCGGTAAAGTCGCGCGCTTCCATGATGCCTTTGCAGGCCTGCCATTTCACGTTCTTGCGCAGGTTGATAACGATCGAGAGCGGTTTGTCGACGACCTCCCAGCTCTCTGCGAGTTCGCCGCGCAGCACGTCGTCGCTGAGCCAGGCCTCGCTGAAAAAGTTGTTCTTCCCGCCGCCACGTACGCCTTTGCTTAGATCGCCCACCATCAACTGCTCCATGTAGGGCCCAGCATCGATAGAGACCTTCCAGTTCCAGTCGGCGGGATCCCACGACAACGCCGCAATCCCCGGGGAGTAAGGAACGATGGTCAGCGTGCCACCGTATTTGGGTTCCTGGGCGCTCACGGCTTGGGTCGCAATCACAGTCCCGAGCGCGATAACCGCCATAGTTCCGAGATGTCGGCCTACCATTCCTTGCTCCTCCTTAGTGTTATGGTTTTTCGCTCAATTGCGCACTATTCCGCGTGGATCGAGAAGATCGCGGAGAGAGTCTCCGAAGATGTTCACGCAAAAAACGATCAGAGTTATCGCGAGGCCAGGGGCCGCGACCATCCAGACGTTCTCGAACATGTAAGGGCGGGCATCGCTCAGCATACGGCCCCACGCGGGTGCGGGCGGTGGCACACCAAGACCAAGGAAGCTGAGACTCGATTCGGCCAGGATCACGCCGCCGAGGCGCGTGGTGTAAAGCACGATGAGGGGCGCGGCGATCGTCGGCAGGATGTGCCGGAGAATAATGTGCCAGTTACCGGCGCCGAAGGAATGGCCCGCCTGCACGTACAGTTGCTCGCGCGCCGACAGGACCGCGCCGCGTACGATGCGCGAACCGGCAACGCCGTAGAGGATGCCGAGGAGGGCGATGATCTGCACGATCCCGGGGCCGAGAACCGCGACGCCCGCGATCAGCACGATTAGGTCGGGAAAGCTCTGCCAGGTATCGACGAACCGCTGAACCAGGGCATCGAGACGTCCGCCGAAATACCCGGACAGAACCCCGAGCGTGACCGATAGGGCGAGCGATAGCAGCGCGGCGGTGATACAGACGATAACGGAAGTACGGGCTCCATAGATGATGCGGCTGAGGATGTCGCGTCCGAGTTCGTCTGTGCCGAGGTGGTGCGACCAGGACGGCCCTTGCATCAGCGATGTAAGGTCGATCGCGTCGAAGTCGTACGGTGCGATCCAAGGTGCCAAGAGTGCGCAGACCACGATCGCGGCGAGAAGGCCGGCGCAAACCGTTCCGAGGATATCCTGCTTAAAAAGGCGACTGAAGAAAGTCCTGACGGGTGCTGCCCAAGCGCCTCGCCCGGGACCTGTTTCGATCTTCAGAGGTGACTCGATAGTCATGCGTTCAGCCCTGACGAATCTTGGGATCTAGGAGGGCGTAGCTGATGTCGACGAGCAGGTTGATCGTCATTACGCCGACGCCCACGAGAAGAAAGATGCCCGTAATGACCGGATAGTCCCGCTGCGACACCGCCATCAGGAGTAGTTGGCCCATACCGGAGATCACGAAGATCTGCTCAATCACGACCGCGCCACCGATCAGCAGGGGCAACTGCAACCCGACGATGGTTATGACCGGCAGAAGCGCGTTTTTGAGGACATGGCGCAGGACGACCGTCCGCTCGTCGAGACCCTTGCTCCAAGCTGTACGGACATAATCCTGGCGCATGACTTCGAGGACCATGGTGCGGGTCATCCGCATCGTCACTCCCGACAAGGCGATGCCGAGGACGATGGCGGGCGGCACCATCTGGCGGAGGCTAAGGAGGGGATCGTCGGTCAGCCGAACATATTGCACGGTCGGAGCGATCCCCCAGAGCATCGCCGGCACGACCACCACTAATGTCCCGAGCCAAAAAGGCGGGACGGACAGGGCCGTGATGGCAAAGACACGGCCGAGATAATCGACCGGCTTGTTTTGCCGGATCGCCGAGATGATCCCGACGGGCAGCGCGATCAAGAGCGCGAATATCATGGCCAGCACGCCTAGATACAGAGTAATCGGCATGCGCTCGGCGACGAGGCGGGTGACGCTATCTCCCGTCCAAAGCGAGCGACCGAAATCTCCGTGGAACACAATCGAGCTGATCCAGTGCCAATATTGTACAAGGACCGGCTGATCGAGCCCGAGTGCCTTGATAAGATCTTCGCGGGTCTGGACGCTGGCCGAGATGTCGTTCTGCGACATCATCATGTCGATCGTGTTTCCCGGTATCAGGCGAATGGCCGAGAACACAATAACGCTCGCTAACAGGAACGTCGGCACAAGGGCGACAAGGCGACGAATTAGATATCTCAGCATGACGCGGTCCATTGGAGGGCGCGCTCACCATGCAGATTGGCTTGGTCCGACAGCACCACGCTCTTGTCCCTCTCTATGTGAAAAAGGCCGCTGAACGCCCGCTCATCAAAAAATGAGGTGAGTTCTCTATTTGCAGATCAGTTGCAATCTGGCACATCCAATCTGGTCATACCATTCAAGCGTGCTCTTGGCGGCGGTGTCAAGGCGAATGTTGTCGCGGTGGCGTAGCTCCGGGGTGCTTATCTACTCCGAGAACCATTGACCGACCGAATTGGATATGCCAATTTGGTCGAACCAGATCGCGATGTCTACCAAAACGCATGCGCACCTGGATGGTTGATTTACGTCGAAAATCTCGAAGGAGAAGCGCTGTGGCGAAGGAAAAGAGTGGCTACTACGGCCAGCGAAGGAAGTTCTGGTCGTGGGGATATGAAGGTGAAGCTAATTCCAAGGACGAAATCCGAACCATGCGAGACCGCGTGGAGCAGCGGCTTGGAATTAAAGACATCGAAATTCTGTCAGACCCGACTCTGGACGAGATTGAACTTTATGCGTCGCGCATAAAGATCCCGCGAACGCTGGAGGATTTCTGTACCTCGGAAAAATGGGACAGAATTGTTCATACGTACGGTAAGGGTTTCAAGGACATGACCCTTATCTACCGGCGCGATTTCAAGAAGGCTCCGGACGTCGTGGCCTATCCGCGCGACGAAGAAGACATCGCTGCCATCTTCGACTGGTGCGGGGAAAATAGTTATGCATGCATCCCGTATGGCGGCGGATCGAGCGTCACCGGCGGCTTCTGGGGTCCCGAGCGCGACGCCTTTCCCGGGGTCGTCGTAATCGACTTGGGCAACCTCAACAAGATTCTCGAAGTCGACCCCGTGTCGCGCTGCGCGCGGATCCAGGCGGGCATTCTCGGTCCGGCTCTGGAAGAACAACTGAAGCCGCATGGCCTCACCTTGCGCCATATTCCGCAATCGTGGGAATTCTCATCGCTGGGCGGTTGGATCGCAACCCGCTCGTCCGGTCACTATGCGACCCATCTCACGCATATTGACGACATGGTGGAAAGCCTGCGCGTGGTCACCCCGGCGGGAACGATCCAGAACCGCCGCCTGCCAGGCTCGGGTGCGGGACCCAATCCGGATCGGCTGTTCATCGGGTCTGAGGGCTCGCTGGGCATCATCACCGATGCATGGATGCGTCTACAGGGGCGTGTGAAATTCCGTGCGAATGCGTCGATCTCCTTCAAGACGTTCTATCAGGGTGCCAAGGCCGTCCGTCAGATCACCCAAGCAGGACTGTTCCCGGCGAACTGTCGCTATCTGGACGAGCAGGACGCCAAATTCTACGGCGCTGGAGACGGCACCGATTCGGTCCTGTTGCTGGGCTTCGAATCCGCCGACCATCCGGTGGACGCGTGGCTGGAGCGTAGTCTCGAAATCTGCAAGGACTTCGGTGGCGTCGTGAAGCAACAGGCGGGAACTGCGGACAACGCGCTGGAGACCAGCCGTAGCGGGCCGCAGGGTAACTGGCGGCACCAGTTCAGATATCTGCCCCGGTTGATGCATACGCGCGCAGCGATGGGAATCGTCAGCTTCACGTTCGAAACTGCCTACACTTGGGATCGGTTCGAAGAAGTCGATACCGAGATCATGCGTCGCATCCGGAAGGCCCAGAAGGAAAATCTTGGCGGCGGCATCGTCTGCCGCAGGTTCTCCTTCCTGTATCCGGACGGCCCGGCTCCTTACTATTCGATCATGGCTCCTTCGACGCACGCCAACAGCCTTGAAGCCTATAAGATGCTCCACGACGTTGCGTCGGACGCGCTAATCGAACTCGGCGCAACCATCACGCACCACCATGCTGTCGGAAAATCGTTCCGTCCTTGGTACGACAAGGAAGTCGATCCGTTGTTCCGCCGTGTGCTGGCAGCCGCCAAGACCGAACTGGACCCGAAGTGGATGTTGAACCCTGGGCTGATCGTTGACAAGCCAGCAGGGCTCAAGATCGTCGGATAGGAGTCCTCTGCGATGATTGATCTATACTTCTGGCCAACCCCGAACGGGTATAAAGCAGCCATAATGCTGGCAGAGTTGGACTTGGAGTATCGTGTAGTTCCGGTTGATATAACGGCAGGTGAGCAGTTTCATCCGGAATTTCTGAAGATCAATCCAAATAACAAAGTGCCGGCCATCGTGGATCACGATGGCCCGCACAACAAGCCATATGCAGTTTTTGAATCCGCGGTCGTTCTTATCTATCTCGCGGAAAAGTCCGGTAGATTTCTCTCTCAGGATCCTGAAAAGCGCTACGATACGCTAAAGTGGCTTGTATTTCAGAATACGACGATGGGTCCAATGCTGGGCCAAGCGCACCACTTCATGGTGTATGCGACTGAGAAGATCGATTACGCGATCGAACGTTATGATCGGGAAGTTGGTCGAATATACAACATTCTCGAGAAGCGCCTTGGCGAATTTGAATATCTCGCCGGCGAGTATTCCATCGCTGACATCAGCACATTCCCTTGGGTTCGCACGCGAAAGCTGCATCGACGTGACTTGTCGGAGTACCCGAACATTGATCGATGGTACCAGGCGATCAAAGACCGTCCGGGGGTTAGGGCGGGCATAAATACGTTGTCCGACAGCAAACAATGGGAAGCGAAGCCGGGCACCGAGGCCTGGAAGAATATGTTCGGAAAGAACTGAAGTTCGCAACAATCCAAAAGCGAGCGTCGACTCGAATGACTAACTGGGTAAAAGCCGCTCTTACGAAAGATGTGTCGGATGACAGCATTCAGCAGCTCAATATCAACGGATGCAAAGTTGCGCTCTACCGCTGCGGCGAAGAGTATTTTGCCACGTCTGACGTTTGTACTCATGCCTATGCACTTCTGTCCGACGGTTGGCTCGATGGTTACGAGATCGAGTGCCCGCTTCATGGCGCCCGCTTCGATGTTCGAACGGGCGCGGCGTTGACCTCACCAGCAGAAACGGCCCTGGCAACCTATCCTGTTCGTGTCGCCGGTGATGCTGTGGAAATCGATGTCACCTCGGCACCGTCTAATCCCGACGCGTCAACCTAACTTAACGGCAAGGGGGGCGACGATGTCGCCATTTTGTGTGACGCCCCCATCTCGTCCGAAATAGCCGCTCCGCTTTGCTACAAGAAAAATAGAGGAGGTCGAATTGACCAGCTTCAGGTCGGAAGTACCCAGCCCTGTGAGGCCGAGCGACGGTGGTGTCAGAGGTGGGCCAATCACACCCGAAATGGTTTCGAAGCTGCTGGACGATCGACCCGATGACGGAATATTTCGGGTAGATCGGACGGTGTTCACCGACCAGGATATTTTTGAGCGCGAACTTACTCACGTTTTCGAGGGGACTTGGGTTTTCGTCGGGCTGGAAAGTCAGTTACGCAAGCCGAATGACTTCGTGACGACGTACATCGGGCGCCACCCCGTCCTGATTACAAAGGACGGGACTGGAGAAATTCGATGCTTCTTTAACACCTGTCGCCACCGCGGGGCGATCGTTTGCCCCTTTAAGAAGGGCAATCAGAAATTCCATGTTTGTCGCTATCATGGGTGGTCGTACGATAGTGCCGGCAAGAATGTTTCGATGACCGATGAGAAGGATGGCCAGTATCCGCCGTCCTTTCTTGCGGATGATCATGGCCTCAAGCCTGTTCCCAAGATTGCAAGCTATCGAGGGCTTCTGTTTGCAAGCGTGTCGCCCGACGTGCCGACGCTAGAGGAGCATCTTGGTGACGCGCGCGCGTTTATCGATCTCGTTGTCGATCAGGGCATCGAAGGGCTGGAGTTCGTTGACGGAAACGTAAGCTACACGTTCGACGCCAATTGGAAGCTTCAGTTCGAGAACGGGCTTGATTATTACCACTTCGCTTCAACGCACAGTTCGTATATCGACGTTCTCAAGAAGCGTGAAGTGCGGAGAGGACCGCTAGAAGTAAAGCCGTGGAATCCGACAGAGACCGACCCCGACGCGCAAGGAAGCTTCAGCCTGGCGAGGGGGCACGCGATGATGTGGTCCATTCATGCGTCAAGGGTTTATAAGCTCCGCCCTCTCAATCAGGATGGCAAACTTCTGTCGACGGTTCAGGGGCAGACTCGGGAAGACAAGCTCAAGTGGATGTTTCGTCAGCGCAATCTCACGATTTATCCTAACCTGCAGATCGTTGATATCGGCACGCTGCAGTTGCGGACGTGGCGGCCATTGGCTCCGGACAAGACGGAGATTACGTCTCACTGTCTTGCCCCAGTTGGTGAAAGTGACGAGGCGCGCCGCGTTCGCATCCGTCTGTATGAGGATTTCTTCAATCCGAGCGGTCTTGCGACGTCCGACGACAACGTCATGTACGAGCTTTGCCAGACCGGCTACGGAGCTCGTTTCGCTGGTCCTACGCAGGGGTATGCGCGAGGCTTGAGGCCGAAGTCCGGCGAGGCACTCAACTACTCTTCCGAATTGCAGGTTTCACCTGATCGGTGGACCTATGGAGCGCCCCTGTTCGGCGATGAGACATGCTTTCATTCCGGTTACCGGGAATGGCTGCGCCTTATGACTCGTGATCCCTCGGAAGGCTAGGTTAGCGACATGTCAGAGGATGATTACCTGAAGATTGCTACTCGCGTTCTCTTCACGGAGGCAAGACTTCTGGATCAGAAGAAATTCCGCGATTGGGTCAAGCTCTACGCTGACGATGCGATTTTCTGGGTGCCGGCCTGGAAGGACGAGTACGAGACGACGTCCAATCCGAACCGCGAGCTTTCAATGATATATCATGAGAACTCATATGGGCTGAGTGACCGAATTGACAGGATACAGTCGCGAAAGTCCATCACGGCGATGCCGCTTCCGCGCACGGTTCATTCCTATACGAACATCATGGTCGATGCGGCCTCGACGGATTCGATCGAGGGAAATGCCTGCTTCACGGTTCATACGTACGATCCGCGCGCTTGTAAAAGCCATACCAACTTCGGACGCCTTGAATTTCGGCTGCGCCGTCTTGGAGAGGCTTGGCTGATCGGATTCAAAAAGATTTCCCTTACGAACGATCAAATGGCCACTGCGCTCGATTTCTACAGCGTCTAGCAAGTGCGTCGCAGATGAATATCAGCAGAATCTGCCAACTAGCCTTCGGCTGAAGGTATTGAATGTGAGAGTGCTCGGCGCCTGTCAACGGCGGATAAGGAGGACGGGCGCGCCGAATGTGCCCTTCCCCTACAGGGAGCGCTAAAATGCGTTTTGTGATTGTCGGAGCAGGCCTCGCGGGGCACACAGCCGCCGTGCATCTTCGCGAGTTGGCGCCACAAGCCAAGATCGATATTCTCGGAGACGAACTCGGCCTGCCGTATGATCGCCCGCCGCTGTCCAAAGAAGTCCTTGGCGAGGGCGCACCGCGCTATCTGGCAAACGCGGAGACCTATCATGAGAACGGTATTTCGTATCATCCCGGACAAACCGCGACGCAGATCGATCGAAACCGCTCCGAAATTCTAACCGCTTGCGGAAATGCTTATGCTTACGATCGGCTACTCCTCGCGACCGGATCGCGGGCGAGAAAATTGCCGGATAGCGTCGGGCAAAGCTCGAAAATTCTCTATCTGCGAACGCTTGAAGACGCGGTTCGCTTGAAATCCGTGCTTCGGGAATCGCGTCGAATTGCTGTGATCGGCGGCGGGTTCATTGGGTTAGAGGTTGCTGCCGCCGCTCGAGCGATGGCCTGCGAGGTTTTTCTGTTTGAGATGACGGATCGGATACTATCTCGCGGCATGCCTGCTATCCTGAGCCGTTGGGCTGAGAAATTGCATCGCCTGAACGGAGTCCAGTTCGAATTTGGCTCAAAGATCGATTCAATTCATCATCAGGATGATGGTTCGTTGCGATTGCGCTGGAATGCATTCGCAGATGTCGACGCAGTCGTTGTCGGGATCGGGGTTCAACCCAACACCCAACTTGCATCGGACGCGGGGCTGGACGTCGATGATGGTATTGTCGTGGATGATCGCTGCCAGACATCTGATCCGGCGATCTTCGCTGCGGGAGAGGTGACGTCACACCCCGTCTTAGGCGGCGCGTTTCGTCAGCGACTTGAGTCCTGGAAGGTGGCCTCGGGCCAATCGCTGGTCGCGGCGAAATCCATGGCAGGGATTGACTCGCATTATGCGGAGCCGCCGTGGCTATGGTCGGACCAGTTTGGACACAACATTCAGTCGTTAGGAGTGCTGCAAAATGCTGACCGCAGTGTCGTGCTGGACGATCCTGAAACGAACAATTGGACGGCAATCTTCCTCGATAGTCACGATAAAATTGCCGGCGCAATCGCGGTGAACAACGGCCGTGATATTTCGATGCTAAAGCGTGCCTTGCTTCATGACGGAATCATTCCAGAGAAACTGCTCAATAGAGCCGCCAGATAGCGCTCCTATTACGTGTTCATCATGAGAACCGAGATACCGAGCGATATGCTTGGCTTCGACCAAACTCATTGCGCCTATGTTGGCGCGGTTCATGGCGACGGACAGAAGCTTTTTTGAAGGCTCGCCGAGTGCGTCATTTCGCTAAGCGAGCCGAAGGGTAGCCCTCGGAGAGCATCCTCAGGAAAGAGTCAGAGCGGGGTTCCCATTGTCGGCTCTCCAATAGGCCGAATAGTAAAGCCGGTTTGGGCCCGCGCCATGCGCAGTTTTCGTTGCCTATTCCGAAGCTCTAGCCGGGACCGCGTTCGCAGCCGCGCCTTCCCGATCCGGCTAAGCTGGTCCCGCCGATGTTCAAGTGCGTCATGGCGGCGGATAAGGGGCCGGAAGGCGAGAGGAAGTTGTCAGTTAAGGTAGATAGCATCAAAGCAGAAGGGGACGCCGCATGTATTGTAATATAGCCGTCAGATCCTCGGTTGCCGCGTCGCGCGACGCACCCGTCGACCATAACGCTCGTTATCCGTCGGATCGGGGTGCTTGCCGCCGCCCTTCCAGTCGTCGGAGATCAGCCAGTCCTCGAAATAGTAAAGCCACGTTGTGGCCCAGGGTACGAATGTCTGATCGATCCGCATCGTGCCGGTCCACTCGCGCGTTCCTGGCAACGTGAGGCACAGGCGCAGGGGATCATGATAGACGTGCGGCAGGGGCCGCTCACCCGCCAAAGCCGAAAGCTCGGGGTCCGTGACGAAGACGCTTGGTGTTTCGCCCCGCTGAAATGTAATGCGCATGGAGTATTCACGGCTAAGGGGCGTCGGCCTGTCACGATAATCCCAAATAAAGCCAGTCGCGTGCAGCCGGCCTGTCCCCGTACAGATGGGATTGGCGCGCAGAAACATAAACTGCTGCGCGGGCGTCAGGTCTGGGCGGTCACGCGAAAACACCTAGTCACCGAAGAACGTGTTGGAGCGAACCGGCGTCGCATTGGCCGCGCTGGACAGCGTGAGCCCGACCGTCGGCGCGACGTAGAGCTTCTTGGCCGTGCGTGCCTGCGAAATGCTGTCGGTGCGAGCATCGATAACTTTGCGAACGACCGAACTCCCGAGGCTTCCTTCCAAGCTCTTGCCGATAACGTCGATGCCCTGCAAATCCGGAAGGGCCTCGAAGTCCGCCAGTGCCTTCGCATGCCACTCGTAGAAGGCGGCGGCGCGAGCCGGCTCAGTATTCCAGCGCTCGGCGAAGTTCTCGCCGACCGTGGTTTCGTTGGCCACCACATAGATCCGCCGACCATTGACGACCGGCTTATCGATGAAGTGTGGCATCAACCGAATGGTCGCGATCAGAACGTCAAGTTCGGAATCGAAAACAAAGCTCTTGACGCAATACTCATACGACTGTGCCGCGAGCGTGGTGATGATGATGGAGATCGGTGCGATCTCCTCGACGACTTCCAGGAAATGCACATCACGATGCCGCTTGAGGATCTGCACCGTCCGCCGCAGGATGCCTTTGGCGGTGCCATGCACAGGGAAGGGCTCGACGGCCGCACGGTCCTCGGCAGCGAGAGCCTTTTGCATCCGCAAGGTGGGGATTAGGGCTGCCCTGCGTTCAAAGAGCGCCTTGTAGCCTTTCGGATTCGTCGGTTTGAATTCCCGCAGCTTCTTGTCGGGAACCAATTCGCCGCCGTTGGCGCATTTGGCATTGTTGATCGTCGGCGAGATGTCGAGATGATATTCGCGTGCGTAGTTCAAGCGCCAGCAGCGCTTCTTCTCTTCGAGCATGGCAGCGTAGCGCGCGTTCTCCTTCAGGCGATCGCCGACAATGCGTTTCAACTCTGCCGGTGGCCGGTCAGCGGTAAAGCGCAGCACCTTGCAGATGAGATCGACGTCGAAATCTTCGCGCCCGATCGGTTTGACCGTCGTGCCGAGGCCGGTCGAGCCGTGAGCATAAATATCGATCCACTTCAGAAGAGGGTTGTCCGACCCGGAGAGCCATTCCGCGACAGCCTCGTAGCTCGTCCGCGCAGCCTCAAGCTGAGCAGCGGTCAACTCCAGCGCTTGGCAAATCTGATCGAGGAGCGAGTAAACCTCGGCTTTGCGCAAAAGCAGATGCGTCTGGGGAGGCGCCGTGAACATCTGATTCATGGCTCAATTCCTTTCACGGTGTAGATAGGTTTGAACGATTCGGCAGTTTCCGTCAGAAAAACGGGTTCAATGCGAGGACGCTCCTTACGAGCTGATGAGGCGCCCATGCCTTTGAGTTGCGCGATCTTGCGCGTGTCATCGAGATTGAAGAAATCCTTCGGCACATCCGGGCAGCACCGGAAAATCGCCTCACGTTCGTATTGATGGCCGGTAAGCAACTTCGCCATACCAAGCGCGCCATGCGACTGGCCGTCCATGAACAGGCGGGTCACATCCTTTGCGAGACCGCCCCAACCAGGCGCCTCGCCGATCATGTAGACCTCGTTGACGCAGCCCAGGCTCAGCACTCGCAGACTGCTGGCCGGCCAGTCGAGCAAAGTGACGGCCTCGACCACCGCCAACGCGATCGGGTTGTTGGCCCATACGCCGCCGTCGAGCAGACCGACATCCTCGGCGGTCCGGTGGCGCTTGTAGTAGGTGGGCGCGGCGGCCGTCGCCATCGCGGCATCGACGGCGAGGCGCTTGTAATCGGTCTTGAGGCGGGGATGATGCGCTGTCTTGAAAATATAGACACCGCGATGGTCGGCATCCCATGCGGGAATCACCAGTCGCGTTCTCGCATCCCCAATGCGCCTGCTGCCGAGAACTGTAGAGAGTTCGCTCCGCAGCAGATCAGCGTCATGCTTCGGGGTGACGATGTGCTTGAGGCGACGCCACGCGTCGCCGGCGAAGCTCGCCAGAGCGCCGCCCGACTGTCCAAAAATGTGTGGGCCGCGACGGACATAGAGGTCAAGGAGATCACGCGCGGGAAGACCCATCGCCAATCCGATCGCCAGAATGCCGCCCGTGGACGTTCCTGCGATCAGATCGAAATACTCTCCGATGGGCCGGTCGAGATCCTCTTCCAGAGACGTAAGAAAGGACGCCGGCTGCGTTCCCATGATGCCGCCGCCGTCAATCGAGAGAATTCGACGAATCGGCGGTTTATCTGAAGGAACTGCAACCTGCGTCATGTCGCTTAGCCCTTCGGAGGATAGGGATCGTGCCCGTAGGAATTCTTGTCGCGAATCCGACCGTCCGGCCGATGAATGACGACTTCGCTCTGCTGGTTGATCGCGATCTCCCGTGCAGCCCGTTCGGCATCTCCCTGGGTCGGATGGATCGAGGTTGCCCTCTCATTCCTTTCGCCACGCACGGCCCATTCGTCACCGTGCGGAACGACATGCTGATTCTTGCCTGCCATGCTCACAACTCCTGATTCCTTGACCTGATTCGCAAATCGTAATAAGTAGCTATACGCTCTGTCATAGCCTGAGCCGAAGAAATAGCCCCGCGGGGCTGTCGACGATCTAGACATGGAACTCTATACGATCTGTCATGGCCGAGTCAAGCGCACCAAAAGACTTCGCCTCTCGCCTGCGCAAAACGCGCGAAACGCGGGAGCTAAGCCAATCCGAACTGGCCAGGGAAGCCGGCATGCAACCTTCGGCCATCGCCCATTTTGAGGCTGGGCGCCGCAAGCCGTCGTTCGACAACGTGCGAGCGCTCGCGAAGGCGCTGAAGGTCTCGGCCGACTACCTACTCGGGGCGCAAGCCGCGACGACCGCCTTTCGCGACGAAGACAAGCTGAGCGCAAAAGATCGACTTTTTATTCAGAACATCATCGACACAATGATTAAGGACAAGAAATAGGGGGCGAAACATGGCGGGCTTTCGGTTGAAGATGGCAACCCAGCACGGCGAAAAGGTCGCTGAGGAATTTGGCTTCAATCAGTTTCCAGTTAGACCTCGAGAGATCGCCAAGGCCAGGGATATTGTCATCCAGGCGAAACCAGCCGAAGTGACGGGCGTGTCCGGCGCGATCATCTTCGCCGGTGATTCGGCCACCATCATCTACTCCACCGAGCACGGCAACGAAGGCTTCGAGAATTTCTCCATTGGCCATGAGCTGGGGCATTGGTTCCTGCCGGGCCATCCCGAGGAGATTATCAAGGCCGGCGGCGCGCACATGTCCCGCGCCAATTTTACACAGAATACGTCGATCGAGCTGGAGGCTGACCACTTCGCCAGCGGCCTTCTCTTGCCGTCCAATCTCACACGCAACCTGCTCTCCAATTATCAGATCGGCCTCGACGGCATTCTCAAGCTGGCTGAGAAGGCCCATTGTTCGATCACGGCTGCCGCGATTCGGGCCGCGGAGTGCGGCAGCTATCCGATGGCGATCATCGTCAGCAAGGGCAACGAGATCGCATATGCGTTTACCTCGGAGTCTTTCAAGAATCTCGGCAAGCTAGCGTTCTTGCGAAAAGGCGCTCCTTTGCCCGACGGAGCGACGCAGAGGTTCAACGCGGATGCGGCGAATGTCCTTCGCGCCGAACGCGCCGTTGGTGAAACCGACTTGGCGACATGGTTCGACGGCCCGGGTCGGATCACTCTTGATGAAGAGATCATCGGCCTTGGCAAATACGGCTACACCTTGACCGTGTTGACCAGCGAGGGGCTGCCCGAAGCCCCTCTCGATGAGGAGGATGAGGATGCTGAATTGGAGCGAAGCTGGACACCCCGCTTCGCTTATGGCCGGTAGCCACATCCGACATTGGGCCGATTAGCAGGGCCATGCTGCGGGCCGTGGGATTGCCCTCGAACTAATACGGGTGTTGCACCCCCCGCAACCATCCCCTCTTCGAAACAGTATTATGACCCTTCCGGTAATTTCGGCTGCCGGAGATGATATTTCGGACGTGGCCGTAGTCCAGGAAGGTCGAAAATGCTTTATCTTTCAGCGGGGGCTGACTGACACTCTCTCCGTCGCACTGCTTCTCCATTGTATCCGGCCGTTCGAAGCCACGGCAAAGCATTGGATCTAGGCGACAACGGCTGTTGCGGTTATCTCAGGCGGACAAGCGCAACGCGATGCAACGGATGCGAAATCGATCCTTCCAGCACGAGATGCACAAGCGTCGACGATTATCACATGAGCTTTGCGACGGGTTGAATTGGGCAACTTAACAGGCCTGATGATAGGCGACTCAAGCCTGCGCGCCTCCCTTGATCGGCATCACCTTCTTGGGATCGAGCCAGTGGTCGATCCGATCAGCCCAATGCTGCATCAGCTTCGTGCGCGAGCCGATCAGCGCGAGGGGTCCGTGCTTCTTGTAGAGACCTTCCACAGTAGAGTTATCGAGATGTGCGAGCTGCAGCTCGACGACATCGCCATCCCATGCCTTGGCGTCCTTGATCTCTTCGTGGTGAGATAGAGTCGAGAACGTGGTCCGGAATCCGTGGGCACAATGATCAGTCTTGGTATCAATGCCAAGCAGCCGCAAGCGCTTGTTGAGCGTATTGTTTGATAGCGGCGCGTCCTTCGAGCAGGAAAACGCGTACCGGCGATGGCCGGTCAGCTTCTGGACGCTACGCAGGATCGCGAGTGCCTGTCGTGACAAGGGCACAACATGGTCCCAACCGGTCTTCATCTTGGGAGCTGGAACAGTCCAGCGTTTGGCATCCCAATCGACCTCGCCCCATTCCATTTCATTGACCATGCCGGGGCGGGGAATGGTCAGCGCATTGAAGCGCAAGGCAAGGCCAACGACGTCACCAAATCTCGCTCTCGTCCACGGTGCGCTGATAAGTTTGAAGACGCGCGTGACGTCGCGTGGTTCGGTGACACCGGGACGCGGCGTCGAAATGTTGGCAATCATCTGTCCATTCAGGTTGCGGAATGGATTGTAGCCGTCGCCTTCGACGTCGGCATAGTCGCAGATCTGCTCGCCGATGCTGCGCACTCGGTCCCGGGTTTCCAGCCTTCCCTCTGCTTCATATGAACGCATGAAAGCGAGCACGTCGGGACGCTTGATGTCCTGCCTGCACAGCTTGCCGAAGCGAGCCTTGACGTAGCCGACGCGCAGCTCGAGCACCTCGACGGTCTTGGGGTCGCGCACTGCGACGATCCTGCCGCGCTTGACTTTCTCCACCTTCTTCTTGGCGAGCCACTCATCGGCCCATTGCGCGAAAGGCCGGGCGGCGGCCTGCTTGTGCTTGTCGAGCTGCTTCTCGATGCTCGGGTCTTTGCCTTCCTTGAGCAGGTCTTTGGCCTTGTCGCGCTCGCGCCGCGCGTCTGCGAGCGAGAACGTGCCATCCCTGCCGTTGCCGTAGGGGCCGATGGAGTAGGTTTTCTGGCGGCCGTGGAAACGGTAGTCCATCCGCCAGAGCTTGGAGGCAGCGTTGCCGGGCCTGCTCACGTCCGGCGTGACGAAGAGATAGAGCCAGCCGCCGGTCACGTCGGAAATCTTAGCGGGACTCCACGCGCCATTGTCGAATTTCGGTCGGGCGGCGCGGCAGTCGACGTCGGTCTTAATCTGCTTGGGATTGGCGCACGCGCCGTCGTTCTTGCCGCCCATCGGCTCAATTCCTTCATTCGGCAAAGCGAAAGTCGCCGTGAACGTTTGTTCTCCCGATACCAGCAAAAATACCAGCAAATCGGGCGGCTGGGATCGGAGGAGAACAAACGGTGACGAACTAGAACGTACGCGGAAGTGCCTATTTTTCAAGGCTTTCCGAGCACGGTGCGGACGGTTGCGGACGTTTCGGAACGGGCTTGAACAGCCTGGTTGGTGCCCCTGGCCGGAATCGAACCAGCACTCCTTGCGGAACTCGATTTTGAGTCGAGCGCGTCTACCAATTCCGCCACAGGGGCCAACAGACCACCGCCCGAGGGCAGGGTCGTGAAGCGGGCGGAATATAGCTCGCGCGCGGTGGCGGTCAACCGCCTGTGATCGTGACAAACGTCGACAGCGGACGGCGGGCGAGCTAGGACCCATGCCCGGACAGGAGATTTCGCGTGTCAAACGGCATCACGACGGCATCGGGACACATTCGCCACGCTCGCGATGCGATATTTATCGCCAGTGCGGGAATTGCGGCCATTGCAGCCGCGACCATCGCCGGCGCGTGGTTCTTCGAGCTGGTACTCGATATCCGGCCCTGTCCGCTGTGCCTTGAGCAGCGTTATGCCTACTACCTCGCCATCCCGCTGGCGGCGCTGGTCGCGATTGGCGCCTCGCAGGGCGTTTCCCGGGGCCTGCTCGGTGCGGGTCTTATCATTCTCGGGCTCGTGCTGCTCGCCAATGCGGGTCTCGGCGCCTATCACGCCGGTGTCGAATGGGGATTCTGGCAGGGCCCGACCGATTGCAGCGGGCCGATTGTCGATTTCGGCAACACTGGAAATCTGCTGGATAGCCTGAACAAAGTGAAGGTGATCCGCTGCGATGAGGTGCAGTGGCGTTTTCTCGGGCTGTCGCTCGCCGGTTACAATGTGCTGATCTCGCTTGCCATGGCCGCGCTGGCCGCATGGGGAGTAAGCACTGCGCGAAAAATTGCGGGATAATACCTAGTCATCCGCGTCGATCTGCTGACGGCCGAACAGATGAACAATGCCCGGCGTCGCCACCGAGACGAAAACGAACCGCGACAGATGATGGGCGCCGACGAAAATCGGATCGATGTGCAGCGTCAGCGCAAGCGCCAGCATGGCGTCCATCGCCCCCGGCGCGAAGGAGACCACGATGTCGCCAAACCGCGCATGCGTGGTCAGTGCCGCGAGTGCGACAAAAATCGCTGAAATAACGATCGCAACAGTGAATGATCCGATCGCTGCGGCCATATGGCTCAGCAAGGTACGCGCTGAGATTCTTGCAAACCGGGTGCCGATCAGCGCCCCGATCCCGATCAGGGCGGCGGCATAGGCCCAGCCCGGCAAGCCTCCTTCGATCGATCCGGTGCCGTGCAGGATGCTGGAGCCGAGCATGGCGCCGAACATCCAGCTCGCAGGAAACTTTACGAGACGCAGCAGCAGCGATGTCGCCACGCACACCGCGGCGAGGACAGCGAGCGCAAGCGGCGTCGCTGGCGCCGCGTGGATCGGGGAGCCGCCGTGCTGGGCCAGCCCGGCCGCCGCGAGGACCAGCGGCAGCGCCGCCGTCAGAATGATGACGCGCATGGTCTGCACCACGGCGATGCCGGCGACGTCGGCGCGCCGTTCGTTGGCGAGCATGATGATCTGCGACAGCGCGCCGGGGCTGCCCGCGAGCAGGGCGGACGTGCGGTCCCATTTGTGGGCGTGTTGCAGATAGAAGCTGCTGCCGAGCGTGGCGCAGAAGGTGGACGCGGCGAGGATCGCGATGCTGACCGGATAGGTCGCCATATTGGTCAGCATTTGCGGCGACACCATCGAGCCCAGCGACAGGCCGAGCGTCATCAGGATGATATGCGCCATCAGCGGCGGCAGGCCCATGGGGCGCCCCGCGATCGCCGCTGCGCCCACCGCGATCATCGCACCCGAGATCAATCCGCCGGGCAATTCCAGCCATTGAAACAAGGCTCCTCCGGCCAGGCCGATCAGGAGTGTTTCAAACGTATGGAGAATGTTGCGCGAAGTGACGCTGCGAAGAACTCGCGACAGCTTGTGAAGGACGGGCGTCATTGCGGCGGGATTTGAGGAACGGCAACGCCGTTATCACAAATCCGGCCACGCTCCGCAAACGGAGTGCGAGCATGGCTCACGCACTCTCCATGCAAGGCGCGGTGAAGATAGAAGGGGCGGGCCAGCCGGTGGCCGGCTCGCCTTGCGTCGCTGCGCTAGTTGGCCTTGCCAGCGCTTTTCTTGCACTCGGAGCGGAATTTCCTGCGCTCCTTTCCATGCAGTCCCTTGGCATCGGCCCGCTTCGAACATTCGAGGGAAGCCGCGGTGCGTTCGGGCTTCTCCCTGGGTGTTGCCGTCTTGGCAGGCGCGGTTTTGGCCGGCTCCGTCTTGGCCGCTGGCGCCGCCGGAGTGGCTGGCGTTGCGGTCTGCGCGAAGGCGGAGCCGGCAAGCATCAATGAGGCGACGGTGGTGGCAAGGATGCGTGAAGAGAAAGTGATCATGGGTGAAGTCTCGCGTTGCGGATGGGCGCGAGCCTTGGCTCGCGAGGATGAACCGCCGGTGAACGCCGCAGCGCGGAATGACCTTCGCCGGTCATTATTTTTTGATTGCCGTGGGTGATGCGCGTTGAATGCAAATCGGCGTGAGCTAGGATGTGTCGCTTTCGAGATTCCTCATTCAGGAGAGTTCGATGACAATCCGAGCCAATCTGTTCTGTGCGGCGCTGCTGGCTGGTGCAGCAACCTTCGCCGCGATGCCGGCGCAGGCTCTGACCGCCCAGGAATGCAGCGCCAAGTATCAGGCCGCGAAGACCGCGGGAACGCTTGGCGATCAGAAGTGGAATGACTTCCGCAAGGCGCAATGCGGCGCCGATGCGACGCCGGCCGCGGCGACAACCGCGGCCCCCAAGGAATCGCCGAAAGCCGCTGCCGCTCCGAAGGAAGCACCGAAGGCCGCTGAAGCGCCGAAGCCTGCCGCGGCCCCCGCCGCCGCAGGAGCGGCGGTCTTCCCGACCGCCGTTGCGCCAAAGTATTCAAGCGAGACCGCGGGCAAGGCGCGCATGCACACCTGCGTCGACCAATACAACGCCAACAAGGCGACCAATGCGAACGGCGGTCTGAAGTGGATTCAAAAGGGCGGCGGCTACTACAGCGAATGCACCAAGCGGCTGAAAGGCTGAGATCGGTCGAGCGGCTATGGACCAGCCGGGCGTGAGTCCGGCTGGTCCGGCGGGGCGATCGCGGTCGCGCGCCATGAAACGGGCGCTCATCGCGCTTGGTGTGTTTCTCGTTGTCTACGGCGCAATCGCCTATTTGTTATTGCCGTCGTTCTGGCGGCATTACGAACATCAGAAGAAACTCGACGGCCTGCCGATGGTGACAGTCACCGCGCAGGGAATCCCTGCCGATCCGATCAATGTCGGGCTGGTCGGATCGTCGAATGACGTTCTCTGCGCCATGCGCGAGGCAGGATGGTTTCCGGCCGACCCGGTTACATTGCGCTCTTCGCTGGAAATATCGGGCAGCGTGCTGCTGGATAGGCCTTATCCCGATGCGCCGGTCAGTCCGCTGTTTTACGATGGCCGCCGCGAGGATCTCGCGTTTGAGAAGCCCGTCGGCAAGAGCGCCGACCAGCGTCATCACATCCGGTTGTGGATGGTACTCAAGGATGGCGAAGAGAAGCGCCCGGTCTGGCTCGCCGCGGTGACGTTCGATCGAAGCGTCGGATTCAGTCATTATACCGGCGCGATCACGCATCACATCGCGCCGGATGTCGATGCGGAGCGGCAGTTGATCGAAACCGATCTGCAAGCCGCCGGCATGATCGAGGCGCGTTATACCGTCGCGGGGGTAGGGCCAACGCTGCGCGGGCGTAACGGCGGGGGCGATCTTTACTACACCGATGGCGAGGTCTGGGTGCTGCGGCTGGTCGAAGGCTGCATCAAGCGCCACAGGCCGCCTGCTGTTCTTACAGGACCAGCCGCCAACGAACTCAAGGATACGATCTGGAAAAACATTGCGGAGCTTTATCGGCGTTCGCAGCAGTGATGGTGCCTCCATGCTCGTGCTGCGATTGACAGCGGCGAGCCGTCTCGCGTGTTATGCAGCGTATCCGCGTTGGAGCCGTCCATGATCGCCAGCCTGAGTGTCATCCTGATCTGTCAGCTTATTGGCGAGGTGATCGTTCGCGCGTTGCGGGCGCCGGTGCCGGGGCCGGTGGTGGGTCTGGTGCTGCTGTTCGCGGTGCTGATTACGCGCGATCGTTTCCCGGTCATGGCGCGAGGGCCGCTGCGCGACAACGCGGTGGAAGGAACTGCGAAAGGCATGCTGGCGCATCTGTCGCTGCTGTTCGTGCCTGCCGGCGTCGGCGTGGTGCAGCAGCTCGATCTCATCGCGCAGCGCGGTTTTGCGATCTTCGTGATCCTGGCTGCGTCGGTCCTGGTGACGCTGGTTGTCACCGTCGGGACCTTTCTGGTTACCAGCCGCATGATGCGCCGGGGACGTAGCGCATCATGAGCGGCAATCCGTTTTCGTTGTGGGTGTATCTGTCTCAGACGCCGCTGCTGTGGCTGACCGTGACGCTCGTGGTCTACGCGATAGCTGACGCGGCCTCGCTCGCGACCCATCGCAACCCGCTGATGAATCCGGTGCTGCATTCGATCTGGATCGTCGGCATGTTTCTCCACCTGACCGGGACCAGCTACACGGCCTATTTCAGCGGTGCGCAGTTCGTGCATTTCCTGCTCGGCCCCGCGACCGTCGCGCTCGCGGTGCCGCTTTATGAGAACCGCAAGACCGTGATGTCGGCGATTGTCCCGATGCTGATGGCGCTGGTGGTGGGCTGCGTCACGGCGATCGTGTCCGTGGTGTTGTTCGCGGAGGCGGCTGGCTTGCCGCGGGAGATCGTGCTGTCGCTGGCGCCGAAATCGGTGACGGCGGGCGTTGCCATGGGCATCAGCGAAACGCTAGGCGCCAGTCCCGCCATCACGGCGGTCGCAACCGTGCTGACCGGCATCATGGGCGCGATCGTCGTCACCCCGACCATGAACCGGCTGGGCATCACCGACTTTCGGGCGCGGGGTTTCGCGGCGGGGCTCGCCTCGCATGGAATCGGAACGGCGCGGGCCTTTCAGGTCGACGAAGTCGCGGGCGTATTCGCCGGCATCGCGATGGGACTCAATGCACTGGTGACATCGCTGCTGGTACCGGTCGCAGCCACGCTGCTGCTCCGGTGAGAAAGGACCCCCGCCGATGGGCGAGGGCCTTGCCAGGCTAGGCGGAGAGCTTGGCAGCCGCGGTCTTGTAACGGCTCGCCGCGTGCGTTCGCGACAGCTTCGGACCGAGCGCTTTTCTTGCCGCGTCATAGTTTTCCCATTCCTGCACGTCGGGCAGCGACGGGATGGTGACGAGTTCGCCGAGATCGAGACCCGCGAGCGCAGCGTCGACCATTTCGTCCGCCTGCATCACAATGGCTGCTGGAAGATGGGCGACCGGCACGCCCGCGAGATTCCAGAAATTCGTCGCGGTCGCACCCGGCAGCACTGCTTGAACCTTCACGCCGCTGCCGTTGAATTCCTTGTGCAGCGCCTGGGTGAAATTGACGACATAAGCCTTGGTGCCGCTGTAAGTGCCGTTCAGCACGTCTGGATCGAGAGCGACAATCGAGGCGACATTGACGATGGTGCCGTTCTTGCGCGCGACGAAAGCGGGTGCGGCGGCGAGCGCCAGCCTTGTCAGCGCCACGACATTGAGCTGGATCATCGCGTCCATCTGTTCGACATCCGAGGTCAGCAGCGGTCCTGCGGAGCCGATCCCGGCGTTGTTGACCAGAACGGTGATGTTTGCATCGGACTTCAGCCTGTCCTCGACGCGGCGCAAATCTGCCTTCGCGTTGAGGTCGGCGGCCAGAACCTCAACCTTGCGGCCGGTGTCCCTGGCAAGTTTGGCTGCGAGGGTATCGAGCTTCGCCTTGTCGCGCGCCACCAGAACGAGGTCGTATCCGCGCCGGGCCAGCCGGTCTGCGTAAAGGGCTCCGATGCCCGAGGACGCGCCAGTTACGAGGGCCGTGCCTTTGGTCTGTTGCTGAGACATTGTGGTTCGTCCTGTGTTGATCCATTGAGGCCGGCGGTGGCCGACCTTGACGGGACCAGCCTAGAGCGTTACCCGTGTGTCCTAAATGTCATATATACCTCGTTTTGAGACATTGACGTTTTAAAACATCAGAGAGGTCGCCGCCATGAAGCGCATCGGTCTTGTTGTTTTTCCGGGCTTTCAAATCGTTGATCTCGCCGCGCTCTCGGTGTTCGAGCTGGCGAACATGTCGGCGAATGGGCCGGCTTACGAGATCCAGCTTTTGTCGGAACATGGCGGGCCGGTCGCCAGTTCGTCCGGCGTTCCGGTCGAGACCAAACCCTTCAGCAAGGCCAAGTTCGATACCGTCCTGGTGGCTGGCTGGATGTCGCCTCTTCCATCTTCTCCCGCGCTTCTTGCTTTCATGAGCTCGGCCAGCAAGTCGTCGCGGCGGATCGCCAGCATTTGCACCGGCGCCTTCGTGCTTGCCGAAGCCGGCATCCTCGACGGACGGCGCGCCACCACGCACTGGGCGTTTGCGCGAAACATGCAGGCCCAGTTTCCGAAGGTCAAAGTTCAGGAAGACAGGATTTTCATCGTCGACGGATCGGTATGGACGTCTGCGGGCATGACGTCGTGCATCGATCTCTGTCTGGCGATGATCGAGAGCGATCTCGGCGTTGACGTCGCGCGCGGTGTGGCCCGAAAGATGGTGGTCTATCATCGCCGGACCGGGGGGCAATCGCAGTTCTCGGCGTTGCTGGAACTACAGCCGAAGTCCGACCGCATTCAGGATGCCCTCGCTTTCGCAAAGAAGAATCTGAGAAGCGATCTGTCGGTCGAGGTTCTGGCGGAAGCCGCGCGGCTCAGCCCCCGCCAGTTCAGCCGCGCGTTCCGCTCTGAAACCGGACAGTCGCCAGCGAAGGCTATCGAGAACCTTCGTGTCGAAACCGCACGGCTTCTGATGGAAGAAGCGCAGCATCCCGTCGATGTGATCGCGCGCGAGACCGGGTTCTCCGATCCCGAACGAATGCGCCGTGCGTTTCTGCGGGCGTTCGGCCAGCCGCCCCAGGCCATCAAACGTGCGGCACGTATGTCGACCGCTGCGTAATCGGAGCGTGGGTCTGCCATGCATGCTCAAAATGAGGAGAAAGCACGCGGGCTGTGATAACGCGTCAAATCCTTGATGCAGAACCCGGAGCTTGCGTGATGTCTTCCTCGCTTTTTTCTTCGCTGAAAGTCGGGCCGTATCAGCTCAGCCATCGCGTCGTCATGGCTCCGCTGACGCGGATGCGGGCCGCGCAGCAGGATAACGCGCCGCATCCGTTGAACCTGGAATATTACGAGCAGCGCGCCACGCAGGGCGGCTTGATCATTGCCGAAGCATCGCCAGTCACTCAGACCGGGCGTGGAAATCCCAGAACCCCTGGCATCTATTCGCGCGAGCAGATTGCAGGATGGCGCGAAATCACCGACGCGGTGCATGCCAAGGGCGGCATCATCTTCTTGCAGCTCTGGCACGTCGGGCGTGTTTCGCATTCGTCGTTCCAGCCTGGCGGGGCCTTGCCGGTCGCGCCGTCCGCCGTTCCCATCTCCGGCAATTTCAGCGCCATGACCGCCGAGGGAAAGCAGGTACCTTACGAGACACCGCGGGCACTCGAAACCAGCGAGATCGCGGGAATCGTCGACGCTTTCCGGGAGGGCGCACGGAATGCACTGGAGGCAGGTTTCGACGGCGTCGAGATTCACGGCGCGAACGGCTATCTGATTGAGCAGTTTCTACAGTCGCGCATCAATCAGCGAACAGATGCATACGGAGGATCGATCGAGAATCGCGCGCGGCTGCTGCTAGAGGTCACCGATGCGGCCATCGGCGTCTGGGGTGCTGACCGCGTGGCCGTGCGTCTGTCGCCTTACGGTGTCGCCAACGACACCGGCGAGGCCGATCCGATGCCGCTCTACAGTCATGTCGTCAAAATGCTGAGCAATCGCGGTCTCGCCTATCTGCATTTCATCGAGCCGCGCAGCAGCGGCGCGGGCCGCGCCGAGGTCAATCACCAGAATGTGCCGTCGGCGATGGAGTTGTTCAGGCCGCTCTGGCCCGGCGTCCTGATCACCGCTGGCGGCTTCACCGGAGAAACCGCGGAAGATGCCATCGCATCAGGCAAGGCGGATGCGATCGCTTTCGGCCGTCACTTCATTTCGAATCCGGACTTGCCATCCCGGCTCAAGCGCAAGTCGCCGCTGAATGCGTACAACCGCGCGACGTTCTATGGCGGGGCAGAGGCAGGATATACGGATTATCCGTTTGAGCAGCGAGCCTGAGGCAGCCGCGCTTACGGATCGAGTTCGGTGTCCCAGTAAAGATAATCGAGCCAGCTTTCGTGCAGGTAGTTCGGCGGGAACAACCGGCCGTTGCGATGAAGCTGATGCACCGTCGGCGCGAACGGCATCTGGCGCGGGTGCATCCGCGCCTGCGCCATCGTCATGTTGCCCTTGCGCAGGTTGCACGGTGAACAAGCCGCGACGACGTTTTCCCATGTGGTCTGGCCGCCACGCGAGCGCGGGATGATGTGATCGAAGGTCAGGTCGTCCTGGGAGGTGCAGTACTGGCAGGAGAAGCGGTCGCGCAGGAACACATTGAACCGCGTGAAGGCGGGATGGGTCGTCGGCTTTACGAACGACTTGAGCGAGACCACGCTCGGCAGTTGCATCTCGAAGGTCGGGCTGTGAACCGCGTGGTCGTAGTTGGCAACGATATTGACGCGGTCGAGGAACACGGCCTTGACAGCGTCCTGCCATGACCAGAGCGACAGCGGATAATAGCTCAGCGGCCGGAAGTCCGCATTCAGCACGAGTACCGGCCAACCGCCTTGTGACACATGTGCGTTCAAGTAACGCTCCTGGCCCCAACCCCAATTGGCTGCGAAGCAGCTTGGGATGACATACTACAGGCAGCGTGACGGGATTGTGAAGAGCGTTTCCGCTCACCTGCCGGTGAGCGCCTCGCCTCAATCGGCCATCGACAGCATGTGCGCTTGTGCCGGTTTTACGCGGCCTTTCAGCGTATCCAGATAGACCCGCTGGACCGCGTCGGAACCCCGGCTTTCGATCACGTCGAGCTTGGGGCCCATCGCGGCGGTGAAGCCGGACCAGACCGCGCCGAATCGCTGGTCGATTCCCCCGGGCCCCCATTCCTTGGCGCGCTTGCGGATCTGGTCCGGTGCAAAGAACCATGTCGGCTTGGCACCGGGCAGATTGTCGTCGTCGGGCGCTGCGTCCTGATGGGTGAGGCCGACCCGTCCGCTGTAAACCAGCTGACCGCCGAAGTGCCTGTGCAGCCGGGTGCGCAGATCGGGATTTCCCGCCATGTCGACGAAGGCGACCGGCTGATCCGCGGGAATGGTCTCGATGTTGTCGTAGGTCACGGTCTCGTCGTAGCAGCCCAGCGACGTGACGAAGTCCACGTTCCCGGCCGAGGTGAGGCCGATCACGCGCACCGGCTTGCGGTGGCTGTGCAGCAGCCACGCCAGCCCGAACGCCGTCTTGCTTGATGCGCTGGAGAGGATCACGGTTTTCGCACCGAAGAAGTCCTTGTCGGCGAGGAAGTCATCCACGAGGAACGACAGCATGAACAACGGCCGCAGCAGCGCCTGATAATCGCCTTCGCGGCCTTCGAAAGCCGGATCGCCAGTGACGCGGGCATAGGCGTTGTAAACCGGCGAGACGCTCTGCCGGTGCGCGGCGGCGTCGCGAAAACCTGTTTTCCTGACGTCGGCGGCTTCGATCACGAGATGCGTCGCCATCGGCAGATAGCCGAACAGCACTTCGCCGACGGCGATGTCCGGATGACGCGATTCAATGACACGGCCGAATCCCCAGACCGGAATGTTGCCGAAGCCCTCGGGGGTGGGAAACAGATGCCAGTACTTCAACTGGTCGCCGAGCATCGCGTAGGTGATGTTGTTCGCGGTGAAGGCGAAACGCTCGACCTTCACCAGCAGGCCGTCTTCAGGCAATTGCATCACGCTTGGCAGCGGCGTTTCGATCAATCGGCATTTCGCCAGATCGTTGCGCTCCACGATGAATTGAGTGGACGATGTCATTTCCGTGTTCCCGCCTTTTTAACTGCTTTCTTTCGTAGCGCATTCTTCGCCGGCTTCGCTGACGTTTTTGCGACGCGGGATTTGTTTAAAACGGGTTTGGTGTTTGAAACGGATCTCGCTTTTGCGGATTTTGTCTTTGCTGGTGCCTTTGGCGACGCTGTCGCGGTTCCCGCAATTACGCCTTCACGCTTCTTGACGGCATGATAGTACGACCACCACAGATGCGCCGCCGCGCCGCGAAACGGCCGCCACGGCTCCGCCAGCGGATGCATCTCCTTCACTGTCGGCCGCGACTTCAGGGCGAGGCCGATCCGCATGGCTTCCTGAATGGCAAGATCGCCGGCCGGCCACGCATCGCCATGACCGAGACAGAACAGAAGGTAGATGTCGGCGGTCCATGGCCCGATGCCGTGCAGCTTGGTCAGCGTCGCGTGTGCAGCGTCGGCGTCTTCTTCCGCGAGTACTTCGAGATTGAGCCGTTCTTCGCTCAGTTCGCGGGCGATGAACTTCAGCGATTTGATCTTCGCTGCCGACAATCCAAGGCGCCCGAGCCGGTCCGCGCGCGCGCTCTTGAGCTTGTCATGATGAAAGGGATTGAATGTCGCGCTGACGCGTCCCCAGATGGCGGCGGCGGCCTTTGTCGACAACTGCTGTCCGCAGACAATGGCTGCGAGACCCGCGAAGCCGGGTTCGCGCCGCCGCAGGTTCGGCATCCCTGCGATGTCGAGCACGGGGCCGAGCCGGGGATCAAAACGGACCAGCGCGTGAACAGCGTTTTCAAGGTCCGCTTGCGTGTTGAGATGGACTGTCATTCAATTTACGAGTGTTCCGTATCCGAGGTTTGCTTCATTTTGCGGCGCCTACCGAGCAAACGTCGGATATGAAAGGACACTCGCAAATCATGATTCTCGTGATCCTTTGATTCTGACATTCGTTAAAGTGCCTGCGAAGAATATAATACGAATGTCAGAACCGGACCGCGAGCATGAAGGGAATCTGACGCGGTTGCAAATGTCTTGCCGCACGTCGAACAAAGCCGAGCTATGCCACCACCCGTTTTCCGTTTTGCACCAAGTCCGAATGGATTTCTCCATCTTGGACACGCGCGCTCGGCGCTGCTGAATTTCGATCTCGCCCGGCAGAGCGGCGGACGCTTGCTGCTGCGCATCGAGGACATCGACGCCGTCCGCTGCCGGCCTGAATACGAGCAGGCGATCTATGAGGATCTCGCGTGGCTCGGCCTGACGTGGGAAGAGCCGGTGCGGCGGCAGTCGGAGCACTTTGCGCTCTATCGCGAGGCCGTCGACCGCTTGATGCACGAGGGCCTTCTGTATCCCGCCTTCGAGAGCCGCGCCGACATCGCCCGGATGGTCGATGGCAAGGACCGGGCGGGCATTTGGCCACGCGATCCCGATGGCGCTCCGGTCTATCCCGGGACCGGCAGGCATCTGGCGGCCGAGGAGCGCGACCGGAAAATGTCGTCGGGAGCGCCTTACGCCTTGCGGCTTGATATGGAAACGGCCGTGACGCGTGCCGGCACGGTGTTTTGGACGGAGCAAGGCGCGGGTCCTGGCGGTGAGACAGGTCAGGTGCCTGCGAGGGCTGGGCAGTGGGGCGACGTGATCCTTGCCCGCAAGGATACGCCAACGAGTTACCACCTGTCGGTTGTGATCGACGACGCCTTGCAGGGTGTAACCGACGTCGTGCGAGGCCAGGATCTGTTCTGGGCGACCGGCGTCCACCGTCTGTTGCAGGAATTGCTCGGGCTGCCGCAGCCGGTCTACCGCCATCACAGCCTCGTGCTGGACGAGGCCGGGCAGAAGCTGTCGAAATCGACACGGTCCACGGCAATCCGGGATTTGCGGGCCGGTGGGACCATGCCGGCGCAGGTGCGGCGTCTTGTTGGTATTAACCCCGCTTGAACCCGCCGCGGCGTGACTCAGCAGCCTCCGACATGTCATGTTGGAGTTGGATGGGTGGGGAATCATGGCGGCGAAATCACGCGTCAAGCGTAGCCTGAAGACGCGCGTCAAGCGCGGCGGCAAGACGCCTGCGCGGAAGACGCGTGGGGCAAAGCCGGCTGCCTCGAAAAAGGCCGCTCCCAAAAAGGCTGCCACGAAGCCGTCGGTAAAGCGGGTCAGCCGGCTGGAATCGGAATCACGGATCGTCGAGGCCGCGCTGGCGGCGTTCGCCCATGAGGTCCGCACGCCGCTGACCGGCATTCTGGCGATCAGTTCACTATTGGCGACGTCTGAGCTCGGCGAGCGCGAGCGGCGCTGGGTGGACACGATCAAGGTCGGCGCTGAGCATCTCGCTGCGCTGGCCACATTGTTCGTCGATGCAGCACGCCACGACAGCGCCGGGCTGGCGGTGCGTCAGGATTTTTTCGACCTTCAGGCGCTGTCACGGGCAATGGGGGATTCCCTGGCCGGACGGGCCACGGCGAAGGGACTGCGATCGCAGGTCGGGATCGCCGCGAAATTGCCGGTCTTCGTGACCGGCGATCCGGTGCGCCTGCGGGCGGCGCTGGAAAACCTGATCGACAACGCCGTCAAGTTCACCCAGCAGGGCGCGGTCGCGCTCGATGTCGCGGCTCGCGCGGGGCGGGGCGACAGATTGGATGTGACGTTCTCTGTGTCAGACAGCGGCATCGGTCTTTCGCTCGCGGAGATCAAGCGGCTGTTCAAGCCGTTCTCGCAGGCGAATGTCAGCATCGCCTCCCGCTTCGGCGGCGCAGGTCTCGGACTGTCGTCAGTCAAGCAGCTTGCGCGCGCCATGGGCGGCGACATCACGGCAAGCCAGCGGCCCGGCGGCGGCATGACATTCGTGCTGACTGTTACACTGAAGCGGGCCAAGGCGCTGAAGCCGTCCGGGCTTGGATCGGATGCGCAGCCGCGCGCGTCGCAGGGCCTTCGCATTCTCAGCATCGAAGATAATCCGTTCGGCCGCGTTGTACTTAATGCCATTCTGACCGAACTCGGCCATCAGACCGAATTCATCGGGCGCGGCGAGGCCGCGCCGGAGCGGATCGCGCAGGGCGAATTTGACGCGGTGCTGATGGATATGGTGCTTCCGGGCATCGGCGGCGTTGAAGCGATCCGGCGCGTCCGGGCGCTCGAAGGGAGCTACGGACGCATCGCCATCATTGGCGTCTCGGGGCGGGCGGACGATGAACAGGCCTCGCGCGCCGCGGGTGCCGATGCGTTCCTGACCAAGCCGGTCAGCCCGCGCGCGCTGGCGACGGCGCTTCTTCAGGCGATGGGGCGTTAGCGCGTACTCCGCAAAAGTGGAAACCGGTTTTGCGACCAGAGTACGCGCAGGCTTATTTTGAAGCTTTCTGCCATTTGACGATCGACGCGTTGAGTTCGCCGCCGTAGACGAAAATCGCCGCGATGAAATACAGAAACACCAGCGCGATCATCACCGATGCGAGGCCGGCATAGGTGGTGACGTAGTTGCTGGCGAAGCGCGCGAGGTATTGTCCGAACACCACGCCGGAGACAAGCGATCCGATCATGGTGAAGACGATGCCCGGCATGATCTCGCGCATGCGTCGGGTGCCGGCCGGCAGCCACTTGTGCAGGATCACGAGCGCGACGATCAGCGCCACGATCGTGAGGCCATAACGCAGAATGTTCAGAAGGTCTTCGTTGGGCTCGACCCGCAGTGGAACATAGCGCCGCGCCGTGGCGATGATCAGCGGACCGAGTACAATCAGAAACGCCATCGCCAGCGATGTGACGGCGGCGACCATGGTGTAGCCGATCGATTCGAGCCGCAGCCAGTACCAGCGGCGCTGTTCGACCACGCCGTAGGCGCGGTTGAGGCCGACGCGCAGGCTCTCGACTCCGTTCGATGCGAAGTACAGCGCCAGCACCACGCCGATGGTGAGGACGCCGCTGTGCGACTGGGTCAGCACATTGTGAACTTCACCGGACAGCGCATCGGCGACCTGCGAAGGCCAGGTGTCCAGCATCATTTCGGCGGCCCGGTCGGCCAGGTCCTTGGACCCGAACACGCCGGCGAGGGATGTGATCACGATCAGGAACGGAAACAGCGCCATCAGCGCCGATAGCGCGATATGGCTCGCGATCGCCCAGCCGTCATCGGCCAGAAACGTGTAGAACGCATCGAGTGCGACATTGAAAGCGTCTCGGATCAGCCTCACGTGTCACCCTGATTCATCGCCCTCAAGATGTACCGCGCCGGGCACCTAAAGTCATGTAGGGCCAGCGCCCCGAATCCGAAGTTCGCTGTATTTTCTGCGCCTTCGGAGCCCACCGGCATTTTACGGCAGGCAATGGCGCGAAACGGTGGGCGGTGTTATGTACCCCTCATGACATCGTTCCTCTCGAGCATTGCTCTCCCCATCGCATTGGCAGCGGTCACGATCGTGCTGCTGCTCGGCCTGTTCAACATGATGCGCGGCGGCTCGCCCAACACCTCGCAACGGTTGATGCGGCTGCGCGTGCTGTTTCAGTTTATCGCCATCGTCATCGCGATGCTTGCCGTCTGGGCGCTCGGCAAGAGCTGATTGACGGGGGTGGATCGAACTTCAACCGCGAAAATGGATCAACGCGATGGTCATTCTCAACCGCATTTACACGCGCACCGGCGATGACGGGACGACAGCGCTCGGCAGCGGCGAGCGCCGTCCGAAATACGATCTTCGTGTCAGCGCTTACGGAACCGTCGATGAGACCAACGCCGTCATCGGCGTGGCCCGTCTTCATCTGGCGCAGGCCCCGGCGATCGATGCCATGCTCGGGCGGGTGCAGAACGATCTGTTCGATCTCGGCGCCGATCTGGCTGTTCCGCAGCGGGAAGGGAAGGCTGAGCGGCTGCGTGTGCTGGCCACGCAGGTCGAGCGTCTGGAGCAGGACATCGACGCGCTGAATGCCGATCTGGCGCCGCTGAATTCGTTCATTTTGCCTGGCGGAACACCAGCCGCGGCCCATCTGCATCTGGCGCGCACGGTTTGCCGCCGGGCGGAGCGGATGGTGGTGGAACTGGCATCCCAGCCGAACGAGCCGGTGAGCGATGCAGCCGTGCAATATCTGAACCGGCTGTCGGATTTTCTTTTCGTGGCCGGCCGGTCGGTCAATGACAACGGCGCACGCGACGTGCTCTGGGTCCCGGGCCAGAACCGCTGAGCGGTGATATTAGGTATACCTTCCTTGTTTTCCAGTTTTCGCGCGTTGACCCGGATTGGCGGGACCATTAGGTTCCGCCGCCAACCGCTTTAGAGTGGATGTGATCAACCATTTCAGGACGAAAGGGAACCGATGAAGGTTCTGGTGCCGGTTAAGCGCGTCGTTGACTACAACGTCAAAATTCGCGTCAAGAGCGACGGGACGGGCGTCGAGCTCGCCAACGTCAAGATGTCGATGAACCCGTTCGACGAAATCGCCGTCGAGGAAGCCCTGCGCCTGAAGGAGGCCGGCAAGGCGACCGAGGTTGTGGTGGTGTCGATCGGACCTGCGCAGGCGTCGGAGACGATCCGCACCGGTCTTGCCATGGGTGCCGACCGCGGCATCCTCGTGAAGACCGACAGCACCGTCGAGCCGCTTGGCGTTGCCAAGATTCTCAAGGCCGTCGTTGAAGAAGAAAAGCCGGGTCTTGTCATTCTCGGCAAGCAGGCCATCGACGACGACTCTAACCAGACCGGCCAGATGCTGGCCGCGCTGCTCGGCTGGGCGCAGGCGACTTTCGCGTCGAAGCTCGAAGTCGATGGATCGGACTTCAAGGTCATGCGCGAAGTCGACGGCGGCCTCCAGACGGTCAAGGTCAAGGGACCGGCGATCGTCACCACCGATCTGCGTCTCAATGAGCCGCGCTATGCAAGCCTTCCCAACATCATGAAGGCGAAGAAGAAGCCGATCGACGAGAAGGCCGCCGACAGCTTCGGTGTCGATCTCTCGCCGCGTCTCGAAATTCTCAAGACAACCGAGCCCCCGGGCCGCAAGGCTGGCGTCAAGGTCAAGGACGTCGCTGAACTGGTGTCGAAACTCAAGGAAGCGGGGGCGCTCTGATGACCACACTGCTGATTGCCGAACACGACCACGCTGCGCTGAAGGATTCCACCAACAAGGCGCTGACGGCCGCGGCCGCGCTCGGCGCCGATGTCCACGTTCTCGTGGCCGGTGGCGGCGAGGGCACCAGGGGCGCTGCCGAAACGGCGGCGAAGCTGAAGGGTGTCACCAAGGTCCTGCTCGCGGAGAACGCCAGCCTCGAACACGATCTGGCCGAACCGCTGGCCGCGCTGATCGTCTCGCTGGCCGGATCGTATGACGCGATCGTCGCGCCTGCGACCTCGCGCTTCAAGAACGTGATGCCGCGCGTCGCAGCCCTGCTCGACGTGATGCAGATTTCTGAGATCATCAAGGTGGTTTCGCCCGATACGTTCGAGCGGCCGATCTATGCCGGCAACGCGATCCAGACCGTGAAGTCGAAGGACGCCAAGAAGGTCATCACCGTGCGCACCTCGACCTTCGGTGCGGCCGGAGAGGGCGGCAGCGCCTCGGTCGAGAACGCCGCGGCCGCGGCCGATCCGGCCCTGTCGAGCTTCGTCGGCGAGGAAGTCGCCAAGAGCGATCGTCCCGAACTGACCTCGGCGAAGATCATCGTCTCCGGCGGCCGCGCCATGCAGAGCCGTGAGAACTTCACCAAGTACATCGAGCCGCTGGCGGACAAGCTCGGCGCCGGCGTCGGCGCTTCGCGCGCCGCGGTGGACGCGGGCTATGCGCCGAACGACTGGCAGGTCGGCCAGACCGGCAAGGTGGTCGCGCCCGAACTGTACATCGCCATCGGTATTTCCGGCGCGATCCAGCATCTGGCCGGCATGAAGGACTCCAAGGTGATCGTCGCGATCAACAAGGACGAAGACGCGCCGATCTTCCAGGTCGCGGACTTCGGTCTGGTCGCCGATCTCTATCAGGCGGTTCCTGAACTGACCGCGGCACTTTGAGACCAACTTCCGGGCGCGCGATGCGCCCGGAACCTGCTATGTTGGGCGCCCGGCGGGAATTTCGAACCCCCGGCAGGTGTTTGACATAATGTTAAAGAGGGTGCGGCAAGGTGATCGCCGCATCCTGCGGTAGCGAGAGCACAGAGACCGGAAGCGAATGGCAACAATCAAGACGGTTGGCGTGATTGGATCGGGGCAGATGGGCAACGGCATTGCGCATGTTGCCGCGCTCGCGGGCTTTAATGTGATCCTCTACGATGTGTCCGCCGATCGCCTGAAGTCCGCGATGGCCACCATCAACGGCAATCTGTCGCGTCAGGTCGCCAAGAAGACCATCACCGAAGACGCGCACAAGAAGGCTCTCACCAGGATCACCTCGGCCGACAGCCTCGATGGGCTTGCTGCCTGCGACCTCGTGATCGAGACCGCGGTCGAGAAGGAAGAGATCAAGCGCAAGATTTTCCACGATCTGTGCGCCGTGCTGAAGCCCGAGGCGATCATCGCGTCGAATACGTCTTCGATTTCGATCACCCGGCTTGCGGCCACGACCGACCGGCCCGAGAAATTCATCGGCATCCATTTCATGAACCCGGTTCCGGTGATGGAGCTGGCCGAACTGATCCGCGGCATCGCCACCGACGACGCGACGTTCGACGCCGCGCGCGAGTTCGTCACCGCGATGGGCAAGCAGATTGCCGTCTCGGAGGATTTCCCGGCTTTCATCGTCAACCGCATCCTGCTGCCGATGATCAACGAGGCGATCTACACGCTGTACGAAGGCGTCGGGAACGTCGAAGCCATCGATGCCGCGATGAAGCTCGGCGCGCATCATCCGATGGGCCCGCTGGAGCTGGCCGATTTCATCGGCCTCGATACCTGTCTGTCGATCATGCAGGTGCTGCACGAAGGGCTGGCGGATTCGAAGTATCGCCCGTGCCCGCTGCTGGTGAAGTATGTCGAAGCCGGCTGGCTGGGGCGCAAGTCGCAGCGCGGCTTCTACGACTATCGCGGCGACAAGCCGGTCCCGACGCGGTAATTCGCCGCGCTTCGCACCGTTCGCTTCAGCTAAAATTTGTTAACCGCCTCGGACTAGGTTCATCTCAGCTTGAGTCGCGGAGCGTGCCTTTCCATGGATGTGATGAGTATCGTCAGCAGCATGATGGCTATGCAGGCTGCCAACACCCAGCAGCAGATCGCGACCAGCGTCTTGAAGCAGAACATCGATTCGGAGAAGTCGGTGCTGCAACTGCTCCAGCCCGCCGCGAACAATGCGCCGGGCGTCGGCGGCAATCTCGATATTTCAGTCTGACCCGCGCGTATTCCGCAGAAGTGGCCCCGTTCTGCGACTAGAATACGCGCTTTAGTGCCATTCAATCGACCGGTGTGATCCACCCGATGCCCGCGCCGCCCGGTTCGGTCAGGATGGCAATGCGGCCCACCTGCGGCACATCGAAAATCGGCCGCATCAGTTGCGCGCCGGCTGCAACCGCCGCCTTCGCCCGCGCATCGACATCGTCGACAGCCAGATAGGACATCCAGCCTTCCGGCACACCGTCGAACGCGGGGCGGTTGGTCGGAAAGATTCCCGCGGCCATTTCACCATCGGCATAGGCCACCCAGTAGGTCGCGCCATCCTCCATCGGCATCCCCTCGAAGGTCCAGCCGATGGCTTTCTGATAGAATTGCTTGGCGCGCTCCGGGTCCGGCGTCATCAATTCGTTCCAGTGGAAATGGCCGTGAAGCGTCATGGTGATGTCCTCGTTACATCATGCCATTGGTATCGAGCACGGACAGGATATTGCCGGCCGGATCCTTGAACCATGCGATGGTCGGGCCGCCATTGCCGCGGGAAATGCCCTTCGCGTCGGTCTTGAATTCCGGCTCGTTGTAGATCTCAAAACGGACGCCGCGCTTGCTAAGCTCATCGACCGCCTTGTCGACGTTATCGACCGGAAAGTTCAGAACGGTGAAGGTCGCGGGTGCGTGATTGGCCTTTGGATAGATCAGCACGTTGGCGCCGCCGCCAAGATGCAGGTTCAGTATCCCGTGGTCCTCGGAGACCTCTAGTCCCAGTGTGCGGCCGTAGAATTCCTTTGCCTTCCCGATATCGTTGGCCGAGAAGCCGCTGAATGCATGGCTTGCTTTCAACATGGCTGCGCTCCTTTGCATCACGATGGTTTCGGCTTGCGCCCACGCGCAATGAAACGCGCGGGTGTAGAGATTGGTTGCGCCCCCTTGGGCCGGAATGATGTTGCCGTCATTCCGGCCAGGGCACTCGTGCAGGTGAGCGGTACTAGGCCGCCTGGTCATAAGCCTGCTTCAAGGTTTTGATGTCGAGCTTCGTCATCCGCATCACAGCTTCCATCACTTTCTGCGTCTGCGCTGCCGATGCTCCACTCATCAAATGCTCCATCACGGCCGGAACCACCTGCCACGACATGCCGAACTTGTCCTTGAGCCAGCCGCATTGCTGCTTCTCGCCACCTGCGGATAATTGGTCCCAGTAGTGATCGATTTCCTGCTGGGTTTCGCAATTGACCATGAACGAGATCGCCGGCGTGAACGCGAACATCGGCGGCCCGTTGAGGGCGAGGAACTTCTGTCCCTCGATCTCGATCTCCGCGGTCATCACCGAGCCTTTCGGCATCGGCATGTTGTCGCCATAGCGGGTGATGTGGCCGATTTTCGCGGACTTGAATACGGATTTGTAGAAGTTGACGGCGTCTTCTGCTTTTCCGTCAAAGAACAGGCAGGGCACGATCGCTTGCATGAATCTACTCCGTTGTCAGAGATGGGTGGATGTTGCGTTAGGCCGTGACGATAGTGTCGAAGCCGCCGAAGAACATGCGCTTGGTATCGAACGGCATTTTCTTCGGGTCCATCATCGCTGTGATGCGCGGGTCCTTCATCACCTTCTCCATGACCTTGTCGCGATGTTTGCGCGACTTGTAGGTGATCCAGGAAAAGACGACGGTCTCGCCGGTCTTCAGTTTCACGCTCTGCGGGAACGACGTCAGCTTGCCGGGTTTGACGTCTTCGGCGACGCATTCACGGTAGTCGAGCGCGCCGTGCTCAAGCCAGACCTTGCAGGCGGTCTTGGCCAGGGATGTGTAGGCTTTGATGTTCTTCTTCGGGACCGGCAACACAAATCCATCGACATACTGCATTTCAAAACTCCTTGGGTGGTTTCCACGATTGCCGCCTGCGGTTGGGCGCCGGCAGCGTTGTTGATCTCAGGTGAAAAACTTCTCAAGCTTGTCGAGCGTTCCGGTCCAGCCGCGCTTGTGGCCGTCGCGTGCGGCTTCGTCGAAGAACTTGTCATGGGTCAGCGTGAGCAGCGTCACGTCGCCTTCCTCGCGCAGCACCACGGTCACCTGCGAGACGCGCTCCGGCGTCGAGTGCCACGCCCAGCTAAAGACCAGGCGCTGATAGGGCGTCACTTCGAGATACTTGCCGCCGACCTGATGCGACTGACCGTCATCGGTGCTGAAGTTGATCCGGAAGTGGCCGCCGACACGCACATCCATGTCGGCTTTGACGCTGTCGCCTATGGTGTGTCCGGGTCCGAACCACTGGACGATCTTCTCGGGGTCGGTCCACGCTTCGAAGACTTTGGAGGCTGGGGCTTTGAGCCGTCGGGCGAGGGTGAGGCTGGGCTGGGTGAGCATAAATCCTTCTCCACAAAAGCGGCGAGACGATCGAGTTGCGCGGTCCAGAATCGCTGGTAGCGGCTGAGCCATTCCATTGCCTGCTCCATCGGCGCCGCGGTCAGGCGGCACGTGACCGTGCGGCCTGTCTTGCTCCTGGTGATCAGCCCGGCGTCCGACAGCACATCGAGATGCTTCATCACGGCGGGCAGGGACATCGCGAACGGTTTCGCGAGTTCGCTGATTGTGACGCTCTCGCGCCCTTCAAGTTCCGCCAGCAGCGCGCGCCGTGTCGGGTCGGCGACGGCGGCAAAAACGCGGTTCAGACGGTCGGTCGAATAGTAAACCATACGGTTAAGTATAAGCGCGCCCAGGATGGCGTCAAGAGGGCGGCGTCAGATGGAACTGCGGCGCTATTTCGCGGTGGCGGCCTTGATGAGCTTCAGCGCGTCGTCGCTGGCCCATTCAGCGGGGCCGGCAATGGTGGCGATCTCACATCCGGCACCGTCGACCAGCACGGAGGTCGGCATTCCAAGTGCGCGGCCGGCGCTCTTCAAATCCTGAAACACCTTCGCCTTCTGGTCATGGAAATAAGCCAGCTTGGTGAGGTTTGCTTCCTTGAGGAAGGTCTTCGGCTTCTCGGGATCGCGGGTGTCGATATTGATCGCGACCACCTCGAAGTCCTGGCCGCCGAGCGTCTCCTGCAGTTTGTCGAGCGCCGGCATTTCCTTGCGGCACGGGACGCACCAGGTCGCCCATAGATTGACAAGGACGGTGCGGCCCTTCCACTCCGACAGCTTTCTCGTTTTGCCCTCGGAATCCTCGAAAGCGAGATCGGGCAACTGAAGCGGAGCCGTGGCCATGGTTAATGCAGCGACCTCACCCTTGGCAAAAGGTGCGATTTTCCTGGCCAGATCGACCGCGGGCGCACATTGGGCCTGCGCTTGCGCATTGCGCATGAACCCGCCGATCCCGTATACCCCACCCATTCCCGCTGCGGCCGCTATAATGACGGAAACGACGGTCATTCGAATGCGATAAGCATTCCTGCGGGGCAACTTGGGCGTCGATGGATCGATGTCGGGCATGAGGTCTCGTCTGACGGAAGCTTCGGCTGGCGGTTGGATTTCTGAGCAGGAACGCGTGAGTACCAGAATATGAGCAACAAGATGTGGGGCGGCCGCTTCGGTGAAAGTCCCGACGCGATCATGGAGGAGATTAACGTCTCGATCGACGTCGATCAGCACCTTTACGCCCAGGATATCGCCGCGTCCAAGGCTCACGCAGCCATGCTCGCCGCTCAAGGCATCATTACGGCCAACGATGCAAAAAACATCACCGGCGGTCTAGACACGATTTTGTCAGAAATCGGCAAGGGCTCGTTCTCGTTCAAGCGCGCGCTTGAAGACATTCACATGAATGTCGAAAGCCGCCTCGGCGAACTGATCGGGCCGGCGGCCGGCCGTCTGCACACGGCACGTTCGCGCAACGACCAGGTTGCGACCGACTTCAGGCTGTATGTGCGCGATGTCATCGACGACATCGACAGGGCGCTGGCCGCGTTTCAGCGCGCGCTGGTGGATCGCGCCATCGAGCACGCCGATACCGTGATGCCGGGCTTCACCCATTTGCAGACCGCGCAGCCCGTGACATTCGGTCATCATCTGCTTGCTTACACGGAAATGGCGTCGCGCGACCGCGGCCGGTTCGCGGACGCCCGCAAGCGGCTGAACGAAAGTCCGCTCGGCGCTGCCGCATTGGCTGGGACATCGTTCCCGATTGACCGCCACGCCACCGCGAGCGCGCTCGGGTTCGATCGCCCGATGGCGAACTCGCTCGACGCCGTCTCCGACCGGGATTTCGTGCTGGAGACGCTGTCGGCGTCGGCGATCGCGGCGGTTCACCTGTCACGCTTTGCCGAGGAGATCGTGATCTGGACATCGCCGCTGGTCGGGCTGGTGTCGCTGTCTGACAAGTTCACCACCGGCTCGTCGATCATGCCGCAGAAGAGAAATCCGGATGCCGCCGAACTTGTGCGCGCCAAGACCGGCCGCGTCATCGGTTCGCTCACGGCGTTGCTGATCGTCATGAAGGGGCTGCCGCTCGCCTATCAAAAGGACATGCAGGAAGACAAGCAGGGCGCGATGGAAGCCTTCGCAGCGCTGTCGCTTGCGATCCGCGCCATGACCGGCATGACGCTTGATCTCGTGCCGGAAGAAGCGCGCATGAAGGTCGCGGCCGGCGAAGGCTATGCGACGGCGACCGATCTTGCCGACTGGCTGGTGCGCACGCTGAAAATGCCGTTCCGCGACGCGCATCATGTGACCGGCCGCATCGTGGCGAAGGCGTCGGAGCAGGGGCTGGCGTTGCACAAGGTGCCGCTTGCGGAGATGCAGGCGGTTGAGCCCAGAATCACCGCGTCGGTATTCGATGTCCTGTCGGTGCAGGCGTCGGTGGAGAGCCGCACCAGCTACGGTGGTACCGCGCCGGATAACGTGCGCAAGCAGGCCAAGGACTGGCTCAAGCGGCTTGAAAAAGAGCAAAATTCGGGCTGATCGCGCGTATTCCGCAAAAGTGGGCACCGGTTTTGCGATAGAATACGCGCAATTATGAGTTAGGAGCATTTCTGACGGCAAACCGGCCTCCACTTTGCCGGAAATGCTCCGGAAAAATTGGTAATTCGCGGGCCTCGCCAGAGCGGCACCTTCTTTGTATGGTGGCGCGCAATTTCAGGGACACCAGCGCGTGACTTCTCGTTCGAATCGCTCCTTCTCGAAGCTGACAGCCGTCGGGCTGATCGCATTGTCGTGCGCGCTTGCCGGCTGCGGCCGCAAGGCTTACCTCGACGCGCCTCCGGGTGCATCCGCGGATCAGACCAACCCGCAGAACTCGGACTTCGCCACGACTGACCGGAATTCGGCGGCGAACCTCCAGAACGAGGTCTATCGGCCGCCCGGCAGCGCCAACGTGCCGCTTGCGCCGCGCGGAGAGAAAAAACGGATTCCGCTCGACGCGATTCTGGACTGATCTAGTGTCCCGTATCCGACGTTCGTTTCAGCCCGCAGCGCTTTCCCTACGAACGTCGGATACGAAAGGACACTAGCAATAATAATTCTAGCGATCCTTTGGTTCTGACATTCGTAAAGGGTGCCTGCGGAAACTTATGATACGAATGTCAGAACCGGATCGCTAGTATGAATCATTTCCAGTATCGCAACGGCGTGCTGTACGCCGAAGACGTGAGCTTGGCCCGCCTCGCCGATGAGGTGGGAACGCCGTTCTATTGCTATTCGACCGCCACGCTTGAGCGCCATTACCGCGTGTTCTCCGATGCCTTCGCCGGAACGCCTCATCTGGTCTGCTACGCGATGAAGGCGAATTCCAATCAGTCGGTGCTGCGCACCCTGGCGAAACTTGGTGCTGGGGCAGACGTCGTGTCCGGCGGCGAATTGAAGCGTGCGCTGGCGGCGGGCATTCCGGCGAACAAGATTGTGTTTTCCGGTGTCGGCAAGACCGCCGGCGAGCTGCAGCTTGCGGTGTCGCACGACATTCTCTGTATCAATGTCGAATCCGAGCCCGAGCTTGAGGCGCTGTCCCGGATCGTATCCGGCATGGGACGTACCGCGCGCATCTCGATTCGCGTCAATCCGGACGTCGATTCCGGCACGCACGCGAAGATTTCCACCGGCAAGTCGGAGAACAAATTCGGTATCCCGATCGCGCGGGCGCGTGAGGTTTATGCACGCGCAGCGCAACTGCCGGGCATCGAGGTCACTGGCGTCGACATGCACATCGGCAGCCAGATTACCGATCTCGGCCCGATGGAGGCGGCGTTCCGTCTGCTATCCGAATTTGTCACCGTGCTGCGCGGGGACGGCCACACGATTTCGCATGTCGATTTCGGCGGCGGTCTTGGTGTGCCCTATTATGAGGACCGTGTCGCGCCGCCAGAGCCCGTCGCTTATGCCGAGATGGTCAAGCGCGTGACGCACAATCTCGGTTGTACGCTGATGTTCGAGCCGGGGCGCATGATTGTCGGCAACGCCGGCATCCTGGTGTCGAGCGTGATTTACGTGAAGCACGGCGATGCGCGCAATTTTGTCATCATCGATGCGGCGATGAATGACCTGATTCGTCCAACGCTCTATGAGGCCTATCATCAGATCATGCCGGTGCGTGCCGCAGCGCCCGACGCGCTGGTGCTGGTAGCGGATGTGGTGGGCCCGGTTTGCGAGACGGGCGACTATCTTGCAGTCGGCCGCAATCTGCCGGAGCCGAAGCAAGGCGATTTGCTCGCCATCATGACGGCAGGTGCTTATGGCGCCGTGCAGTCAGGCACCTACAACACCCGCGCGCTGGTGCCAGAGGTGCTGGTCAAGGGCAGCGAGTATGCCGTGGTGCGCCCTCGCATCGACGCCGAAGCGCTGATCGCGATGGATCGCACCGCGCCGTGGCTGTAGCGACATAAACGCTCCGTCCGGGCAGCCTCTGTAAATTTCGCGAGCGGCACTTCCCGAAGCTGAAAATTATCTTCTCATCGCTGTTCTGGTGCGAGATGGATCGACCAGAGCGCGATATCATTTCGCAATAGCATTTCATTGCTGAAAGGCCGTCGTGAGACGATCTTTAGGCCTTAATCGATGCGCTCCGCTCTCTTGAAGCGGCTGCGCTGCCGGTCAGGTCATCAGCGCGCCTTTCGCTGCGAGAATGCAGCGGGAGTACTGTCTCGGACTGTGTTTCGCCTCGCTCTTGGGTGACGCGGACACAGGGGACGCACGACGAATCCTGATCGGATGACAGGGAACTTCGTCATGCGCTCCTTTGGATTTAATCGGCTTCTTGTCGCGGTCGCGACCGCTTCCAGCTTGCTTGTCAGTGTCAGTACGGTGGCTTTTTCCGATACCTGGCCGAGCCGTTCGATCAAGCTGATCGTTCCGTTCCCGGCGGGCGGTGCGGCGGACACCATCGCCCGAATCTACAGCGACAAGCTCAGCGAGGCGCTGGGCCAGTCCATTGTGGTGGAGAACAAGGCCGGTGCCGGCACGGCGATCGCCGCTGACTTTGTCGCCAAGGCCGAACCTGACGGATACACGCTGTCGCTTGCTCCCGCGGGACAGTTGACCATCCTGCCGCACGTGAACACCGCGATTAATTTCGATCCGTTCAAGAGTTTCACGCCGGTGTCGCTGCTGGCCTCGGTGCCCTACGTGGTCGCGGCGAGTCCGGATGCGCCGGTGTCGAGCCTGAAGGATCTTGTCGCCGCGGCCAGGAAGGAGCCGGGCAAGTTCACTTATTCGTCATGCGGTCCGGGAACGCTGTGCCATCTGAGCGGCGAGCTCTTCAAGAGCCTGACCGGAACCGATCTGCTGCATGTGCCATTCAAGGGCAGCGCGCCCGCGATCAATGCCCTGCTCGGCAATCAGGTGAACCTCGCCTTCGATACATTGACCGTGCTGGCGCCCCAGATCAGGGATGGCAAGGTCAAGGGACTGGCCGTGACCAGTCGCGAGCGCTCGCCGCTGCTTCCGAATGTGCCGACGGCGGCTGAGGCGGGTGTGTCCGATTTCGTTGTCGACTCCTGGTTCGGTCTCGTCGTGCCTGCGGCGACGCCGGCGAACATTGTCCAGCGTCTGAATGCGGAAGTGATCCGTATCAGCAAACTGCCGGATGTGCGCGAGCGTCTTGAAGCGCAGGGCCTGAGCGTCACGACTTCCACGCCCGAGGCTTTCACGCAGACGATCCGCGCCGATTACGAGCGCTGGGGCAGGGTCGTGGACTCTGCCGGAGCGAAGCTCAACTGATGAGCAGAGCGGACGGCGCCCGCCAGTCCCTACCACACTCCCGGAACCAGCCGGTACCGCACGCTCGAACGGTAGGCGTCGTAGCCCGGCAGACGGGTGACGAGAAATCTCTCCTCATCGATCAGGCGCACGGCGATCATCGCGCTCAGGATGATCGCCGGTATGAACGCCCACCAGGAGCCGAGCGCCAGCGGCGTGGCGAGAAACAGCACAATCGCGCCGGCATACATCGGATGACGGACAACACCGTAAGGTCCGCTGGAGACCACCTTCTGGTCCTCGGCGATCTCGACGATGCTCGATGAGAAGCGATTCTCGCGAAACGCCAGAAAGATGACGAAGAAACCGAGCACTGCGCCGGTAAAGCCGATCGAGACCAGCGCGATTGGAACGTGCGACCATTGCCGGCGATAGTCGAAACCCGGCACCAGAAACAGAACAATGCCCGCCACCGATGTGAACGTCTGAATGATCTTCTGGCTTCTTTCCTTTTCGGCAAAGGGACCGGCCCTGAGCCGCCGCCCGATCAGCGCGTCGTCGTATTTCGCGAGATACAGGATGATGGCGGCGGAGGCGGCGCCCATGATCGCGATATAGACCCAGCCCTGCCAGAATCTCAGGGACCACGCCGGGATGAAAAACAGCGCTGCGATCAAGATCAGCGATCGCAGCAATCCGGCGAATGCCTTTCCGGCGTTGGGACTCATTTGGCGTCTCCGGGTTTGTTCTGCGCGTGAGGTAGCTTGCAACAACGTGCTGCCAAGACCGGGAACTGTGCCTCGGCGTCACGCTTTTGTGAAACGGAAGCCCGGCTTTCCGGCGGCGGCTCGGCTGTTTGGCCGCAGCTTTGCATGTGGGTAGGGCGTTGAGACCATGCCTCATTGCCGCCGCTGTGCTAATGTCCCGTATCCGACGTTCGCTTTGCCAGAACCGGATCACTGGGCTGCACTGAATTGAATCTGGAGAGCCTGTTGAACGGACCGACCCCAGACCCATCCGAGCGTCCGCGCACTGCCGAGGAGGCCCGGCGTCTTCAACTCGCGCAGGCCTTGCGGCGGGCGCGGCTTGCGGTCGCATGGGAGCGCGGCTGGCCGCACCTCGCGCGATTGCTGACGGTGACGGGTCTCTTCCTGGCCGCGTCATGGGCGGGGCTGTGGGTCGCGTTTCCCTTCTCCGTGCGCATTGTCGCCTTCGCGGTTTTTGTGCTGTTGGCAATTGCGGCCCTGGTTCCGGCGGCCCGGTTTCGCTGGCCGACGCGTGAGGATGCGTTGCGTCGTCTTGATCGCGGAACTGGAATTCCCCATCGCCCCGCGACCGCATTGACCGATACGCTGAAGTCGCAGGACCCGATTACCCAGGCGCTGTGGCAGGAGCAGCACGCGCGAACGCTGGCGTCGATCAAGCGCATCCGCGCCGGTCTGCCGTCGCCACGTCTCGCGCTTCACGATCCCTGGGCGCTGCGCGCGCTGGTGGTCGTGCTGATGGTCGCGACCTTCATCGCCGCCGGCAACGATCGTCTGGCCCGCGTTGTCGCGGCGTTCGACTGGGACGGCGCTTTCACCGCGGCGAATGTTCGCGTCGATGCGTGGGTGACGCCGCCACCTTACACCAGCCGTCCGCCGATCATCCTGTCGAACTCCTTGAACAAGGATGCACCTCCATCAGAGATGGGGCCTGTCGCTGTTCCGGCGGGTAGCACGCTGATCGTCCGTTCCAGCGGTGGCAGGCTCGACGTTTCCGCGGCCGGTGGCGTGACGGAAGTTCCGGCGGCCGCGAACGCGCCGCAAGGCACCAGCGAGCGGCACTTCACCATTGCAGGCGACGGCACCGCGCATGTCCGCTCGCCATCGGGCCAGCCGCAATGGGCGTTCAGGGCGATGCCGGATCGTGCGCCGAGTATCTCCCTCGCCAAGGATCCCGAACGGCAGGCCAAGGGCGCGTTGCTGCTGTCCTACAAGCTTGAAGACGACTATGGCGTGACCGAAGCACGCGCGCAGTTCGCGCCTCGCGCCGGGAAGCAGGATGACGCCAGGGACGACAGCGCCGGACCGCAGCCGCTGTTTGATCCGCCGTCGATCACGCTCGGATTGCCGAACGTGCGTACCCGCAACGGCGTGGGCCAGACCGTCAAGGATCTCAGCGAAAATCCCTATGCCGGCGCCGATGTTACGCTGACGCTGACCGCGAAGGACGAAGCCGGCAACGAGGGGCGCAGCGAGCCATTCGACATGAGGCTGCCGGAGCGGCTGTTCGTGAAACCGCTGGCGCGCGCGCTGATCGAGCAGCGCCGCAATCTGGCGCTCGATGCCAACCAGAAGCCATTGGTGCTGATCGCGCTCGATGCGCTGATGATCGCACCCGAGGCGTTTTCGCCGGAGCTGGGACATTATCTCGGTTTGCGCAGCATTGCGTCCCAGCTTGGTCACGCCAGTTCGCGCGAGGCCATGCGCGAGACCGTCGACAACCTGTGGGCGCTCGCGGTGGCGATCGAGGACGGCAACATCAGCGATGTCGAGAAAGCGCTGCGCGCCGCGCAGGACGCCTTGAAGGACGCGCTGGAGCGCGGCGCCAGCGACGAAGAGATCAAGAAGTTGACCGACAATCTGCGCGCGGCGCTGGACAACTTCATGCGCCAGTTGGCCGAACAGTTGCGCAACAATCCGCAGCAACTGGCGCGGCCGCTCGATCCCAACGCCAAGGTGATGCGCCAGCAGGATCTCAAGAACATGATCGATCGCATGGAGCGGCTGTCGCGCTCCGGCGACAAGGATGCCGCGCGGGCGCTGCTCGATCAGATGCAGCAGATGCTGGAAAACCTGCAGATGGCGCAGCCGGGGCAGGGCGATGGCGATATGGAGCAGGCGCTGAACGAACTCGGCGACATGATCCGCAAGCAGCAGCAGTTGCGCGACAGGACGTTCAAGCAGGGCCAGGATTCCCGCCGCGACCGCAGCCGCGGTGAGCAGGGCGACCAGAATCCGATGGATGGGCTGCGTCAGGACCAGCAGGCGCTGCGCGACCGGCTGGGCAAGCTGCTCGACGACATGAAGAAGAACGGCATGATGCCGGGCCGGCGCGGCGATAAAGGCCAGCCGGGCCAGGGTCAGCAGCCGGGTCAGGGACAGGACGGCCAGCAGGACGATGGCGACGCGCTTGGCGACGCCGATTCGGCGATGGGCGATGCGGGCAGCCAGCTTGGACAGGGCAATGCCGACAGCGCCGTCGATTCGCAGGGCCGTGCGCTTGAAGCCCTGCGCAAGGGCGCGCAAAATCTCGCGCAGTCGATGCAGCCCGGCGAAGGGCAGGATGGCGGACCGGGCAACCGCATGGGCCGTCAGCAGAACAGCGGCAACACCACCGACCCGCTGGGGCGGCCGCTCAACGGCCGTGAGTGGAGTGACGATCTCACCGTGAAGATTCCCGGCGAGATCGATGTGCAGCGCGTGCGGCGTATCCTGGAAGAGCTGCGCCGCCGTCTCGCGGACCCGCAGCGGCCGCAGATCGAGCTCGATTACATCGAGCGTTTGCTCAAGGATTATTGAGGCTCAGGCGCGCCGCCGCTCACGTCCCGTCGGCCGCCGGAAACCCATCCGATTCTTGAATCAGGAACGCTTGACAGTTTCAGGCAACGGTTGTATTTAACCAAAAGGTTATTTAACCGAATGGTTATATGAAAGCGCCGATGGACCCGCTCAGCATCAAGTTCGCGGCGCTCGCCGATCCCACCCGCCGCGCCATCCTTGCGCGGCTGGTGCTTGGCGAGACCTCGGTCACGGAACTCGCCGAGCCGTTCGCCATGAGCATGCCCGCGGTCTCGAAACATCTGAAAGTGCTGGAGCATGCCGGTCTGGTGACGCGCGGCCGCGAGGCGCAGTGGCGTCCGTGCAAGATCGAACCGGCGGCGCTCAAGGAAGTCGACGACTGGCTTGAGAGCTATCGCCGCTTCTGGGAGGCGGGGCTGGATCGCCTCGAGGAATATCTCGGCACCTTGCAGGCGGCGGAAAAGAGCAAGGCCATGGCGCCGAAAAAACCGAGGCATCCGAGGAAAGAAAAGCGGGCGCCGCACCGGAAATAGAGATGGCGGCGCTGCCGCGAAATCGATCTGAAGACATCAATTTAAAAGACACCCGAAGCCGAGGAGCTATTCATGACCGAACAAATTCCGCCGCTGCCGCCGCTCGTTCCGCATCTCGTTGTCCTGGGCGCGATCGACGCCATCGCATTCTACAAGAAGGCCTTGGGCGCGACCGAAGTGATGCGGATGCCCTCCGAGGACGGCAAGCGCCTGATGCACGCCCATCTCATCATCAACGGCGCGACCGTCTTCCTGATGGACGATTTTCCCGAGCTTCGCGGTAACAGCGGTCACGGCGACGGCAAGACCATGGCCCCCGAAGAGCTCGGCGGCTCCAGCTTCCTGCTGCATCTCGAAGTCCCCAATTGCGACGAGGCCGTCAAACGCGCGGTGGATGCCGGCGCGAAAGTCATCGTGCAGCCGTGGGATGCATTCTGGGGCGCGCGCTACGGCGAGGTGCGCGATCCGTTCGGTCACGGCTGGAGTTTTGGCCATCCACTGCCGGCGAAGGCGGGATGATCCAACGGGAGATTGCAATGAATGAACTCGTTCCGATTTCGGCGACCGCGCAGTGGACCGGACGCATCCTCAGCGGTCTGGTTGTTCTGTTCCTGCTGTTCGACGGCGCCATCAAGCTGATCCCGCTCGATATCGTTATCGAGACATCGCGTCAGCTTGGTATTCCGACACATCTCGCGGTCACTCTCGGCGTGCTGACGCTGCTCGGCACGCTGCTCTATGCGTATCCGCGGACTTCGGTACTGGGCGCGATTCTGCTGACCGGATATCTCGGCGGCGCGATCTATGTGCATGTTCGCGCCGGCAGCCCGCTGTTCAGCCACACGCTGTTTGGCGTCTATCTCGGCGTCCTGCTCTGGGGCGGGCTCTACCTGCGCGACGAGCGGCTGCGTCTGATTTTCCCCTGGCGGCGCTGACGCCAGAATTCAAATCCTGTCTGAGACGGAGAGTGACATGACCACCCTGATGTACATTGCCATCTTCCTCGCGATTGTGATCGCTATCGTTCTTGCCCTCGCCGCATTGCGGCCGAACACATTCCGGATCGAGCGCTCGATCGATATCAACGCGCCCGCGGACAAGATCTTCCCGCTGATCAACGACTACAGGAACTGGGGATCATGGTCGCCCTACGAGCATGTTGATCCCGCCATGCAGCGGACCTTCAGCGGCGCGCCGAGCGGCAAGGGCTCGGTGTATGAGTGGAGCGGCAACAAGAACATCGGCCATGGCCGCATGGAGATCCTCGATGCAACACCATCGTCGAAGGTCGTTATCAAACTGGATTTCTTCAGTCCGTTCGAGGCTCACAACATCGCCGAGTTCACCATGCGGCCGCTGGGCAGCACGACGACTGTCACCTGGGCGATGCATGGTCCGGCGCCCTACATGGCGAAGATCATGCACATGGTCTTCAAGATGGACCGCATGGTCGGCGGTCAGTTTCAACAGGGTCTGACCAGCATGAAGGCGGTCGCCGAGAAGTAACGGAGCGATGCGGTGTCCACGCTATCGATCAAACAACCTCGCGCCCGGACCCCGCTCTCTCGCCTTGTCGCCCGGATTGCGCAAGGGGCATGTCTTCAGCGACAGGCATCCGCATCCGATACAGCCGGTCAACTGATCGCGCAGGCGGGTCAATGTGGCGATCCGGTCGTCGAGATCGGCGCGCCACGCCGCCGACAGTCTGGCCCAATCCTTGACGGTGGGGACGCGTCCGTCAGGCAGCGACGCCAGCGCATTGCGGATTGTCGCCAGCGGCAATCCGGTACTCTGCGCCACCTTGATGACGGCGACACGGCGCAACACCGCGCGCGGATAGCGCCGCTGGTTGCCGCGATTGCGCGAACTCGTAATCAGTCCCTTCGATTCATAGAAATGAAGGGTGGAGACGGCGACACCGCAGCGTTCCGCCACCTCGCCGACGCTCAGGTCCCGTGCAATTCCGGCCGGCCTGTTTTGCTTCATCGTTGCTTGACCTCAACTATGGTTGAGGTTTTAGGCTGCCCTCATCGCCGCCGCAAGCGTTGCCATGCAGTGAGTGACCGACAATCAGAGATGGAAACATGCCAGAAGCGAAGTATCAGGATCGGGTTCAATCGCAGGACAGCCCGCCGCGGCCGTTCGTGCTCATCAACAGTTTCACGCCAAAGCCGGGAAAGATCGACGAACTGGCGGACCTGCTGGAGGCGGCGCGGAATCGATTCGCGGATCGCGTTCCCGGCTTTCACGGTGGCCGGGTCTATCGCGACATCGATGGAAACTCGGCTCTGCTCATCAGCGTGTTTGACACCGAGGATCACTACGAAGACTGGATCTCGACCGCGATGTTTGCCGAGTATCAGAAGCAGGTCGTGGATATTACCGATGGCATGGGGCAATCCCGGATCGAGGCTGGCCGTCCGCGGCGAACAGCCAGCCGCGGAGCGATGCACATGGGGGATGCGGCCGCATAAGCGGCTCAACGCCCGGAATAGGGGACGTGACCTGTTCTCAGCCGTTACGGCCTTCGCCGCGCAGCGTCGGGAGACCAATGCCCGTGGCTTCGAATCCGCCGTCGACGCACAGCATCTGTCCGGTGATGTAGCTGGCGCGGTCGCTGCACAGGAAGAAGATCGCCTCCGCGAGTTCTTCCTCAAGGCCATAGCGGTTGAGCGGAATGGTGTCGTGATAGTCGGCACGGATGGCGGGTGTGTGAACCGCTTTCGCCATCGCGGTATCGACCGGGCCTGGCGCCACAGCGTTGACGCGGATGCCGAGCGTGGCAAGCTCCACCGCGAATTGCTTGGTGAGATGCGCCAGGCCGGCCTTGCTCGTGCCGTAAGCGGTGCGCAGCGTCGAGGCGCGAAGCGCCGAGATCGAGGTGATGTTCACGATCGCGCCGCCGCCGGTCTCCCGCATCAGCGGCGCTGCCGCCTGCGTGCAGAGAAACGGTCCTGTGAGGTTCACCGCCAGCACGCGGTCCCAGTCGGCCTGCGTCGTTTCCAGCAGCGGCTTGAAGATGGCGATGCCGGCATTGTTGACCAGCGCATCGAGCCGTCCGAAGTGCTGGACGGCCTGCCTGAATGCAGCGGCGACCGCGTCGGCATCCGATACGTCGCAATGGATCGCCAGTGTGGTATCGGGTGCGGCGAGCGCCTTGAAGGTCTGGGCGAGCAGGTCTTTTTCGATATCGAGCAGCACGACCTGCCAGCCTTCCGCCAGAAATCGTTTCGCCGCGGCAAGTCCGATGCCGCGCGCCGCGCCCGTCACCAGCGCCACCTTCCGTTGTTCCTTGGTCATGTCCGGTCCCGTTTCTTGATTGACGCCATCAGCGCTCTCCATGGCATTGACCATTTTTCGCGGACCGCCACAACAACTTCGCATGCCAGCCGCGTGACCTGATCGCGCGTCTGCTCACACAATCGACAAGAATATTCAGGATATGTCACGCCATGTCTTCCAGCTCTACGTCTTCCAGCTTTGCCAAAAACGCGATCGTTCTGGGTCTGCTGTCCGCGATCGGGCCTTTCGCCATCGATATGTATCTGCCTGCGCTCCCGGCAATCGCATCGGATCTCCAGGCGTCCACAGCGGCCACCCAGATGACGCTGATGGCGTTCTTCGTGGCGTTCGGGGTTTGCCAGATCGTCTATGGACCGGTCTCGGACATGGTGGGCCGCAAGCCGCCGCTTTACTTCGGGATCGTGGTTTTTGCGCTCGGCAGCATCGGCTGCGGCCTTGCGCCGAGCATCGCGTGGCTGATCTTCTTCCGCTTCGTGCAGGGCCTCGGCGCGGCGGCGGTGATGGTGATACCGCGTGCCGTGATCCGCGATCTCCACACCGGCGTCGATGCGACGCGGTTGATGTCGCTGGTCATGCTGGTGTTCAGCGTCTCGCCGATCCTGGCTCCGCTGGTCGGCAGCGGCCTGATCGTGCCGTTCGGCTGGCGCGCGGTGTTCGCCGCCGTGACCATCGCGTCCATCCTGTCGTTCCTGCTGGTCGCTTTCGTGCTTCCTGAAACCCGGCTGCCAGAAGAGCGGGTCGAGGTCAGCGTGCGCAGCGTACTGGGCGGTTTTGGCGAACTGTTCCGCGACTGGCATTTCCTTGGACTGACCTTCATCGGCGGTTTCGGGATGGCGAGTTTTTTCGCCTTCCTCGCCAGTTCGTCGTTCATCTACATCGGCCACTTCGGGCTGACGCCGACCCAGTACGGCCTGACGTTCTCGGTGAATGCCATCGGCTTCATCGGCGCCTCCCAGTTCAGCGCATATCTGGCTTCGCGCTTCGGCATCACGCGCGTGGTGTCGGTCGCCGTGACCTGCTTCGCGGTGGCAACGGTTGCCCTGTTTGCGGTGACCGCTGCCGGTGTCGACAGCCTCGCTGTGCTGGTTGTGATGCTGTTCATCGCCAATGCCTGGCTGGGGCTCGTGATTCCCTCGACCATGGTGCTGTCGCTGGAAGATCACGGCCCCATCGCCGGCATGGCGTCGGCATTGGGCGGGACGTTGCAGATGATCACGGGCGCGGTGATGATCGTCGTTGCCAGCGCATTCTTCGATGGAACGGCGCTGCCGATGGTGACCACGATTGCCGTCTGCGCGGTCGCGGCTTTCATCCTGACGCGGCTGACGCTTGGTCCGCGCAACACCGTCTCGCAACTGGCGGAGTGACCTAGTCGTCGCGCGACGCCAATGCGTCAGCGACCGCGGTGCGGATGTCCGCCACCGCGAACGGCTTGGTGATGACGTCGTGGATAATCGCTTCCAGCCCGGACGCCCGCTCACGCTGGTCCGCGAAGCCGGTCATCAGGAGAATCGTCAGGCGCGGAAAGTCGCGCGCGGCGGCCAGCGCCAGCGCGATGCCGTCCATCACCGGCATCTTGATATCAGTGAGCAGAAGATCGAACGCACCCTCGTCACGGTTCAGGATCTCCAGTGCCTCGGCGCCGTCCTCGGCGGTGACGATTTCATGGCCGTCCATGGCGATCGCACGCGCCACCAGCAGGCGCATCGACTCCTCGTCGTCGGCGATCAAAACACGGGGCATTCAGGTTCCTCCGGTCGCGATATCCCGCTTGTGGAAGAATCTCACGGCTATTTCACGGCCTTCGGCCGGCGGCGACGCCAGCCGTGTCTTGAACCAGGCGCGCTCGCCGGGATTGAGCACGGGCTGCTCCAGCACGGCATTCCACGCATAGATGTCCGCGCCATTGGCGTCGCGCACGATGAACCGCAGCCGCGGAATCTCCACCGACTTGCGTGCGATATCGACGAGTGCTCCTTCGATCAGCAGCACCGTCTTGTTGTTCACCGTCTCGGTGCTGATCTTGAGATCCTCGAAGGCGAGACCGCGCAGGTTCACACCCATGCCGATCATCTTGAAGAACGCAGCGGTTTGCGGCATCGCGCGCACCACATCGGCGCGCCAGGCAAGCAGGGCGAACACCACCGCGCCGAGCGCCATGCAGGCCGTCGGCAGGGTCAGGACGCCGGGGAGGGCTTTCGCCCAGTTCGCGGATTTCAGGAACGGTGCGACGGATGAGCCGATTTTCCTGATCCGGGAGGATTTGGCCGGGCCTGTCTCGGTCATGGCCTCCTGCTGGGCCAATGCAGTCCAGTTCTGGTCAGTTGCTTGTTGAGAAGCCGGAGGCTCGGACCACTCGCTGGAAATGGACGGGCTTTCGACATGCGGCATATCATTGTTGCGCCAATCGCCCGATCCGCCGTCCCGCGCTTCAAAATCATCATGGGGAGGGACTTCTTCCACCTCGTATCCGGACATGGCCGAGGCCAGTTCCTGCGGCACGGCGAGCCAGACTTCCTGGCAGCGGGCGCACCGCACACGGCGCCCCGCCGCGCTGAAATTGGCCGGATCGACCGCGTAGGATGTCGTACAATGGGGGCAAACGATATGCATGGAATCGCCAGAATCAACGCGCCAGAATCGGACCACCAGAACCTATCTGGCGTCCGTTAACGAATCGGAAACCATAACGGCCGCAAAAGCGTTTTATGGCATCCGCCCCTGCGGCTGCCGGCCGGACGGGGCGCCCGGGACGGTATCTCCATCGGTCTTGTCGAACGGAGCTGAGATTGGTCCGGTTCGAAAATGTCGGTTTGCGCTACGGGCTTGGCCCGGAGGTTCTGCGCGACCTGACCTTCCAGATCCCCGCCCGCTCGTTCCAGTTTCTCACCGGGCCGTCCGGTGCCGGCAAGACCTCGCTGCTGCGCATGCTGTTCCTGTCGCTGCGGCCGACGCGGGGTCTGGTCAATCTGTTCGACAAGGATGTCTCGCTGCTCGACAAGGATGCGCGCGCCGAACTGCGTTCGCGCATTGGCATCGTGTTGCAGGACTTCCGGCTGCTCGATCACATGACGACTTATGAAAACGTCGCGCTGCCGTTCCGCGTCATGGGCCGCAGCGAATCCAGCTACCGCAAGGAAGTCATCGATCTGCTCAACTGGGTGGGTCTCGGCAAGCGGATGGATGCGCTGCCGCCGATCCTGTCGGGCGGCGAGAAGCAGCGCGCGGCGATTGCGCGCGCGGTGATCGCCCGGCCGCAGCTGCTGCTGGCGGATGAGCCGACCGGCAACGTCGATCCCTCGCTGGCGCGGCGGCTGCTCAGTCTCTTCATTCAATTGAACAAGTCCGGTACCGCTGTCATCATCGCCACCCACGACATCGCATTGATGGATCAGTACGAGGCGCGGCGCATGGTGCTGCATGAATCGCGGCTGCACATCTATGATTGACGACCGCAAACCCGTGATGGATCTGGGCGACAGCACGTCGGAAGTCGCGGCGCATGCGCGCAACCTGTCGCCGATCGTTCCGCGCGGTTCGATCTCCGGGCGCGCGTTGATCGCGGTCGTCGCCATCATGACGTATCTCGCATCGATGACGACCGGAGCGGTGCTGCTGGTGCGCGCATCGGCGGCCGAGTGGCAGTCCGACGTATCCAGCGAGCTCACCATCCAGTTGCGGCCCTCACCGGGCCGCGACATCGAGCGCGACGTCCGCAGCGTCACGGAGGCGGCACGGGCGCAGCCCGGAATTCTGGAAGTGCGGCCGTTCAGCAAGGCTGAGTCGGCGCGGCTTCTGGAGCCTTGGCTGGGCACCGGACTGTCGCTTGACGATCTTCCCGTTCCGCGCGTGATCGTCGTGCGTGTGGCGCCGGGTTCGGTGCCGGACCTTGCGGTCTTGCGCCGCAGTGTCGCCCAGGCGGCGCCGTCCGCCACCATCGACGATCATCGCGCCTGGATCGAGCGTATGCGATCGATGACGGGCGCGATTGTTCTGGCCGGCACCGGGATTCTTGTTCTTGTAATTGTGGCGACCGTGATCTCGGTGTCGTTCGCCACACGAGGTGCGATGGCGGCCAACCGGCCGATCGTCGAGGTGCTGCATTTCGTCGGTGCGCAGGATCGCTATATCGCCAACCGTTTCCTGCGCCATTTTCTGCGGCTCGGTCTCGAGGGCGGTCTGATCGGCGGATTGGCGGCGATGCTGACATTTGGCTTCTCGGAATCCATCGCAAGCTGGTTCTCGGGGACGCCGGTGGGCGATCAGTTCGCGGCGCTGCTGGGGACGTTCGCGCTGCCGGCCTCGGGTTATCTGGTGCTGGCTGCCCAGACCCTGATGATCGCCGCGGTCACGGCATGGGCCTCGCGGCGGACGCTGTTTGCGACCCTTGAAGAGATCGATTGATTGTGTTTTCAGGCGGGGGACGGCACTGGCTGACAGCCCGTCAAAACATGGTGTTGGCGGGGTTTGAGGCCACAGCCACGCCGGATTTTGAGATAGACTGGAACCTGCGCAACAACGTGATCTGCGCCTGAGCGAGTTGAGATTGCCCGAGACCACACACCACCGCGATGCCACGCCGACGCACGGGCGCTTGCGCCATCGTGTTGTGATGCTTGCTGTTGCCGGAATCCTTCTTTTTATCGGGCTGGGCTTCGTCGATTTCCTGTCGCGGGTGCCGCCCGCCGAAGAAAAGCCGTCGCGCAATGCCGACGGCATCGTGGTCCTCACCGGCGGTTCGTCGCGGGTCTCCGACGCGCTGGAATTGCTGTCGGTGGGATACGGCCGCCGGCTGCTGATCTCCGGGGTGCATCCGACCAACGGCTACAGCGACATCCAGCGCACGCTGCCCGACAGCCAGCGTCTGCTCACCTGCTGCGTCGATCTGGACCGGTCAGCGGTCAATACCCGCAGCAATGCGACGGAGACGCGGCGCTGGGCGGTTGAGCGCGGTTTTCGCTCCCTGATCGTGGTGACATCGAACTATCATATGCCGCGCGCGATCGTCGAACTGTCCCACGCCATGCCGGACATCGAACTGGTTCCGTTTGCCGTGGTCGGCGACAAATGGCGCGAAGAGCCGTGGTGGACGAGTGGCGCTGCCTTGCGGCTCCTGCTATCGGAATACGCCAAGTATCTTTTTGCGCAGACGCGGGTCGCTTTCGGCGGCGTGGGGCAGGGCGGCATGCCGGAGGCCGGTGCGCTGAATCCGTCACCCTCAAAGCCGCACACCGTGTCTGCTAACTAGCTGTCAGCTTCTGATATTTGCACTCTGGGCGGGTTTGTCGATGGTTTCGGTTTTTTTGCGTTCGCTGCTCTACAATATCGTTTTCTATCTGAACCTTGTCTTCTGGGTGCTGCTCGGCCTTCCGACCTATGCGATGCCGCGCTGGGGTATCGTCTGGATCGCAACCAACTGGGGCAAGACGAGCATCTGGTGGATGCGGATCATCTGCAACACGAAGGTGGAGTATCGCGGCCTCGATAAGATCCCGAAAGGCCCGCTGATCGCCGCATCGAAACATCAGTCGGCCTGGGAAACCTTCGCGCTGCTGCAATTCTTCGATCAGCCGCTTTATATCCTGAAACGCGAGCTGCTCTGGCTTCCGTTGTTCGGCTGGTATCTCAGCAAGGCCGGTATGATCGGCGTCAATCGCAAAGCCGGCGGACGCACATTGATCGACATCACCAGGCGCGCCGCCCAGGAAATCCGGCGCGGCCGCCAGCTTCTGATTTTTCCCGAGGGAACGCGGCGCGCCGTCGGCGCACAGCCGGACTACAAGAACGGCGTCAGTTTGATTTATGGCGAGGCCGGTGTGCCCTGCATTCCCGTCGCGCTCAATTCCGGATTGTTCTGGCCGCGCCGGACCTTCCTGCGTTACCCCGGCACGCTCGTGATCGAGTTTCTTGATCCAATTCCGCCGGGTCTCAAACGGCACGACTTCACCGCGCGCCTGCAAGCCGCGATCGAAGAGGCGACCGATCGGCTGGTGAAGGCGGGGCGCGAGGAGCAGGTCCGCTTGATCGGGTTTTCCGCGCCGGTCGCCGCGTCCGTCCGATCCTGAAGGTATCGATCAGGTGTGGCGATGCAGGGCGCCTTCGCCGTGGAGCATCGCCGCGAGACGATGCAGCGGCGCGTCGCGAACGCCCTGCGCTTCCAGCGCGGTCACCGTCGCGATGACATATTCGTCATTCGGCCCATAGGCGCCGTGACCTTGCCGCACCAGTTTTAGCTGCTCGTCCATGGTCAGCCGTCCGGCATATTGATCGTGGCTGCGGTCGGCGACATAGGCGAGCGCGCTGACCCTCTGGCGGGCATCGCCCTGAAGCCAGACGGAACGAATGACCTCGCGATAGACGCCGGTGACCTGCTCGCGCTCGCGCAGATAAGAGACGGTTGATTTTCTGTCGGCCGCGGCCACCCGGAACGCGACGCCCTGACAGGCGCCTCCGCGATCGAGGCCGAGCACCAGGCCCGGCTTTTCCGGCGTGCCGCGATGGACCATCGAGTAGATACAGAGCGAACGGTGCTCGCCGATCAGCCGCGCCGGCTTCTGCTCAAGGAAGGCGAAGCCCGGCTTCCAGATCAGCGATCCATAGCCGAACACCCACAGGTCGCCCTCGGGAAACTCGGATTCTGAAAGGATTTTTGCAGCCATGGCGACGTCACCTGATGGATCACGCCTACCAGTCCACCATCGTGCGCGCAACCTGAGGAGCCTCAAGCTTATGGACTTCAAGGCGATTTGCGCGAAAGGTGCATCTTTCAATTGCCTGATTCCGGTGTTCTAGCTCCTGCCATGCCGACATCTCCCATCGCACCTCGCCGCCGTCTCTGGCCCGTTTTCGTAATGCCGGTTCTTGTCCTTGTCGCAGCCGCGGCGTGGAGCGGGTTCTGGTTCTATGCCGCGTCTCATGTCGACGAGAAATTCGATGAATGGCGCACGCGCGAGGCGAAGTCCGGCCGCGCCTACGAGTGCGCCAACCGCTCCGTCGCGGGATTTCCGTTCCGCATGGAGGTTCGCTGCGAAAGTCCGGTGGTGACGCTGACGTCGCAAACCGCCGACCAGACCCAGCTCACCGCACGGCTGAAGGATATTCTGGTCGTCGCGCAGGTTTACGATCCGGCGAAGATCATCGCCGAATTCACCGGACCTGCCACCGTCGCAAGCCGAGGCGAGGCGCCGTCCTTTGTCGCTGGCTGGACCACCGGCCGCGCCAGCGCCTCCGGTCTGCCTACGCCGCAGCGCGTCTCGCTGGTGTTCGACGATCCGGCGCTCGATCGCATGAACGCTTCAGTGCAGACACCTTTGTTGCGCGCCAAGCATCTCGAACTGCACACGCGCCTGCTGGAAGGCTCATTGTCCAACAACCCGGTGGTGGAAACCGCGTTTCAGGTGACGGCGGGAAGCCTGCAAGGATTGCATCCGATTCTCGCCGAGCCGTTCGACGCGGACATCCGCGCGCTGCTGCGCGGCCTGAAGGACTTCGCGCCGAAACCCTGGCCGGAGCGTTTTCGTGAAATTCAGGCCGCCGGCGGCCGCCTCGACTTCACCCAGTCGCGCGTGCAGCAGGGCGAGACCATCGCGGTCGCCGCAGGCTCGCTCGCGCTGACACCGACAGGTTATCTCGACGGCGAACTGACCATGACGGTCGCCGGGCTCGAGCGGGTCGTCTCGCAGCTTGGCATCGACAAGCTCCTGATGGAGGGTGTGCCGCAATCATCTGTCGATCGCATCGCGCCCGGCATCAGCGCGCAGGACGTCAACAAGGTGATCGGCGCGCTCGACCGGATGATTCCGGGCCTCGGCAATGTCGCGCGCAAGAACGCCAATGCCGGCGTGGTCGCCGGCATCAACATGCTCGGTCAGGCCTCGACCCTCGAAGGCAAGCCGGCGCGGGCGTTTCCGCTGAAATTCACCGAGGGCGTGATTTCCATCGGCCCTTTGCGGATCGCGCAGACAGCACCGCTGTTTTAGGCAAGTCAAAACGCCATCTTGGAGGTTGTTTATCGGCCATCACCCCACCCGGCTGACCTTTGGCATAGCCGATGCAAAGCATCGGCGTTCTATTCTAAGAACGGCGGCCAGAGGCCGCCTACGCACCCTCCCCATCGAGGGGAGGGATAGCGCGCGCGGTTGGTCAACGATGCTTTTATCCCTCCCCCTTGTGGGGAGGGTCGGCGCCATAAGCGCGTTTACGCGCGTCTTCGACGCGCTATAGCGCCGGGGTGGGGGTAAATTACTTTTCCGCCGGCTTCGGCAGGTTCGCGTGCTTGCGGCCGAAATCCGGATCGGCGGTTTCCTGGCCGAGATTGACGATGCCGCGGCGGATCGCTCGCGTGCGCGTGAAGTGATCGAACAGCGCCTCGCCGTCGCCGCGGCGGATCGCGCGGGTCAGCTTCGAGAGATCTTCCTGAAACGCGCCGAGCATTTCCAGCACGGCATCCTTGTTGGCGAGAAACACGTCGCGCCACATGGTGGGATCGGATGCGGCGATGCGGGTGAAGTCGCGGAAACCGCCCGCCGAGAATTTCAACACTTCCGCCTGCGTCACATCTTCCAGTTCGTCGGCGGTGCCGACGATGGTGTAGGCGATCAGATGCGGCAGGTGGCTGGTGACGGCGAGCACGAGGTCATGATGATCGGCGGCCATGGTCTCGACATTGGCGCCGAGCGCGCGCCAGAAAACCGCGAGCTTCTCGACAGCGGCCGGATCGGCGTCCGGCGGCGGCGTCAGGATGCACCAGCGATTGATGAACAGTTCGGCGAAGCCTGAATCGGGGCCGGAATGTTCAGTGCCCGCCACCGGATGCGCCGGAATGAAATGCACGGTCTTCGGCAGATGCGCGGACATGTCCCGCAGCACCATGCCCTTGACGGAGCCGACATCGGAGACGATCGCGCCGGGCTTGAGATGCGGCGCAATCTCTTTTGCGACCGGCCCGCAGGCGCCGACCGGGATAGACAATATAACGAGATCAGCGTCCTTAACGGCCTCCGCGTTCGTCTCCACCACGCGATCGACGATGCCGAGGTCCTGCACGCGCGCGCGGGTCGCGGGCGAGCGCGCCGTTGCCACGATCTCGCCTGCAAGCCCCTGGGCGCGCGCCGCACGCGCGATCGAGCCGCCGATCAGGCCGAAGCCAATCAGCGCGATCCGCCCGAACATAGGCGCGACGCTCATTTCTGCCCCATGAATTCGGCAAGCGCCGCGACCACGAGACGGTTGGCTTCCTCGGTACCGACGGTCATGCGCAGCGCATGCGGCAGTTTGTAGTTTTTCAGCGCGCGCAGGATCAGGCCGCGCCTGGTCAGGAACGCGTCTGCATCGTCAGCGGTCTTGCCCTTCGTTTGCGGAAAATGGATCAGGACGAAGTTCGCGACGCTCGGCGTCACCTCAAGCCCGAGCTTGCCGATTTCATCGGTCAGCCAGGTGCGCCACGTGTCGTTGTGCGCGCGGGACCTGTTCTGGTGCTCGGCGTCTTCCAGCGATGCGATCGCCGCGTCCGACGCGGGCGTCGAGACGTTGAACGGGCCGCGAATGCGGTTCACCGCATCGATAATGTTGGCGGGGCCATACATCCAGCCGACACGCAGCGATGCGAGGCCGTGAATCTTCGAGAAGGTGCGCGTCATCACCGTGTTGTCGGTGGTCGCGACCATTTCAATTCCGGCCTCGTAATCGTTTTTCGAAACGTATTCCGAATAGGCCGCATCGATGACCAGCAGCACATGCGGCGGCAATCCGGCGCGCAGCCGCTTGACCTCGTCGAACGGAACATAGGTGCCGGTCGGGTTGTTCGGATTGGCGAGCCACACCATCTTGGTGCGCGGCGTCACCGCGCCGAGGATCGCGTCGACGTCCGCGGTGTAGTTCTTCTCCGGCGCGATCACATTGATGGCGCCGTTGCCCATGGTCGCGATCGGGTAAACCAGAAAGCCGTGGGTGGTGTGGATCGCCTCGTCGCCGGGGCCGAGATAGGTGTGCGCCAGATAGTTCAGCAGTTCATCGGAGCCCGCGCCGCAGATGATGCGGTCGGGATCGAGTCCATAGGTGCGTCCGATGGTTTCGCGCAGCGCGCGCGAGGTGCCTTCCGGGTAATCCTCCAGATGATCGGCGGCGGCCTTGTAGGCGGCAATGGCTTTCGGCGACGGCCCGAGCGGGGTCTCGTTCGCGGACAGCTTGAAGACGCGGCCGGTCAGCCCGGCGCCGCTCTTGCCCGGCGTGTAAGGCGCAATATCGAGAATGCCTGGCTTCGGCACAGGACGGGACATCAACTTGAACTCCGAAAGAAGACTATTTGGACGCAGTGGTCGGCGGCACCGTATAGCGCGTTGCATGGCTCCCGACGAGAGCCGATGAACGCACCGACGCTCCGGCTGCGATCAGCGCAGCGGTGATTTTCTTTAAGCCATCCGGGCCCGGAACCGAGATCAGCAAGGCCGCGCCGTCGGATGCCGTGTCGGGGACGGCGATGATTTCCGAGAACGGCGAAAGTGCCCGCGCCACATCCGCGCTCCAGCCGGAGACGCGAACGCTCCACATCCCGACTTCGGTGACCATGGCGTCGGCAGCGACGCGCGAGACCACGAACACCGGCAGCGCGGCGGGATGATCGGCGCGCTCGACGAACGGCAATCGCGCGATGATCTTCGGCGCGGCTGCGGGCTCCAGCGCGATCCACCATGGCAGACGGCTGCTGACAGCCGAGATCAGCGCGAGATCGCCCTTGGATCTGGCAACGGCTTCGACCGCGGCTTCGGCATTGAAATGCGCGACGAACGGAACGGTGAAACCGAAATGAAACCGCGCCGAATCCCGCATCGCGGATTCGCCGATGGATAGATCCGCATGCACCGAGAACGGCGCCTGCACGTAGGTGAACGTCGAGATGATGACGCGCCAGATGCTCTCGACGGTGTCGAGCGGCAGGATGCCGCGATGACGCTGCACCAGACGGCGCATCATGTCGGCCTCGCGCGCGGGCCGGAACGCCGAGCCGACTTCCTGCGTCTTCTTCACCGAGATCAGGCGATCGATGATGTCGCCGCGCTTCATCAGCAGCTCATGCACCTGCTCATCGATGGAATCGATTTCGCGGCGCAGGTCCTGCAGTGATGGCGGTTGCTTGGTCATCGGTTCAACCTGGGTCCGAACGCTGATTGCGGCGCAAAGGCCGCCTGGAATTCATCGAAAGCGGGGATGTGATGGCCGCATTGATAGGCAGGAGAGCGCCTGAAAGCAAAGAAAACATTGGCAATTCCGGCCTCCAGCCGCGGCAGAAGAGGCATGTGATATCGCGGTGCAGCTTGACGAAAAGGCCGTTCGTGATTAGTAACTTAGCCATTCCGTGGTCATTTGAGCCGGCCGGCTTGCAGCCACGTTAAACAACTCGCTAAACAGGCCGGGGATGTAAGTGATCCCGGCCGAACCTCGTTTCAGGCCGGGTTTTTTGTGGCCTGATTTCCGATGTTGGTCTTTCGTGACCTGCTGAGGAGGCCAGTAGCAAGATGGTTAATGTCAAACCGTTGAAGAGTGATAAGGCGTCTATCGAGCGTGCGCACGAGGCGGATCATCCGTCGTCGCTGGTCGCGCTGTTCGGTGTGGACAAGCCGCTGCGGCTGGATTGCGGCATTGATCTCGCGCCGTTCCAGATTGCCTATCAGGCCTATGGCCAGCTCAATGCCGATCGCTCCAACGCCATTCTGATCTGCCATGCGCTGACCGGGGATCAGCATGTCGCGAACGTGCATCCGGTCACGGGCAAGCCCGGCTGGTGGCAAACGCTGGTCGGCCCCGGCAAGCCGATCGACACCGATCGCTACTATGTCGTCTGCGCCAACGTGATCGGCGGCTGCATGGGGTCGACCGGGCCCGCGTCGACAAATCCGGCGACCGGCAAATTGTGGGGTCTGGATTTCCCCGTCATCACCATTCCCGACATGGTGCGGGCGCAGGCGATGCTGCTCGACCATCTGGGTATCGAGAAACTGTTCGCCGTGGTCGGCGGCTCGATGGGCGGCATGCAGGCGCTGCAATGGACCGCGGCCTATCCGGAGCGCGTGTTCTCCGCGCTGGCGGTGGCGTGCAGCACGCGGCATTCGGCGCAGAACATCGCATTCCACGAACTCGGCCGTCAGGCTGTGATGGCCGATCCGGACTGGCGCGGCGGGCGCTATTTTGAGGATGGCACCCATCCGCACCGCGGGCTTGGCGTTGCGCGCATGGCCGCGCACATCACCTATCTTTCCGACGCGGCGCTGCATCGCAAGTTCGGCCGCCGCTTGCAGGATCGCGAGGTGCCGACGTTCTCGTTCGATGCGGACTTCGAGGTCGAGAGCTATCTGCGTCATCAGGGTTCGTCATTTGTCGAGCGTTTCGACGCCAACAGCTATCTCTATCTGACGCGCGCGATGGATTATTTCGACATCGCCGCCGATCACAACGGCGTGCTGGCGGAAGCCTGGCGCGGCACGCGCACGCGCTTCTGCGTGGTGTCGTTCACCAGCGACTGGCTGTTCCCGACATCGGAGGCGCGCGCGGTCGTGCATGCGCTGAATGCCGGCAGCGCGCGGGTGTCGTTCGCGGAAATCGAGACCGACAGGGGCCACGATGCGTTCCTGCTGGATGTGCCGGAGTTCATCGAGATTTCCCGCGCATTCCTGGAATCGGCTGCGTCGGCGCACGGCCTGACCTCGGCAAGCAGGTAGGAGCGCCAAGATGACAATTCAGGATCAGGCGTTCCGGCCGACCGCGGTTCTTCCCGTCACCGAGAACGGCTATCGCGCCGATCATCTTTTAGTCGCGCAGATGGTCGAGCCCGGCTCGCGGGTGCTCGATGTCGGCTGCGGCGAAGGCGATCTGCTTCGTTTGCTGGAGACGCGCGGTGTTGACGGGCGCGGCATCGAACTGTCGCGCGAGGGCGTCAACCGCTGCGTCGCCAAGGGCCTCGCGGTGGTGCAGGGCGACGCCGACACCGACCTGATCAATTATCCCGACGATGCGTTCGACTACGTGATCCTGTCGCAGACCTTGCAGGCGACACGCCAGCCGCGCGTGGTGCTTGAAAACCTGCTGCGCATCGGCCACCGCGCCATCGTGTCGTTTCCGAATTTCGGCCACTGGAAAATGCGCCTCCAGTTGCTGGTGAAGGGCCAGATGCCGCGCACCGATAATCTGCCGGCGACATGGTACGACACGCCGAACATCCATTTCTGCACCATCAAGGATTTCGTGCAGCTCTGTAACGAGATCAACGTCAAGATGGAGCGGGCCGTCGCGCTCGATCTTTATGGCCGGCCGCTGCGGCTCAATGCGCCGTGGTGGTTCTGGAACATGTTCGGCGAACAGGGTGTCTTCCTGCTCACGCGCCGCGATTAACATTCGCGGTTCCAATGTGGCCGTGTATGTTCGCATTCTCGCCACGAAATGATCGCGCTATCGCCGCGAAATGAATCCGCGAGTGCCTTATCGCGTCTTGCTCTCGTCACATCCTCCCGTTTTTTGCGCTGCGGTATGTCGTTCGCGTGCGAACGATGGGCACAGGGGGTGTCACGAGGACTAATGGATGACTGTATCGCGTAAACTTCGCCTGCCACTTCGAGGCGCCGCGTTGGCGCTGTGTTCGGTGGCAATCGTCGCACTGGCAACTCCGGCTTCGGCGAGGCCGCATCACGGCGCAAGCCGGCACACTCACGCTCACCATTCCAAGCATCATGCCAAGACGCATTACGGCCACCGCACTCGCCATCATGCGCGGCGCGGGCGTTACGCAGCGGCTGCGGAAGCGTCAGCTTCGCAGGGTTTCGGTGGTTTCGGTGGCGGCTTCGGAGGATCGAATGTTGTCGCCGAAGCGCGGCGTTATATCGGCAGCGGAAATCCGACAGGCCGCTCCAGCCTCTGGTGCGCGCGCTTCATGAACATGGTTCTTGAGCGTTCCGGCCACAAAGGCACCGGCTCCGACATGGCGCGTTCGTTCGCGGGCTACGGCCAGCGCATCTCCGGCCCGCAGGTCGGCGCCATCGCGGTGATGTCGCGTGGCCGCCGTGGCGGTCATGTCGGCATCGTCAGCGGCATCGACGCCAAGGGCAATCCGATCGTGATCTCGGGCAACCACGGCCACCGCGTCGCCGAGGCAAGCTATTCGCGCGGGCGCATCTACGCCTACGTCATGCCGTCGAGCTGAGTTCTGTGATTGTATCGCCGGCGGCAATCGTGCCGCCGGTGATCACTTCGGCATAGACGCCGCAATCGGCGTGATCGAACATTTGCATCAGCGCCTGCGGAATGTTCATGTCGCGCTCGGCTGTGACCGGATCGACATTGACGGCGGCACAGCGGACGATCCGCTTGACGACTTTCAGCCGCGCATCGCCGATCGTCAGTTCTTTTCCCAGGAGATCGAACTCCTGCCACGCGGGCCAGCCGCGGACATAGAGATTGCCGCGAAAGCGCAGCGGATGAACCGGCTGTCCGGTGATGGTCTCGATAGCCGATACGCTGGCCAGATTGATGATCGAGACGACCCTGGCGGCGACATCCGAGAAACTGTGGCCGGGAGCTGACAGGATCTTCGGCGGCCCCCTCAGATCGCTTGCGAAATTGTCCGCGAAGAACGTCTCGATGGCCGCGCGGCCTTCGGGCGTTTCGAGGTTGCCGCGCGCGGCTTCAGTGTTGTTGTATCTGATCGTCAGAATGTTGCTCGCATCGTCGAACCGGGTCTGAAGTCCGGCAAGTCGCTCGTTCCGCATCAGCATCAGGAACCGGATTTTCGGATAGTATTTCGGATCGGCGGGATCGAAGCCGATGGGACCGTTCTCGATGGCATAGCGGCGGTCGGCGGGCAGCGTCTCTCCCTTGTGCAAGGCGGCGCTTTGGAGCGATTCCGGCGACAGGCCTTTGACCGGGTAGCGGTAGATGCTGTGAAGGGTGACGGCGTCATGATCTGGCATCGCATAGTCCTATGCGGATTCGCCGTTTCCCGCCACGTCCGCTGAATTTTTAGGTCTGCCTCTTTCGCAGGCGGGCCGGAGTTCCCACATCACGATCGGGCCGGTGCAATGCCGGTCGCCGCCCCGGGTTGAGGAATGTCAATGCCGGCGGCGGAACCCCATTGAAGATGCTAAAATCCGTGCCTTCGGGGCGGACATGGCAGGCTGAGGGAAGTCCGAATGAATATTGAAAAATATACCGACCGTGTGAAGGGATTCATCCAGTCGGCACAGACGTTGGCCATGCGTGAGGGCCACCAGCAATTCACGCCCCTGCATGTTCTCAAAGTGCTTCTCGACGACAGCGAAGGTCTGGCCGGCGGTCTGATCGATCGCTCGGGCGGCAATTCGCGCGCGATCCTGAAAGCCACCGAGGACGTGCTGGCAAAAATGCCGAAAGTGTCGGGCGCGGGAGCGGGGCAGGTCTATCTGGCTCCGGCAACGGCGCGCGCGTTCGACGCCGCCGAGCAGGCGGCCGAGAAAGCCGGTGACAGCTTCGTCACAGTGGAGCGGCTGCTTCAGGCGCTGGCGGCCGACAAGGACAGTGACGCTGGCGGGCTTCTCGCCAAGGGCGGCGTCACGCCGCAGAATCTCAACACCGCGATCAACGCGCTGCGCAAGGGCCGCACCGCCGACAGCGCGTCGGCGGAAAACGCCTACGACGCGCTGAAGAAATATGCCCGCGACCTGACCCAGGCCGCGCGCGACGGCAAGCTCGATCCGGTGATCGGCCGCGACGAGGAAATCCGCCGCACCATCCAGGTTCTGTCACGCCGCACCAAGAACAACCCGGTGCTGATCGGTGAGCCCGGCGTCGGCAAAACCGCCATCGTCGAAGGTCTCGCGCTGCGCATCATCAACGGTGACGTGCCGGAAGGTCTCAAGGACAAGAAGGTGCTGTCGCTCGACATGGGCGCGCTGATTGCCGGAGCGAAATATCGCGGCGAGTTCGAGGAACGGCTGAAGGCGGTGCTCCAGGAAGTGACCAGCTCCGACGGCCAGATCATCCTGTTCATCGACGAGATGCACACGCTGGTCGGCGCCGGAAAAGCCGATGGCGCGATGGATGCGTCCAACCTGCTGAAGCCCGCGCTGGCGCGCGGCGAGCTGCACTGTATCGGCGCGACCACGCTCGATGAGTACCGCAAGCATGTTGAGAAGGACGCTGCGCTCGCCCGCCGCTTCCAGCCGGTGTTCGTCTCTGAGCCCACCGTCGAGGACGCGGTGTCGATCCTGCGCGGCCTGAAAGAGAAGTATGAGCTGCATCACGGTGTCCGCATCACGGATTCCGCGATCGTATCCGCCGCGACGCTGTCGAACCGCTACATCACCGACCGTTTTCTTCCCGACAAGGCGATCGACCTGATCGACGAGGCCGCGGCGCGGCTGAAGATGCAGATCGATTCCAAGCCGGAAGAACTCGATAATATCGACCGCGAGATCGTGCGGCTGAAGATCGAGCAGGAGGCGTTGAAGAAGGAAACGGATTCGGCCTCCAAGGATCGCTTGCAGCGGCTGGAAAAAGAACTGGCCGATCTTGAGGAGAAAGGTGCTGCGCTGACCGCGAAGTGGCAGTCGGAGCGAGACAAGCTGTCCAATGCCCAGAAGGTCAAGAGCGAACTGGAGCAGGCGCGCCAGGAACTCGCCGACGCGCAGCGGCGCGGCGAATTCCAGAAGGCGGGCGAGCTGGCCTATGGCCGGATTCCCGATCTCGAAAAGCGGCTGAAGGCTCTGGAAGACAGCGAGAAGGCCGGCAACCTCGTGCTCGAGGAAGCGGTGACGGCCAGCCATGTCGCGCAGGTCGTGTCGCGCTGGACCGGCATTCCGGTCGACAAGATGCTGGAAGGCGAACGCGAGAAGCTGCTCAAGATGGAGTTGCAGCTTGCCGAGCGTGTGATCGGTCAGGCGGAAGCCGTTGGCGCGGTGTCCACTGCGGTGCGGCGTTCGCGCGCCGGATTGCAGGATCCCAACCGTCCGATCGGCTCGTTCATGTTCCTCGGCCCCACCGGCGTCGGCAAGACCGAACTGACCAAGGCGCTCGCCGAATATCTGTTCGACGACGAGACGGCGCTCGTGCGCATGGACATGTCCGAATACATGGAGAAGCATTCGGTCGCGCGGCTGATCGGCGCGCCTCCGGGCTATGTCGGCTATGACGAGGGCGGCGCGCTGACCGAAGCGGTGCGGCGCAGGCCGTACCAGGTGGTGCTGTTCGACGAGATCGAGAAGGCGCATCCCGACGTGTTCAACGTATTGTTGCAGGTGCTCGACGATGGCCGCCTGACCGATGGTCAGGGCCGCACCGTCGATTTCCGCAACACGCTGATCATCATGACCTCGAATCTTGGTTCGGAGTTCCTGGTGGGGCAGGCAGAAGGCGAGGACACGAGCGCGGTGCGCGATCAGGTCATGGCTATCGTGCGGGCGAGCTTCCGTCCGGAATTCCTCAACCGTGTTGACGAGATCATTCTGTTCCACCGGCTGCAACGGAGCGAGATGGGCCGCATCGTCGATATCCAGATGCGGCGGCTCCTGAAGCTGCTGGCGGATCGCAAGATCACGCTGACGCTGGATGACAAGGCGCGCGATTGGCTCGCGGCGAAGGGATGGGATCCGGCTTACGGAGCGCGTCCTCTCAAGCGTGCGATCCAGCGCGCGTTGCAGGACCCGCTGGCGGAAATGATCCTGTCCGGCCGTGTCCATGACGGTGAAAACGTCGCGGTCTCGGCGAAGGATGCCGGCCTGACCTTCAACGGCCAGTTCGCGAAGATCGATGCCGAGGCGCCGCCGGTGCCGAAGAGCAAGCTGAACTGACAAGAGCAAGCTGAACTGAGCACTTTCCCCTCTCCCCTTGTGGGAGAGGGTGCTGAGCGGCGCAGCCGCGAAGCGGGTGAGGGGTCTCTTTGCACAAGAGACCTACCCCTCACCCGGCTCAGTCTCGCTTCGCTCGATTTCGCCACCCTCTCCCACAAGGGGAGAGGGGAGGGGTAGTGAACAGTCGTTTCCGAAGCTATTTCTTCTTCAGCGCGTAAATCGCGTTCTCGATGTCGGACGAGACGTAGATCGTTCCCGATGCGCCAACACCGACGCCGGTTGGAATGTTCGTGGGCAATGTTCCCGCTGCTCCTGCGAGGCCGATCGGCAGATTGCCGGCGAGTTCGGTGACAGTGCCGGTCTGCGGATCGATGGAAATCACGCGCCTGGCGCCGACTTCCGCGACGATCAGCTTGCCGTCAGGCGCCAGTGCGATTCCTTCCGGGCCTTTCAGATCCTTTGCGACAACGCTCTTCGCACCGCTCGCAAGATCGACCTTCGACACCAGCCCGGCGAAGGCCTCGGTGAGATAAGCCGTGGTGTCATTCGCCGCGACGAGGCCGACAGGACCGGCCAGATCGCCCGCCACGATCTTGCGGTCCTTGCCGTGTTCGCCGCTGGCGCGGACCAGCGATTTGGTGCCGAGTTCGTTGACCAGAATGCTGCCGTCGCCGAGGCGCACAGCGTCGTGCGGTGCCTTGAAGTCATGCAGCATCTCGACGGTCTTTCCGGTCTTGCGGTCGATCAACTGCACCGTGCCGGTGAACCAGCTCGACAGCAGGACAAAATCGCCCTTCGCCGTCGCGCTCATCGGATATTCCAGCGTCACGCCGTCGGCATGCATGCGCGCGGGCTCGCTGACCTTGCCGGTACCGCCGTCCACGGTGCGATAGGCAAAGACGTCGGCGACGTAGACCGTGTCCTTGCCGCCGTCGCTGACGACGCCGATGCCGCCGGGCAGCGAGAGCTGCCCGATGATGACCTGCTTCGCGGTGCCGGTTTCGGGATCGACCTCCTGAATGCCGTTATCGGCCATATTTGACACGAAGATGCGGTCGTTGCCGTCGATCGCGAGGTTGTCGAGCGCGGGTTTGAGCTGGGCCGCGACTTTCTTCGCGCCGGTTTTCGGATCGACCTTCACAAGCTGGCCGAGTGCGGTGTCCACCACCCAGAGATTGCCCTTGGAGTCGAAGTTCACGGCTGCGGGCACCTTGAAGCCTTCGGCCACGACAGCAAGATCGCCCTTGTCGACATCCACCTTCACGATCTGGCCCTTGAACCAGAGCGGCCCGTAAAGCAGGCCGTCGGGGCCGAACTCGAAGCCGTTCAGGCCGCCCATCTTCTCCATGATCTTGCGCGGCGGCTTCGCGCCCTCGACGTCGATTTCGTAAAGCGCGTCGCCGAGGAAAACCTGCGTGGCGTAAAGCCGGCCGTCCTTGCGGAACGCCAGCGAATTGATTCCCGGCAGGCCGGAGGCGAGTTTCCGGATCGGGCCATCGCCCTTGCGTGCATAGAGATCGCCGGTCAGGAAGCCGGTCCATGCCATCGTGCCGTCGGGCGCGAAGGCAATGTCGTCGGCCATGCCGCCGTCGGCGGTGGAGATTGAAATCTTCGCTGTGCCTGTGTTGCGGTCGACCTCGTAGAGCGCGGCGCCCGCGACGCTGCCTGCGAACAGGCGGCCGCTCTTGTCGATGCCTAGCCCATGCACGCCGTGGAAGGCCGAGCCCGGCACCAGCTTCGTCACTTCATACGTTTGCGGGAAAGCCAAGGTGGTCGCGCCGAGCGTGAACACGGCGGCGATGGTCGCGGATGTGACGAAACGATGGATCATGGCAATGGCCTCCCGGTGTTTTTTAAGTTTTATGCGGGGAGTATTTGTCGCGTCGCTTTGCTTGGCAACGAAAACCGACATTGCAACGCACGCGCGATGCAAACGGCGTGCGATGTTTTAAACGCGAAATGTTGTCGTGAAATTTAGCGGTCGCTGGCTTGCGCCGTCTTCTGGCCCTTGGCGGCCTGCGGCTGCGGACGATTGCCGCCGGGGCGATTATTGATCAGGCCATCGAGCCGATCGCGTTCGGTCTCGAAGCTGGCCAGCATCGGGCCTTCGAGTGAGCGGCCGCGCGGCAATTTGATGCGCATCGGATCGACGAAGCGGCCGTTGACCAGAATTTCGTAGTGGACGTGGGCGCCGGTCGAAAGGCCGGTCGAGCCGACGAAGCCGATCACCTGGCCCTGACGCACGCGCTTGCCGGGCTCCATGCCCTTGGCGAAGGCGGTCATGTGGCCGTAGGCCGTTTCATATCCGTTGGGGTGCTTGACGCGAATGTACTTGCCGTAACCGCCTTCCCAGCCGGCTTTCTCGATGGTGCCGTTGCCGGATGCGAAGATCGGCGTGCCGTAGGGCGCGGCCCAGTCCACGCCGGTGTGCATCTTGGTGTAGCCGAGGATCGGGTGACGGCGGCCGCCGAAGCCGGAGCGCATGATCGCGTTGCTGACGGGTTTGCGGACCAGGAATTTCTTCGCGCTCTTTCCGGTCTCGTCATAGTAGTCGACGATGGAATCGTCGGGCGCCTGGAAGCGGTAGTATTTCTTGGTTTCGCCGCCGACGGTGAGGGAGGCGTAAAGCACTTCGGTCTTTTCGTTGTTGACCGGGGTCTCATCCTCGCCGGCGAAGAACACCTCAAACGAGTCTCCGGCCTGAACCTTGCGCTGGAAATCGACGTCATAGGAGTAGATGCGGATCATGTCCTCGATGACGGTCGCCGGAACCTTGTTGCGCAGCGCGGTCTCATAGATGCTCTGATAGAGCCGAACGCCGGTGCCGTCATCATCGTCGTCATCGTCGTTGGCGTTCGCTGTCTCGGTGACGGTATTGAAGCTCTGGGGATCGACGGCGACGTATTTGCCGAGATCCGAAAGTGCGGCGACGGCTTCGATAGTGGTGTCGTTGGCGACGATCACCCGAACCGGCTGCTGGCGCTGAAGTCCGGGACCGGTGCCCGCCATCATGATGCGCAGCTTCTGGCCTTCCCTCAGGCCACCGTCGCGGCCGCGCGCGCCGAGATTGTTGGCGATGGCGAGGGCTTCGCCGGGGCTCGCGCCGAGGTCGCGCAGGATCGACTGGACGGTGTCGCCCTTTTTGACGATGTGGATTTTTTCGCTGGAGGGATTGCCGCCTGTGACCTGGTCCTTGGTCTTCGGCAGCAGCGTGACGTTTTCCGGCACCACGCGGGTCTCGAAGCCGGCATAGGGATCCGGCGTGCCTTCCGCGGCGTAGGCCATCTTGAGATCGGTCGGCATGGTCGAGGCGTACTTAACGGCGCTGTTGCCGCGCCAGTTCGAAGCGTCGCGCACCCGCAGCAGCACCTCGTCGATCGCGACACTGGCCGCGATCTTGGCGCGGGGCAGCACCGAGGCGAGGTCTCGCGTCACAAACGAGACTTCGGCGTCCGGCTCGGCAGCGTTGGGATTTTGCGAATCGTCGCCGTCGGCGGGCGAAGCGGTGCCGACATCGGTCAGCATGCGCTGGGCGTTAAAGGCTGGAACCTTGGCGGAAAGGTCGCTGGTGGTCAGCGACAGGTTGCCGGCGATGCGGACGAACGGCCGCACCCGCATCACGTCGCGGGCACCGGCGCGCGCGACTGTCGAGACGCGAATCACCTGGCGTGCGGCGGCCGAATCACTGGGAGGCGGAAGGCGGTCGCTTTTGCGTGCGACGGCGCCCTTGTCGTTGGCACCGAATGCTCCGCGCAGCGCCCCTTCGACGCGCTCAGGGACCTTGGCGAAGGTCATTTCGCCGTCGAGCGACGCGAAAACGGCGCCGCCGATCAAAGCCGCGCCGCACAGACCGGTGAGAATCGTGCCGCTAAACCACTGCACCGAGACGCGGCGGCGGTCGATGACCGCGGCTTCCGAACCATCAACCGACAGCGGTGGCTCGTGACCGAGATCAATGATCCCGGCACGCCCGTAATTGCCCCCGCGTGACGTCCCGTGGTTCAAAACTGCCTTCCCCCCGCAAGTCTTCTCGTAGCAAGTCCAAGTCGTAGCAAGTCCAAGTCGTGGCAAGTCCAAGTCGCAGCACGTCGAAGTCGCAGCACGTCGAAGTCGCCGCCCAACGAGCTTCCAGTTCGCCTGTCGCGCGGCCCGTGCCCCGGGCGGGGCAGCTTCGAGCCAATAGCGTCTGGTTATGTTGCCGTCATTGTCGTTTTCGTCACGCGCCAAGGTGCTGGCGAAGCGGGCCTGACGTCAATGCCGTGCAACTCGTTGGTGTTTTTTCATCCCAAGTCAGGCGACGATCCCAAGTCATCGCCAAAGTCATCGCCGAATCTTTGAACCGGACGGGCCGAACTATACTGGTATTTGCCCGGCCGAGGCATATTTCATGTGCAGGACGTCGCAGGAATGTGGCTCAAGTACGGCGCGAAGCCCTGATAAATCAGGACTTCTCAGCGATTCGATTTTCTTGGGTGCGTTGCGACGATTTTTTGACATGGGCGTTGACAAGCTCAGAGGGCAGGGCCTATAACCCGACCACTGAGCGCGGCGGCGCCGGGGCCCACAGCCCAGGCAAGCTTCCGCGCCTGTCAAGCTCCTCTCCTAGGCGAGTGAACAAACAGCCGATAGTTGTCGGTTGTCATTCGGCGTCGGATAGGTTGCGAGGTCTCCTTAAGTGGAGACGCTAGAAATTTTCGCCCGGCCACGGGCGAGTGAAACCCTCGGGTTTCGGGCTGTTTGACAAGTAAAGATGAAGAAAGAGAAACGTGGACGGCGGAGTCCTTGCGGGCCTCGATCGTTAGAAAGCTTCGGCTTTCGAGGGTTGGGGCCGGACGAAAGACTTCGGCGGTACACGTTTCAAAGGTTACACCATCGTTGTCAGCGATGTGAATCGCAGACAGCAAGTTAGTTTCGGCTAACAATGGTGGGACCTCGTCAAACGTTGTGATCAGCCGGTTTAAAGTTTCAAGTCCAACTTGAGAGTTTGATCCTGGCTCAGAGCGAACGCTGGCGGCAGGCTTAACACATGCAAGTCGAACGGGCGTAGCAATACGTCAGTGGCAGACGGGTGAGTAACGCGTGGGAACGTACCTTTTGGTTCGGAACAACACAGGGAAACTTGTGCTAATACCGGATAAGCCCTTACGGGGAAAGATTTATCGCCGAAAGATCGGCCCGCGTCTGATTAGCTAGTTGGTGAGGTAACGGCTCACCAAGGCGACGATCAGTAGCTGGTCTGAGAGGATGATCAGCCACATTGGGACTGAGACACGGCCCAAACTCCTACGGGAGGCAGCAGTGGGGAATATTGGACAATGGGCGCAAGCCTGATCCAGCCATGCCGCGTGAGTGATGAAGGCCCTAGGGTTGTAAAGCTCTTTTGTGCGGGAAGATAATGACGGTACCGCAAGAATAAGCCCCGGCTAACTTCGTGCCAGCAGCCGCGGTAATACGAAGGGGGCTAGCGTTGCTCGGAATCACTGGGCGTAAAGGGTGCGTAGGCGGGTCTTTAAGTCAGGGGTGAAATCCTGGAGCTCAACTCCAGAACTGCCTTTGATACTGAAGATCTTGAGTTCGGGAGAGGTGAGTGGAACTGCGAGTGTAGAGGTGAAATTCGTAGATATTCGCAAGAACACCAGTGGCGAAGGCGGCTCACTGGCCCGATACTGACGCTGAGGCACGAAAGCGTGGGGAGCAAACAGGATTAGATACCCTGGTAGTCCACGCCGTAAACGATGAATGCCAGCCGTTGGAAAGTTTACTTTTCAGTGGCGCAGCTAACGCTTTAAGCATTCCGCCTGGGGAGTACGGTCGCAAGATTAAAACTCAAAGGAATTGACGGGGGCCCGCACAAGCGGTGGAGCATGTGGTTTAATTCGACGCAACGCGCAGAACCTTACCAGCCCTTGACATGTCCATGACCGGTCGCAGAGATGTGACCTTCTCTTCGGAGCATGGAGCACAGGTGCTGCATGGCTGTCGTCAGCTCGTGTCGTGAGATGTTGGGTTAAGTCCCGCAACGAGCGCAACCCCCGTCCTTAGTTGCTACCATTTAGTTGAGCACTCTAAGGAGACTGCCGGTGATAAGCCGCGAGGAAGGTGGGGATGACGTCAAGTCCTCATGGCCCTTACGGGCTGGGCTACACACGTGCTACAATGGCGGTGACAATGGGACGCTAAGGGGCAACCCTTCGCAAATCTCAAAAAGCCGTCTCAGTTCGGATTGGGCTCTGCAACTCGAGCCCATGAAGTTGGAATCGCTAGTAATCGTGGATCAGCATGCCACGGTGAATACGTTCCCGGGCCTTGTACACACCGCCCGTCACACCATGGGAGTTGGTTTTACCTGAAGACGGTGCGCTAACCAGCAATGGAGGCAGCCGGCCACGGTAGGGTCAGCGACTGGGGTGAAGTCGTAACAAGGTAGCCGTAGGGGAACCTGCGGCTGGATCACCTCCTTTCTAAGGATGAGCCTTCAGTTTGCTTCGGCAACTATCGGTTCGTTTTAGAAACATCAGTGGCCAGTGATTGGATCAATCGCTGAGCTGCATTGGCGGGACACCGCCGTCTTCGTTTCTCTTTCTTCGCGGACGAACACGCGCCAGGGGCGGCGCTGAAAGCGACTTGTCGCGCCAGCTTGAGCCTCTCGTCGTTAGGGCTTGTAGCTCAGTTGGTTAGAGCGCGCGCTTGATAAGCGTGAGGTCGGAAGTTCAAGTCTTCCCAGGCCCACCACTTTGATTGCGTCATGCGTCTCTTCATTCGGCTTCGAGCATTCGTCTTCTGGAACGGGGGCATAGCTCAGCTGGGAGAGCGCGTGCTTTGCAAGCATGAGGTCGTCGGTTCGATCCCGTCTGCCTCCACCAGAGGCTGGGGTGCCGATGCGACATGTGCATCAAACAATCGTCCGCGAAACATCGTTTCGCATGCAGAAGGTCTTCACCAAGACATCTGCCTGCGTGATTTCTGACATCGTAAAGAGGAGATCGATCCGAGCAGGATCGCCACAAAGCGTTTTGCAAAACTTGTTTTGCTTTTCGCTGGCGACAACTTGCGCGTATCTCCAGATC
>NZ_JBXAFS010000011.1:125000-163605 GCF_058793355.1 Afipia sp. MLSD5-FHT05B12
GGCACCGGCGGGATTCGCGGATGCGCCGCTGCGTCCGCCGCAGGCGTCGTTCGATCCCAATCTTCAGGAATTCGTTCTGGATTACGATGCGGTGCGGATGTCTGCCGATCCAGAGGCCATGCTGCTCGCGTTTTTCCAGAGCACCTATGACGCCGCAGCCAATGCCGGCCGCTGGGACCGCGCCGCGCTGGAGCGGGCTTGACTTCCCCGATCTAAGATTATATTCCTATTGCGTGAAGCCGCGATGTTTCATGAGCAGCGCGGCATGAAACCTGAGTGACGATGGTGGAGCGCCGGGAGGCGCAGCGCCTGTCGCATCAGGCGCGCGCGGCCCTCGCAAGGCTGCGCGGCGGACTCGATCGCAAGAGTTCGCCAAAGGTGCCTCGCAAGCACCTTGGCGCCTCCCGCCGCTCCACCTCCCGCTTGGGCGGAAGGGGAGTTTGCAGACCTCGGACGCATAACTGCGCCGCGAGAACAACGGGCGCTGTTCGACTTCCCTGAAAACGCGATTATGCGGGAAACCGTCCGTCGTCGGTTGCTGCGAGCGGCTTTTGCGTGATGGTCCATGTCAGCGGGCCGGGCGCGCGATCTGAATCGGCCGAGAAATTCAGCGACAAGCGACGGTCATGCGCGGTCATCAGGCCTTCGATCAACCCGGTCAGCGCGCGCAGGGACATCGGGTGATAGTCCGCTGCGCCTGCGATCAGTCCCCATTGCTTCTGTGAGATCGTGATTCCGCGGCTCGTCCGAGCGAGATCGGCCTCGTCGCCTGCCGCGTGCAGGAATTCGAGCAGGAAGGCACCGAAGCCTTGCGGGCCGCTGTCGTGAGCCGCGGGAAAACTCGCAGCGATGTCGGGATAGAACTGCATGCCGATCAGCCGTCCGGTCAGATGCAGCAGATGGCCTGCATCGGATGGGCTGAACAGGTTGACGATCACGGGCAGCGCCGAGCGCACATATTCCATCGCGTAGTTGCGATAGGCCTTTTCCAGCCGCGCGCGCGGCCATGTGTCGGTCGCGAGCTTGGGTGCCAATGCTGGATCGAACAGCGGGGCTTCGAGATGCCGCGCGAACACCAGCCGCTCGTCAGGCAAAAGATCGCGGTCGTATTCGTAATAAAATCCCTCGAGGCCGTTCTGGCCATCGACGGTCTGCTTGGTGCAGACGAAACCCATCCGTGGGTTCTTGAACGAAACGCCGTTGTGGGCGTGCCAGCCGCGAAGCATTCCGGCCGAGACTTCGCCGGGAATGGCGCAGATCGCGGTGCCGCGCCAGACCCAGCGCGGCGGCGGATAGCGGATCCAGGCCTTGCGGTCGGACTCGCGCATGTACTCGACGTTGACGCCGCCGATCTGGTTGCTGAGATAGTGATACTGCGCGGCGGCGACCGCGTGCGGCGCCCTGGTCAGGCCGAATTTTTCGATGCCGGCGAGAAAGCGCTCGTGGTGCTGGCGGCGGAACACGCGATAGACGAATTCCGCAGCGTCGGCGCTGTTGCGCCGCGTCACCAGCGACATGATCAGGCCGGTGAAATAGGCGTGATAGAGATCGGCGACCGCGTGCCAGGCTTTGAAATCCGTGTCGTCTGCGCGGTCGCTCATCATTGGTCCTCGATCAGGCCGGCGGCGGAACGGTGGACTTCACCGAGTCCCGCTGCATCATTTTTTCATGGAATGCGTCGAGCTTCGGAAAGGTCTTGCGCCAGCCGCAATCGGGAAAGCGGAAATCGAGATAGCCGAGCACGCAGACGATACCGATCTGCACGATGTCCAGCGGGCGGGTCAGCACATCGGGATGCGCCTCATAGCGCGCCAGACCATCCCACGCGCGCTTGAACTGGTCGTCCGCCCATCCGGCCCAGAGAAACTCCCTGGGCCGCAGCATCTTCTCGTAACGGCACAGCAGCAGCGCATCGAGCATGCCCTGAAGGATGGAATGCTCGGTCTTGGCCTGCCATTTCGCCGGACCCGATGCGGGGATCAGTTTGCCGCCGGCGAGTTCATCGAGATATTCCGCGATGACGTAGGAATCGACAATGACCTGACCGCTGTCGAGGATCAGTGCGGGAATCTTACGCAGCGGACTCACGTTGCGTGCGTACTCTTCATTTTCGGTAACCGGGATCGCCTTGATCGGAACCACAAACTCGATCTTGTCGAACAGGCCGAGCTCCATCGCCGCGATGCGGATCTTGCGCGCGAACGGCGACGCCAGTGAGTAGGCAAGCTTCATGGGATGTTCCTGATTGGGCGACGTGAACAACAGGCTCCGGCGCGAACGCCGGAACCATGAATGCAACGGCGGTTACGCCGCGACGATTTCCTGACGCTGCGCGCCGAGACCGTCGATGCCGAGGGTGACGACATCGCCGACGTTGAGGAATTTCTGCGGCTTCATACCCATGCCGACGCCGGGCGGCGTGCCGGTGGTGATGATGTCGCCGGGATACAGCGTCATCAATCCAGAGACATAGGAGATGATCTTCGGCACGTTGAAGATCATGGTCGCGGTCGAGCCGGTCTGGCAGCGCTTGTCGTTGACGTCGAGCCACATGCCGAGCTTGTGGACGTCCGGAATTTCATCGGCGGTCACGAGCCATGGACCGACCGGGCCGAAGGTGTCGTGGGACTTGCCCTTGGTCCATTGGCCGCCGCGCTCGATCTGGAAGTAGCGCTCCGAGACGTCGTTGCAGACCGCGTAGCCGGCGACATGTTTCAGCGCGTCGGCCTCGGTGACATACTTGGCCTTGGTGCCGATGATGATCGCGAGTTCGACTTCCCAGTCGAGCTTGGTCGATTCACGCGGCTTTTCGACATTGTCGTTCGGCCCGCACAGGCTGGTGTTGGCCTTGATGAAAACGATCGGCTCGGACGGGATCGCCATGCCGGCTTCGGCGGCGTGATCGGCGTAGTTCAGGCCGATAGCCACGAATTTGGTGATGCCCGTGACTGGTGAACCGAGGCGCGGATTGCCGTCAACCAGCGGCAACGACGCCGGATCGACCGCCGCAATCTTGGCAAGAGCGGCGGGCGACAGCGCATCGCCGTTGATGTCCTTGACCAGAGCCGACAGGTCGCGAATGCGGCCCGAGCGGTCGAGCAATCCGGGCTTCTCCTGTCCCGCGGCGCCATAACGAACCAGTTTCATAGGCAGTTCCTCTTTGTTTTCGTCCGATACTTCATTCGTCGGATGTTTCATGCGACACGGCGCGGCGAAATTCAACCTCCACAACCGTTGTGCAGCGCCCTCATTTTCAGGGGGCTTTTTGGGCCGCAACCAGCCTGAAGGCATTACCGTCGCGCACGATGTATCCGGGATCGTAGTGACCGCCGAAGACCAGCGTCGGCGTGTCAGCAAAGCGTGAAAACAGCATTTTCCGGGCCTCGATGGACCGGACCGGATCGGAATCCGCCGTCGATGACCAGTCGAGGTGCGCCATCTGGCAGGGATGGTGGGCGACGTCACCGGTCAGCAGCGCCTGCTGGCCGTCGGATTGGATGAGAACGCTCATGTGGCCCGGACTGTGTCCGGGGGTCGCGATCAGCGACACCTCGCCGCCGATGCGATGATCGCTGCCGATCAGCTCGGCGCGTCCCGCCTCGACGATCGGCTGCACCGAATCCTCGAACACCGCCTTGTGTTCGCCCTCCGGACTGTGCGCAGCCCAATAGTCATACTCAGTCTTGCCGAACAGATAACGGGCGTTGGCAAATGTCGGCACCCACTTGCCGTCGACCAGCTTCGTGTTCCAGCCGACATGATCGACATGGAGATGCGTGCAAAGGACGGTATCCATGGTGTCCGCCGGATAACCCGCTGCGGCCAGATCGCTGAGGAACGGTTTGTCGAGGCCGTTCCAGACGGGGACAGACCGGTTCGACTTGCCGTTGCCGATACAGGTGTCGACGATGATCCTGTTTGTCGGCGTTTCAACGATCCACGACTGGACGTTGAGCCTGAGCCGGCCTTCGGCGTTCGCGTAGTGCGGCACCAGCCAGGGCAGCTTCTGCGCTTCTTCAGGCGTTGCCTGCGGGAGGATGAATCGCGTACCGCCCGTCGCCCCGATTTCCACGACGTTGGTGATCTTTACCCGGCCGACGGTCCACTGCATCAAGCCTGCTCCAGGTCGCTGCGACGTGTTCTGTTTTTGACCCTCGGGTTTAAACCCGAGGGTTTGCTTTGCGTTGATCGCGCTGTGCGCTTACATCGTGCCCGGATAAGCGCCGCCGTCGAGCAGGATATTCTGGCCGGTGATGAAGCCGGACTTGGCACCGCACAGGAACGCACAGGCGAGGCCGAATTCCTCGGGATCGCCGAAGCGTCCGGCGGGGTTCTGTTTGGCGCGCTGCTTCAGCAGGTCATCGACGGAAATGCCCTGCGCGTCCGCTGCCTTTTGCGCAATCGGCCCGCGAATGCGGTCGGTGTCGAACGGTCCCGGCAGCAGGCCGTTGATGGTGACATTGGCGATCACGGTCTTGCGCGCGATGCCGGCGACAAAGCCGGTGAGTCCGCTGCGCGCGCCGTTCGACAGCCCGAGCACATCGATGGGCGCTTTCACGGCGGCCGATGTGATGTTGACGATGCGGCCGAACTTGCGCGCCATCATGCCGTCGACGGTCGCCTTGATCAGCTCAATCGGCGTCAGCATGTTGGCGTCGAGCGCCTTGATCCAGTCGTCGCGCGTCCAGTCGCGAAAATCGCCGGGCGGCGGGCCGCCGGCGTTGTTGATCAGGATATCCGGATCGGGGCATGCCTTCAGCGCGGCTTCGCGTCCGGCCGGTGTGGTGATGTCACCGACGACTTCCGTCACCGTCACCCTGGGGCTGGCCTTGCGGATGTCCGCCGCGGTCTTGGCGAGGGCTTCCGCGCCGCGCGCCGTGATCGTGACATGCACTCCTTCGTTGGCCAGCGCGATCGCGCAGGCGCGGCCCAGACCCTTGCTTGCTGCGCACACAATCGCGCGCCGTCCTGAAATTCCGAGATCCACTGGTTACTCCCGTTTTTGCTGGGTTTCTTGTCTCCGCCACAGACCGGTCATGGAACTGTCGGCGGTATTGGGTAGATGAGCCGTCATGCCTGATCTGTGCGGCACGTGCAATCAACGGGCACGCATCTCTGCCTTGATCATGTCGGCGGCCTTTTCGCCGATCATGATGGTGGGAGCATTGGTATTGCCGCCAATCACCTCGGGCATGATCGATGCGTCTGCGATGCGCAGGCCGTCGATGCCATACACCTTGAGCTTTGGGTCGACCACGGCCATCGGATCGTTGACGCCCATCTTGCAGGTGCCGACCGGGTGATAGACCGTATCGGCTCGCGCGCGCAAAGCCTCGCGAATCTGGTCGTCGGATTCCACTCCGGCGGTGAACGGGTCGGACGTTTGAATGGCCTTAAGCGCCGGGGCATCGAGCAGCCGCTTGGTGGTTTTGAAGCCTGCGACCATCGCCTCGAGATCGTCCGGGTCGCCGAAGAAATTCGGGTCGATGGCGGGTGGCTGCATCGGATCGGCGCTTTGCAGCCAGACGCTGCCGCGGCTCTTCGGCCGCAGCAGGCAGACATGGCAAGAAAAGCCGCTGCCGAAGAATGGCGTGCGGCCGTGGTTGTTCACCACGGCCATGCAGAAGTGCAACTGGATGTCGGGTAAATCCAGGTCGGGGCGGGTTTTGAGAAACCCGCCGCACTCGGCGATGTTCGAGGTCATCGGGCCGCGGCGTTCGCGGCGATACTGGAAGATCGACTTGATGATGCGCTTGATACCCGGAAACGTCAGTCCGGTGAAATTCGGATTGTCCGAACGGAAACCGAACACGAAATCCGGATGGTCATGCAGGTTCTTGCCGACGCCGGGCAAATGATGAACCGATGCGATGCCGTGTCTGGCGAGTTCGGATTGGTCGCCGACGCCGGAGAGCATCAGCAGTTGCGGTGTCTGGAAAGCGCCGAGGCCAAGGATGATTTCGCGGCGTGCCTGGACTTGCTTCGTGTCCTTGCCCTGCCGATATTCGATGCCGGTCGCACGCTTGCCGTCGAACAGGGTGCGCGTGGCATGCGCGCCGGTGATGACATGCAGGTTCTTGCGCGTTTCCATGAAGGGATGGATGTAGCCGCGCGCGGCGCTCCAGCGCTCGCCGTTTTTCTGCGTGACCTGATAGACGCCGAGACCTTCCTGTTCCTCGCCGTTGAAGTCCTCGTTGATCCGGAACTGCGCCTCGCGCGCGGCCTGCAGGTAGATGCCCTGAACCGGATTGTCGGTCTGCAGTTTGGTGACGCTGAGCGGGCCGCCCTTGCCGTGATAGAAGCCGTCCAGTTCGCTGTTATCCTCGGACCGCTTGAAGTAAGGCAGCACATCCGCGTAGGACCAGCCGGTATTGCCGAGCGAGGCCCAGCGATCGTAGTCGGCCTTGTGGCCGCGGATGTAGCACATCGCGTTGATCGACGACGATCCGCCAAGGCCCTTGCCGCGCGGCTGATAACCGATACGGCCGTTGAGGCCGGGCTGCGGTACGGTCTCGAACGCCCAGTTGTTGACCGGACCCGAGACCATGAAGATCAGCGCGCCGGGTGTGGTGACGACCCAGTTGTCATCCTTGCCGCCGGCTTCCAGCAGTGCGACGGAGACATTGGGGTCTTCCGACAGGCGGCTTGCCACCGCGCAGCCTCCCGAGCCCGCGCCTACAACCACGTAGTCGAACGTGTTTGCCATGATCTTCCCCCTGACAGCATTGTTTACGCCGGCATTGATGCCGGTCGTCCTGATTTGAAGATTTTACGACATGAAACGCAGCAGCTTGATCAGGCGCGCGATCTTGCTGCCATAAGGCGGGTAAAGGTCGGCGAGCCGGTTGAACGGCGAGCGATAGAACACCGGCTTCATCTTGCTCAGCGTGCGGAAACCCCATTCGCCGTGATAGGCGCCGATGCCTGACGCGCCGACACCGCCCATTGGCTGATTGGCCTGCACGAAGTGAAACAGGCAGTCATTGACGGTGACGCCGCCGGAGACCGTGCGCGCCAGCACCTGATCCCGCGCGGCATCGTCCTTGCCGAACCAGTACAGCGCCAGCGGGCGATCGTTGGCGTTGATATGCGCGATGGCTGCATCGGTGGTATCGCAGGCGAACACCGGCAGGATCGGCCCGAAGATTTCCTCCTGCATCACCTTCATGCCGGTGGTCGCGCCGCTGACGAAGGTCGGCGGGAATTTACGCTTGGCTTTCCATGCAGGATCGTCCGGCTTTGCCGGCTGCACGATCCTGGCGCCGTGCGCGGCGGCGTCCTGCACCAGATTTTCCAGCCGGGCGTAGTGCTTGTCCGAGACGATCGAGGTGTAGTCCTTGTTGTCGGGGCTGGTGCCGAACATCCGCGCCACCGCGCTGTTCGCCTTGGCGACAAACTCGTCCATGTTGTTGCGCGCGATCAGGACGTAGTCCGGCGCGATGCAGGTCTGTCCGGCATTCATCAGCTTGCCGTAGACGATGCGCTCGGCGGCCTCCGCGATATTGGCGGACCGGTCAATAATGGCCGGTGACTTGCCGCCGAGTTCGAGCGTCACCGGCGTCAGGTTGCGGCCCGCGGCTTCGGCGACCAATCGCCCGACACGGGTCGAGCCGGTGAAGATCAAATGATCGAACGGCAGCGCCGCGAACCGCTCGGAAATATCACCGTCGATGCCGGTCACCATCACTTCGGTATCGTCAAATTTTTCGGCGATCAGCTTTTGCAGCAGCGCGGAAAACCGCGGCATCAGTTCGCTCGGCTTGATCATGACGCGATTACCGGCGGCAATGGCCGCGATCGCGGGGGCAAGCGTAAGCTGCAACGGATAATTCCACGGCGCGATGATGCCGACCACGCCGAGCGGCTGCGGCAGCAGTTTGTTTTTCGCGGGGAAGTATTGCAGTTCGGTCACGACGTGCTTCGGCGCCATCCAGCGGCCGAGATTTTTCGTCGCGTGCTTGATCTCGGCGAGGACGAACAGCGTCTCCGCGATCAGGGTTTCCGTCCTGGAGCGATTGCCGAAATCCGCCGAGATCACCTCGTCGAACTGTGTCTCGTTTTCCGCCACAAGAGCACGCAGCCGGGCGAGCCGGTCGCGGCGCTCTGCAAGCGTGGGCTCTGCCGCGCGGGACAATGCCACGGCCCTGTGGAACACATCCTCGATGCCGCCTGCGGCGGGAGTCCTGACGGCCTGATTCATTGGCTTCCTTGGGGCGTCGTTTGGGTTTCCTCGTGGCCGGTTTTTGGGTGCCTGGCCTTGTTTGGGTTGACCGAAGGCTGATCTGTCGCGGCCCTGTTGGCAAGCCCGCTCGGGGCGAGGACCGCAGAAACGCCGTGGCATCAGGCCCTTGGACGGCCGTCATAAAATCGTGAAAAAGATCGTCCGCAGGCCTTTCCAAAGCGGGGTGTGGTTGGTACATACGCCTCGCACCACGGGCGCTTTGCCCTGGTTGCCTTCTCTCGCCTCCGGACGGGTTGGAACGACGCTTTTGGCGTTGAACTGTCGTCGGTCGTTTTTGAAGGCGCGCACCGGTTTATCGCGGGGTGGAGCAGCCCGGTAGCTCGTCAGGCTCATAACCTGAAGGTCATAGGTTCAAATCCTATCCCCGCAACCAAATGAAAAACCCTTCCAGATCAATGATCTGGAAGGGTTTTTGTTTGTGGCGGTAATCTCGCGGAGCGCGCGCACTATCCGCCGGATCCACCGACGACGATCTTCTCGCTCAGTTTCTGATCGACGACCTGAACCGTGCGATCGATCTCGTCATTGGGCATGCCGAGCTGATGCGAAATCAGCTTCACCAGCAGGTCGACCCGCTCGATGAACGGCGCGCCACTGGCGACCGCGCGCGCTGCTGACGACGGCTTGAGAAGACTTTCCGCCGCCTTGGCGTATTTCTCGAACGGCACCTGATCTTCCGGGTCTGCGCCGAGCTTTCGCGCGACCGCATCGACATGGTTGTAGATCGACTTCGAGAGATTCAGATCGCCATGCACGGCCTCGCGGATCGGCTGAGGATCGGTCGGCGTGATGCAGCGATAATTTCCGGTCAGCAGCATCGACCATTTCGCCAGCGGGACGAACAGCGAATCGAACACCTTGAGCTTCACCGGAACGTCCTGACCATCGAGCTTCACCGCATCGATGTCCGCTTCGAGTTCGCGCAGCAACTTGTTGTGTGCTTCATCTTCAAATGTCGCGGCCTTGAAGTTTGTCGGCAGACCGACATGAAGGACATTCGCCGGCTCCTCCGGCGGACGGAAGGCTTGCGGATCTGGCGAGCAGAGCGTCACCAGTCCCGGCTCAAACCGTTCCCAGACCTGTGCATTGGTGTAGGCCTCTTCGAGGTCCATGTTCGCCAGACCCTCGATCCGCTTGAGATAGGGCAGCGGCGGCATGTTCATGATCGACAGGCACGGTAGTTTCGCCGCGGCGATCTTGATCATCAGAACGCGGATCGTGTGATTGGTGTATTGCGGCTCCTGCATGGCGAGAGCAACGAGATCGTAACGCGACAGATCGACCTTGTCGGGCGACGTGGCGTCCAGTTTCCCGGGCAGGTCGCGTGAAAAGATCGAGCGGTGTGCCGGCTCGCCGCGAAGCTGGATGCGAACCTCAGTGCCGTCACGGTTGATGAGTTCTGCGGTGTTCTTGCGGCAAACCAGCGTCACGTTGTGACCGGCCATCAGCAGCTTTGTTCCCAGCAGCGAGCCATAGGAGGCTCCAAGAATCAGAATGTTGCGCGCCATGCTTGCTCGTCCTCAAAATTACGCCGTAACGCCCCTCAACCCAAGCCGGGCTGAGGGTGTCCGCCACATTAGAAATCCTGCCGGGGCAAAGAACGGCGCAGGCCAGATCCTTAACATCGCAGGGGAAATAGCCCCTCGGGGGAAGGGTGCCCGTATCTAACGCAAGTTGGTATACATAACAATCATATACCAGCCCATTTTGGGCCTTTTGGGCACGCGAAAAGCCGGAATGCCCAACAGGCAGCTCACCACGGCAGACCGCAGAGATCGATGGTGCCTTCGCGCAGCAGGCGCTTGATCTTGAAGACGTAGGGCGCCATCGCCGTGAACTGCGCGCGGCCGCCAGGCTGCTCGGCGTAGACGGGGCCGTTGAACGTCTGCCAGCCGAGTTTTTCGTAAAACGCAGTGTTGTGCGGTTCGCAGAACAGCATTCCGAAATCGGTGGCGCGCTCCTCGGTGAGCGTGTGGATCGCAGCATTGATGGCCAGTGTTGCGTAGCCACGTCCGCGGCAATCCTCGCGCGTCGCCACACCGCCGATTCCGCCGATGATGACCTTGCGGCCGTTCCAGGTGCCGGTGCGTCGGTAAATCCCGGCATGACAGACGACATCGCCGTCCAGCTCGATCATCACCCGCAGGTCGGTACGGGCGAAGACGATGTGGCCCCACGGCGATGCTGTCACGACCTCCGGTGGCCAGACTGCCGACAACAGCGGTTTGACCGCGGGCCAGGCCGTATCACCGGTCGCGATATCGATTTCGATGCTCATCCGATCGCCTGTCTTTGCGCCGCGCACATCAGCCTTGTTCTCTGCGCAGATGGTAAAATGCCGATTCCGATGCGATTATGAATGTCATATCGGGAGAATTTTCTACAATGCAGGCTTCTCAGCTCAGCTCCTACCAGAAGTGGTCGATCCTGATCGGCGCATCCGTCATGTTGAGCCTGTCGATGGGTATGCGGCAGAGCTTCGGGCTTTTCCAGCCTTCGATCCTGCATGATACCCAGATCACCAGCGCCGATTTCTCGCTGGCCACTGCCATCCAGAACATCATGTGGGGTATCACCCAGCCCTTCGTCGGCATGTTCGCCGATCGCTACGGCACTCGTTACGTGATGCTCGCCGGCGTCGCGGTCTACGCGCTCGGCCTCGTCACCATGATCTTTTCGACCACGGCGCTGATGTTCACCTTCGGCGCCGGCATCTGCGTGGGTATCGCGCTGTCCTGCACCGCCGCGAGCATGAGCATGACGGTGTCGGCGCGGGCTGTGTCCGCCGCCAAGCGAAGCGTAACTCTGGGGGCAATTTCCGCCGCAGGTTCGATTGGCCTCGTCATTGCTTCACCAATGGCCCAGGCGTTGATTTCCTCGGCAGGGTGGCAGATCGCGCTGGTCGGCTTCATCGGTCTGGCCTGTGTCATGCTGCCGGCGGCCTTCGGCGCGGGCGGTGCGGACAAGATCCAGATTGACAAGGCGGACGACGTGGACCAGTCGCTTGGCGCGGTGGTCCAGTCGGCGCTCGGACATTCCGGCTACGTCATCATGGCGCTCGCGTTCTTCGTTTGCGGATTGCAGCTTGTCTTTATCACGACACATCTGCCGAACTATCTGGCGATCTGCGGTCTCGATCCATCGCTCGGAGCAACAGCGCTGGCGCTGATCGGGCTGTTCAATGTGTTCGGGTCGTATGCGTTTGGATGGCTGGGAGGACGTTATCCCAAGCAGTTGCTGCTCGGCGGCATTTACATTGTTCGTTCGCTGGCGATCGCGGTTTATTTCATCCTGCCCGCGACACCCGCCTCGACGCTGGTGTTCGCGGCGGTGATGGGATCGCTCTGGCTCGGCGTCATTCCGCTGGTGAACGGTCTTGTCGCGCAGTTGTTCGGGCTGCGCTACATGGCGACCCTGACCGGTATCGCTTTCCTCAGCCACCAGGTGGGATCGTTCATCGGCGCCTGGGGCAGCGGCCTGATTTTCGATCATCTGGGCAGCTACGATCTGGCCTGGAAAGGCGCGGTCATCATCGGTCTGATCGCAGGCTCATTCCAGATGCTGATGAATGTGCGTCCGCCGAAGGCCAGAGACGAACTGGGCGGTGCGCTGCCCGAAGCTGCTTAAGAGGCTGTCCGGATAAGGCAATCAGTGAAAACGGTGGCCCGGCAATACCCGCTTCGCGGGCGTTCCGGGCCACCGTTGCGATTCGGCGTGGCATATCTGTTTCCCTCTCCGGGAAACCTTCTATAGTGCGCCGCGTTGACACCTCGTCACCCACAATTTCCGGAAGTTGACCCATGACCTTCACGCTCGCGAATTTGCCTTACGCTCATGATGCGCTCCAGCCGTACATGTCGAAGGAGACGCTCGAATATCATCACGACAAGCATCACCAGGCTTACGTGACCAACCTCAACAATCTGATCAAGGGCACCGAGTTTGAGGGCAAGGCCCTTGAAGATATCGTGAAGGGCTCGTTCGGCAAGAACGCGCCGATCTTCAACAACGCCGGCCAGGACTACAACCACAACCATTTCTGGAACTGGATGAAGCCCAACGGCGGCGGCGACAAGCTCCCCGGCAAACTCGCCAAGAAGATCGACGAGGATCTCGGCGGTCTTGAAAAGTTCAAGACCGACTTCATCGCGGCCGGTGTCGGCCAGTTCGGCTCGGGCTGGGCGTGGCTGTCGGTGAAGAACGGCAAGCTCGAAATTTCCAAGACGCTGAACGGCGAAAGCCCGCTGGTTCATGGCGCGACGCCGATCCTCGGCGTCGATGTGTGGGAGCATTCCTACTACATCGATTACCGCAATCGCCGCCCTGACTATCTCAAGGCGTTCGTCGATCACCTCGTGAACTGGGAATACGTCGAGTCCCTGTTCGCGAAAGCAGTGTAACCGCTGCATTCAACCAAGGGGCCGCAAGTTTTTGCGGCCCTTTTTTTGGAACAGCGTCCCATCGGACTTGAAATTCCCATGAACTATCTTCTCGTTTTTCTCGGTGGCGGTCTGGGCGCCTCGCTCCGGCATGCGGTCAATGTCGGCTGCGCCCGCGCGTGCGGCCTCGACTTTCCCTACGGGACGTTCGTGATCAACATCACCGGCTCGCTGGTGATGGGGCTCATCGCCGGCTATCTCGCCTTCAAGGGTGAGGCATCGCAGCCGTGGCGGCTGTTCATCATGACCGGCGTTCTCGGCGGCTACACCACGTTCTCGGCATTCTCGCTCGATGCGGTCTTGCTCTATGAGCGCGGCCAGCTCGGCCTTGCCGCGTTCTATGCCGTGGGCTCGGTGGGGCTGTCGATCGCGGGACTTGTGGGCGGCCTCGCATTGGTCCGGCATTTCGCCTGAGCGAAAGTCCTTCTTGTCCGAACCTCTGAAAATCAAACCTGCCGACGACGAAGAAAGCGCTGGAGCCGTCTCGCGCAGCAAGCGCAAACCGTTCGGCTGGTCGACGTTCATCATCGCGGTGCTTGTTGCGATCAGCGCCGCGCTGGTGTGGCGGCGCGACGGCCTCGATGGCGTCTGGACCATCCTGTCTCACGATGTCTCCCTGTTCGGCGAGATCATGCCGCGCGTTCTGGCGGGTTGCCTGCTCGGCGGCTTGATCGCGGCGGTATTGCCGCATGACAGGGTGTCGAAATCGCTCGGGCCTGAGTCCGGCCTGAAGGGTTTGCTGATCGGAACGGCGTTCGGCGCGATCCTGCCGGGCGGACCGTTCACCGCGTATCCCGTCGCCAGTGCATTGCTCGCGGTGGGCGCGGATTTCGGTGCGACCATCGCCATGGTCGTGAGCTGGACGCTGGTCGGTTACGGCCGCGCTGTAGCATGGGAGATGCCGATCATGGGCGCGGATTTCACGCTGTGGCGCATTGTCATTTCGCTGCCGATGCCGGTCCTCGCCGGCGCGCTTGGGCGCTTCGTCTATGTTCGGGTCCGTCACAGGTTCAAGCTGTGACCGCGCTCATCATCGACATATTGCTGTGGGGCTCCCTGATCAGCGTGAGCGTCATCGCATGGCGGCAGGATAAAGCCGTGCTGGGCACGGCGCTGCACAACGGCGGATTGGATTTCATCAATATCGTGCCGCGCATCGCGCTTGGCGTGATCGGGTCAGGGTTCATTGCCGCGATCATTCCCTCCGAGGTGATCGTCGGCGGCTTGGGGCCGGATACGGGTTGGCTCGGGATCGCGACCGCGGTGGTCGCGGGCGCTGCGACGCCGGGCGGGCCGGTGGTCGGCTTTTCCATCGGAGCGGTGGCGCTTAAGAGCGGCGGCGGCACGCCGCAGGTGGTCGCCTATGTGGTCGCCTGGGCCCTGTTTGCGTTCCAGCGGGTGATTTTGTGGGAAATCCCCTTCATGCCGGCCCGGTTTGTCTGGTTCCGGTGCGCGGTGTCGATCCCGTTCCCGTTCCTGGCTGCCGCCATCGTCATGGTGATTGGTAAACCCTGAGGCTGGAACACCTTGCGGAACCGTGGACGCCGGTTATGTTATAATATAACATTTCTGAGCATTCTGAGGGGCGGCGCCTCTCAGCCTCACCGGACCTGGAAAGCAGACCTCATGGCCCATTCGCACGGGCATTCCCACCCTCACGGCCATTCACATGGCGCTCATTTGCACAGCCATGGCCCTGCATCGCCTCATCCGGCCCAGCCGGTCCATTGGTCTATCCTGCGGATGACGCTGGCGGCGCGGCTGACAGCCGCCGCGGCGATCAGCGCCGGGCTGTGGGCCATCGTCCTGCTGGCGATGAGGTGAGCATGACCGCGCAACTGACATTCCGCGATGTTACGCTCGGCTACGACCGGCATCCGGCCGTGCATCATCTGAGCGGCGAGGTTGCCGCCGGTGCGCTGGTGGCGGTGATCGGTCCCAACGGCGCCGGCAAGTCCACGCTGTTTCGCGGCATCGTCGGCATTCTCAAGCCGCTGGCGGGCGTCATCGGCCTCGGCAGCCTGGATCCGCGCGACATCGCCTATCTGCCTCAGATCGCCGACATCGATCGCAGTTTCCCGATCTCCGTCTACGATTTCGTCGGCGCGGGTCTGTGGCGCCGCAAGGGCATTTTCGGCGGGCTCGGCAAGGATGAACAGCATCGTATCAGCGAAGCGCTGGCCGCCGTAGGCTTGAGCGGATTCGAGAATCGTCCGATCGGGACGCTGTCCGGCGGGCAGATGCAGCGCATGCTGTTTACCCGCGTGTTGTTGCAGGACGCACGCGTGATCGTGCTGGATGAGCCGTTCAACGCCATTGATGCGAAAACGTCCGCGGACCTGATCGCGCTGGTGCGGCGCTGGCACATCGAGAAACGCACGGTGCTGGCGGCACTCCACGACATGGAATTGGTGCGCGCGAATTTTCCAGAGACGCTGCTGCTAGCCCGCTCGAAGGTGGCGTGGGGGAAGACGGTAGATGTGCTGACAGCGGAGAATCTTCTGGCCGCACGGCATATGTGCGAAGCCTTCGATGATAGCGCAGCGCCGTGCATCGATACGCCATCGCAGGCGGCATGAGGCGATCATGATCTATGACGCGCTGATCGCGCCTTTCATCGAATTCGAGTTCATGCGCCGCGCGCTGGCCGGTGTGATCGCACTGGCGCTGGGCGGCGCGCCGATTGGCGTGTTCCTGATGCTGCGCCGGATGAGTCTCGTCGGCGACGCCATGGCACACGCGATCCTGCCGGGAGCTGCCATCGGCTTCCTGCTGTCCGGCCTCAATCTGTTCGCGATGACATTCGGCGGACTGGTTGCGGGATTTACAGTGGCTCTTCTGTCGGGATTGGTTGCGCGCAGCACAGAGTTGAAGGAAGACGCGTCGCTGGCGGCATTCTATCTGGTGTCGCTGGCGCTCGGTGTGACGATCGTGTCCGTCAAAGGCACCAACATTGATCTGCTGCACGTGCTGTTCGGCAACATTCTCGCAATGGACGACCAGACCCTGCTGGTGATCGCGTTCAATGCCACTATCACGCTGCTTGTGCTTGCGGTCATCTACCGGCCACTGGTGATCGAATGCGTCGATCCGGTATTCCTGCGCACCGTAAGCCGCGCAGGCGCCCCCGCGCATCTGGCGTTTTTGGCGCTCGTGGTGATCAATCTGGTCAACGGCTTCCACGCGCTGGGGACATTGCTCGCGGTGGGGCTGATGATCCTGCCCGCAGGCATCGCGCGGTTCTGGTCGCGCGACATCACCGGCATGATTGCAATTGCGGTGGCGAGCGCGGCGCTGTCGGGGTTTGCCGGGTTGCTGCTGTCGTTCCACACCAAGGTGCCGTCGGGACCTGCGATCATCCTGGTGTGTGCGGTCCTGTATGTCGTGTCGGTCCTGTTCGGCAGCGTCAGCGGTCTTGTCCGGCAACTTTTCCCCGGCCGTCATCTCGAAGCGTGAGGAGAGACCGTGCTTCGCCTTGCAAGCATCATCATTGTTTCACTGGCTGCGGCCATCGCTCCTGCGCCTGCGCAGAACGTGCCAAGTGGCCCGCTGAACGTGGTTGCGACATTCTCGATTCTCGGCGATTTCGCGAAGAATGTCGGCGGCGACCGCGTTAGCGTGACGACGCTGGTCGGACCCAACAGTGACACTCACGTCTACACCCCGACGCCGGCCGACGCCAAGAAGATCACCGATGCGAAACTCGTCATCGTCAATGGTCTCGGCCTCGAGGGCTGGCTGCCGCGTCTGGTCAAATCGTCCGGCAGCAAGGCGGCGACGGTCGTTGCGACCAAGGGCATCGTCACGCGCAAGATCGAAGATAGCCATAGCCACGATCCGGCGGATGCCGATCCGCATGCCTGGCAATCGGTGGTCAATGCAAAGGCCTACGTCGCCAACATCCGCGATGCGCTGGTCACGGCTGACCCGGCCGGTGCGGAGGCTTACAAAGCCAATGCCGCCTCGTACCTTTCAAAACTCGATGCGCTGGATCACGACGTCCGGGAGGCGGTCGCGAAAATCTCGCCCGAGCGCCGCAGCGTGATCTCGACCCACGATGCCTTCGGCTATTTCGCGGCGGCCTATGGGATCAAATTCATCGCGCCGCAAGGTGTCTCGACCGAGTCCGAGCCCAGCGCCCGCGACATTGCAGCCATCATTTCCCAGATCAAAAGACAGAAAATTCCGGCTGTTTTTCTGGAAAATGTCAGCGATCCGCGCCTGATGCGGCGGATCGCAGCCGAGACCGGGGCGAATATCGGCGGAACGCTCTATTCCGACAGTCTGACCGACGAAAAGGGCCCGGCCCCCACTTACATTGATATGGTCCGGCACAATATAAAGGCCCTGACGAGCGCGCTTTCGAGCTAGGGCAGGGGCCACCCCGCCGCCGGGCGTGGTCCTGATTTGCCTGGAGATTCCATGTCTGAAGCCGCTGCCAACAAAATTCCCGTGACCGTTTTGACAGGCTACCTCGGTGCCGGAAAAACCACGCTGTTGAATCGCATCCTGTCCGAGAACCATGGCAAGAAATACGCCGTGATCGTCAATGAATTCGGCGAGATCGGTATCGACAACGACCTGATCGTCGGCGCGGACGAGGAAGTGTTCGAAATGAACAACGGCTGCGTCTGCTGCACCGTGCGCGGCGACCTCGTGCGCATCATCGACGGTTTGATGAAGCGCAAGGGCAAGTTCGACGCCATCATTCTGGAGACCACCGGCCTCGCCGATCCGGCGCCGGTGGCACAGACCTTTTTCGTCGACGAGGATGTGCGCGAGAAGACCGCGCTCGATGCGGTGGTGACGGTCGCCGACGCCAAGTGGCTGAGTGATCGCCTGAAGGACGCGCCGGAAGCCAAGAACCAGATCGCGTTCGCCGACGTCATCGTGCTGAACAAGACCGATCTCGTGACCAAGCCGGAACTGGCCGAGGTTGAGGCGCGCATCCGTGCGATCAATCCCTACGCGACGCTGCACCGGACCGAACGCGCGCAGGTCAAGCTGTCGGACGTGCTGGAGCGCGGCGCGTTCGATCTTGACCGGATTCTCGAAATCGAACCTGAGTTTCTCGATGACGGCGGTCATGATCATGACCACGATCATCACCATCATGGCCACGACCATCATCACGATCATGGTCATTCCCATGGCGGCATGAAGCACTATCACGACGAGGACATGCAGTCGCTGTCGCTGCGCACCGACAAGCCGATCGATCCGACCAAGTTCATGCCGTGGCTGCAGGAACTGGTCGCCAAGGACGGCGAGAAGATTTTGCGCTCCAAGGGCATTCTCTCGTTCAAGGGCGACGATGACCGCTATGTGTTCCAGGGCGTCCACATGATGCTGGAGGGTGACCATCAGCGGAAATGGCGGAATGACGAGAAGCGCGAAAGCCGCCTGGTGTTCATCGGCCGCGAATTGCCCGAGCAGGCGATCCGCGACGGCTTTGCGAAAACCATTGCGTGATGAAAGACTTCAATCCGGCCCCGGAAACGGCCTCCATCGTTTCCGTTACTGATCGCGTCACGAACGTGAAGCTCGATGCGCCTGCGACCGCCGTGCATTTTCTTGGCGACGTTGCGGCGTTTGTCGGCGCGGAAGAGAGCGTCAGTTTCGCGAGCAGCGATGGCGAGGCAAAGCCGGTCGCGGTTCATGGCGGCGGCATCCTGTGCTCGGCATCCGACGGCAAGCGCGTTGTCATGGGCGGTGACGACGGCAAGCTGGTATCGCTCGATGTCAACTCGAACATCGAAACGCTCGCCACTGATGCCAAGCGGCGCTGGATCGACAATGTTGCGTTGCATTCCGACGGCGCGGTGGCGTGGTCGGCGGGCAAGACGGCCTATGTCAAAGCACCGAAAGGCGAGGGGAAATCGCTCGATGTGCCGTCAACGGTTGGCGGGTTGGCTTTCGCGCCGAAGGGCGTGCGGCTCGCGATTGCACATTACAATGGTGTGACACTGTGGTTTCCCAACATGGGCGCGAAGCCCGAATTTCTGGAATGGAAGGGCTCGCATCTCGGCGTCACCTTCAGCGCCGACAACCGTTTTCTCGTTACCTCGATGCATGAAGCGGCGCTGCACGGCTGGCGGCTGGCCGACTCACGTCACATGCGGATGACCGGCTATCCTGCGCGGGTGCGTTCGATGTCCTGGAGCGCGGGCGGAAAATTTCTCGCCACGTCGGGCTCGGATAGCGTGATCCTGTGGCCGTTCGCCAGCAAGGACGGCCCGATGGGCAAGGAGCCGGGGATGCTGGCGCCGTTGCAGGCCAAGGCAACGGTGGTTGCGTGCCATCCCAAGGATGACATTTTCGCGGCTGGCTACAGCGACGGCACTATCCTGATGGTGCGCATTGAGGACGGCGCGGAAATTCTGGTGCGCAGGAATGCGGGCGAGCCGGTAGCCGCGCTGGCGTGGAATGCAAAGGGATCGCTGCTCGCCTTTGCGACCGAAGATGGCGATGCTGGACTGCTCACTCTGTAATGAGTAAGCAGGCAGCATGCGTTTCCTCACCACCTTCCAGAGTGCCGACTTTCTCGACACCCTCGTCAGCCTGACGGCAGCGTTTGTGCTCGGCACCCTGATCGGCGCCGAACGCCAGTACCGTCTGCGCACCGCGGGGCTTCGGACCAACGTGCTGGTCGCGGTCGGTGCTGCGGCGTTTGTCGATCTCGCCATGCATCTTGCGGATTCCGACGGCGCGGTTCGAGTGATCGCCTATGTGGTATCGGGGATTGGCTTCCTCGGTGCCGGCGTGATCATGAAGGAAGGTATGAATGTCCGCGGCCTGAACACGGCGGCGACGCTGTGGGGCTCCGCGGCCGTCGGCTGTTGCGCCGGGGCCGACATGGTCGCACAGGCGGTGGCACTGACCGCGTTCGTGCTGGCTGGCAACACGTTGCTGCGGCCACTCGTGAACGCCATCAATCGCAGCCCGCTGGATGAGCATGCGTCGGAAGCGACCTACGAAATCAGACTCGCAGTGGACGCGGCATTGATGGATGCCGTGCGTGACCTTCTGGTCGAGAGACTGGAAGCGGCGAAGTATCCGGTCAGCGACGTCAATGTGATCGAGCGCGCGGAAGATGTCGTGGAGATCGTTGCTACACTGGTCAGTACTGCTGTGGACGCGAAAGAACTCGATGCCGTCGCAGTGGATCTTGCGCGCCGGCCGGGTGTCCGTCACGCGACATGGGACGTCAGCACCACGGACTGACCCGATCCACACCCGTTCGCTTCTGCCGGGTTCCACATTTTCCTTCGCAATTCATCGAGTGCGACAACGTACACGCGTGCAAATCCCGGAACCATCGCTGTGCCCGTCCGTTGGTCTTTCCGATCAGCGATCAACGGGTGCCGGGATGATTCTTCCGAATGAAAAGCGCGCCAATCGAACCGGCTTTGTGCTGTCCGCGATTCTGATCGCGGGTGGTCTGACGCTGTCCGGAATTTCGCTGATGCAACTGGCGTCGCGCGGCGAGATTCATCTGGTGCAAACGGCGCAGCCGCCGGACGCGCAGCCTTCCGTTCCGGCAGGTAAGAGCGATGGACCGGCAGACTCGAAACCGGGCGGTACAAGACCTACAACCCCCGCGCCCGAGCCGGCGCGCCCTGATGCCGGTGCGCAGAAAGCGGGCGCGAAGCCCGCGCTGCCGCCTGCGCCCGCGGAAAAGGCCGGTGAGCCGATCAGGAATTAGCGCCAATCGAAAACAAAAAGGCCGGACATTTGCCCGGCCTTTCTGCGTGATGCGATGCTGACGTGATCAGCGCACCAGAACATTCCTGAACTGCCAGGGATCGCTGGTGTCGATGTCTTCGGGGAACAGGCCCGGACGATCAGTCAGCGGCGTCCAGTCGGTGTAGTAGCCCTTCACCGGCCCGAGATATGGCATCTGGATTTCCAGCAGGCGATCGAAATCCATCTCGTCGGCTTCGACGATGCCTTCGTTCGGGTTTTCCAGCGCCCACACCATGCCGCCGAGAACGGCGGAGGTCACCTGCAGGCCGGTGGCGTTCTGATAGGGCGCGAGTTTCCGCGTCTCCTCGATGGAGAGCTGCGAGCCGTACCAGTAGGCATTGTTGTCATGGCCGAACAGCAGCACGCCGAGTTCGTCGATGCCGTCGACGATCTCGTTTTCATCGAGGATGTGATGCTTCTCCTGCATCCTGGCGGCGCGGCCGAACATTTCGTGCAGCGAGAGTACCGCGTCATCCGCAGGGTGATAGGCATAGTGGCAAGTCGGGCGATAGATGACCGTGCCCGATGCGTCGCGTGCCGTGAAATAGTCGGAGATCGAGATCGACTCGTTGTGGGTGACGAGGAACCCGTATTGCGCGCCGCGGGTCGGGCACCAGGTGCGCACGCGCGTGTTGGCGCCGGGCTGCATCAGATAGATCGCAGCGCCGCAGCCGGCTTCGTGGGTGTGTGCATTCTCGGGCATCCACTTTTCATGGGTGCCCCAGCCGAGTTCGGACGGCTGCACGCCTTCCGACAGGAAGCCTTCCACCGACCACGTGTTAACGAAGACGTCCGGCTCTTTCGGCTTCTTCGAGCGCTGGGTGTCGCGTTCGGCAATGTGAATGCCCTTGATGCCGGCCTGGCGCATCAGGTCCGCCCATTCAGCCCTGGTCTTCGGCTTCGGGGCATTGAGCTTGAGGTCATTGGCGACATTCAGCAGGGCCTGCTTGACGAAAAACGAGACCATGCCGGGATTGGCGCCGCAGCAGGAGACGGCCGTCGTCGAGCCCGCGGGACGGGCCTTCTTGGCAGCCAGCGTGTTTTCGCGCAGGGCGTAGTTGGAGCGCGCTTCCGGGCCCTTCGACGCATCGAAATAGAAGCCGAGCCACGGCTCATTGACCGTGTCGATATAGAGCGCGCCGAGTTCGTTGCAGAGCTCCATGATGTCGGTGGAGCCGGTATCGACCGAAAGATTGACGCAGAAACCCTGGCCACCGCCTTCGGTGAGCAGCGGAGTCAGCAACTCACGGTAATTGTCCTTGGTCACGCCCTGCTGGATGAAGCGCACATTGTGCTTCTCGCAATGTGCCTTGCGGCCCTCGTCCTTGGGATCGATCACCGTGATGCGCGACTTGTCGTAATCAAGATGCCGCTCGATCATCGGCAGCGTGCCTTTGCCGATGGAGCCGAAGCCAACCATGACGATCGGGCCGCTGATGCGTGCGTAAACGGGGAACTTGCTCAAAATCAGAACTCCGGATCACAGGGGAATGCCGCCGCAAAGACCTACGGCAACTCAGGCGTGGCGGCAACGATGCTTTTGCCCCTAGTGTCCTGAATCCGAAGTTCGCTCGTGTTTGCAGCCCGCTCTATAGCGAACTTCGGATTCAAAAGGACACTAGAAATCATAATTCTAGTGTGGTTTTGGTTCGCAAGTCCGCAAAAGAGCCCGCTGCAGAAACGATGCGGACTTGCGAACCACCACACTAGGTTTTCACAAAATCGTCTTGAGACGATCCGTCAGTGGCGCGGCTGATGAACCTTGAGCACGGTCAGGGAGCGCCAGCGGCCGCCGGGCGTCTGGAATTCGATGGTCTGTCCCACCGACAGGCCGATCAGGGCCGCGCCGATCGGCGTGAGGATCGAAATCTTCCCAGCGTCAACGTCCGCAGCCTCCGGATAAACCAGTGTCATGGACCGCTCCTGCATGCTGATGTCGTCACGGAAGGTGACTTCCGAATCCATTGTGACAAGACCGGGCAGCAACTGGCTGTCCGGTAGAATTTCGGCGCGATCGATTTCCCGTGCCAGGAAGTCGGTGGTCTGCGGATATTTTTCGGATGCGGCCTCGGCGATGTTGCGAAGCCGGGCGGCGTCGCGCATGCGCAACGAAATCGGAGGCAGTTCGGGCTGCAAATAGCTGGCCATGTTGTCACCTCTGGTTGGTGTGGAGTTTCACAGCGCGACACACCGGCGCGTAACGCCGGGTCCGGTCGGGATTCAGTTTTTATTGAGTGGAGAAATTGCGAACGACCCGGGACGGCGCGGATGCGCGTCCGCCCGGGTCACCTTCCAGTTTGAAGGCGACCTGCGCGAAGTAACAGACGATTGATGCAGACGTTCGACATGATGAACTGAAGCTATGGCCGTTTGCAGGAAAGTCAACGCACCAACTGCGACATGTTGGCTCGCATGCAAGCCAACATGTCGTGCGCTGTTCTGGATATCAGCTCCGGCGTTTCGCCGTGACTTCGATCTCGACCTTCATCTCGGGCTTATAGAGCGCGGAGACCGCAACGATCGTCGCCGCCGGGCGGATGTCGCCGAGTGTTTCGCCGCACACGGCGAACACAGCGTCGAAATCCTTGGCGTCGGTGACGTAGTAGGTCGCGCGCACGAGGTCAGCCATGTCGAAGCCGCCATCCTTCAGCGCGGTCGCGATGACCTTGAAGCAGTTGCGGGTCTGCTCGGCCACGTCTTCAGGTAGGATCTTTGTCACCGGATCGTAGCCTGTGGTGCCGGCGACGAAACAGAAGTCGCCATCGACCACGGCGCGGCTGTAGCCGGCGATCTTCTCGAAGGGCGATCCGGATGAAATCAGACGGCGGGACATTCGGTCTTTTCCTTGTGACAGTAGAATTGCGGGGCTCATTTCAAGCTCCGCAATGCCGGGTCTTTGCGCTCAAATCAAGCGGCCTGGATGAGAAGCTTTCGAGCCTTGCGGCTCGCACGAGGCGCCGGGCGGCGCAGCTTGTCGCCGGTGGCCACGATCATGCCGAAGGCCTCGTCGAGCGCGCCTTCGCGCAGCTCGACCGCCAGCAGCCGGTCGCGCTCGAACGGGCCGGGCAATGCCAGCTCGCCGGTCTTGTCCGCCGAAAAACCGAAGCGGGCGTAGTAGGCCGCGTCGCCGCGCAGGATCACCGCGCCATGGCCGCGTGCCTTGGCTGTCGCCAGTGCATGCTCCATCAGCGCAGCGCCGACGCCGAGCGAGCGGCACGACGCGTCGACCGCCAGCGGGCCGAGCACCAGCGCCGGGATGCCTCCGGCGCTGACGTGCCACAACCGCACGGTGCCGACCGCACGGCCCTCATGCACCGCCGTGAAGGCAAGGCCTTCGGCGGGCGCGCGTCCGTCGCGCAGGCGCTGGCAGGTGCGGGCAAACCGGCCTTCGCCGAAGCTCGCATCCAGCAGCGCTTCACGCGCGGCGACATCCGAGGCTCGTTCCGCACGGATCGCGAACGGAGCGGCGCCGGTAACGAGGGCAACAGGGGTCTTCTTCCAAACAGCAGTCATGGCACGTCAGTCCCCACTCCAAAAAGCCAGCAGGCTCCGGAGTGTTGTCAGCAAAATCGCGATGTGACGGGATAGGAGCCGGCGGACCGGCTCCCGTTCTCTTGCTCCCTCCCCCGTAAACGGGGGAGGTTGGGGAGGGGGGCTTACAAAGCCTTCCCCCTCCCGGCGCTTCGCGCCGACCTCCCCCGCAAGCGGGAGAGGTAAGAAGGAAGCGGCCTCAGATGTGGTAGGTCTTCAGCGGCGGGATGCCGTTGAAAGCCACCGACGAGTACGTCGACGTATACGCACCCGTGCCTTCGATCAGCAGCTTGTCGCCGATCTCGAGCGTGACGGGCAGTGGGTACGGCACCTTCTCGTACAGCACGTCTGCGGAGTCGCAGGTCGGGCCGGCGAGAATGCACGGAGCCATATCCGCGCCGTCATGCGGCGTGCGGATCGCGTAGCGGATCGACTCGTCCATCGTCTCGGCGAGACCGCCGAACTTGCCGATGTCGAGATAGACCCAGCGGTTCTCGTCGTCGTCGCTCTTCTTCGAGATCAGAACGACTTCCGTCTCGATGATGCCCGCGTTGCCGACCATGCCGCGGCCCGGCTCGATGATGGTCTCCGGAATCTGGTTGCCGAAGTGCTTGCGAAGCGCACGGAAGATCGACCGGCCGTACTGCACGACCGGAGGAACGTCCTTGAGGTACTTCGTCGGGAATCCGCCGCCCATGTTGACCATGGAGAGGTTGATTCCACGCTCGGCACAGTCACGGAACACCGTCGAGGCCATCGCCAGCGCGCGGTCCCACGCCTTCACCTTGCGCTGCTGCGAGCCGACATGGAACGAAATGCCATAAGGCTCCAGGCCCAGACGCTTGGCGAGTTCGAGCACGTCGACAGCCATCTCCGGATCGCAGCCGAATTTGCGCGACAGCGGCCACTCGGCGCCTGCGCAATCGTAAAGAATGCGGCAGAACACCTTCGCGCCGGGCGCAGCACGGGCAATCTTTTCGACCTCGGCGGAACAATCGACCGCGAACATGCGGATGCCGAGCGCGTAGGCGCGCGCGATATCACGCTCCTTCTTGATCGTGTTGCCGAACGAGACGCGATCGGGCGTCGCACCGGCGGCCAGCGCCATTTCGATCTCGGCGACGGTCGCGGTGTCGAAGCACGAGCCCATCGAGGCCAGCAGCGACAGCACCTCCGGCGACGGGTTCGCCTTGACGGCATAGAACACGCGGCTGTCCGGGAGCGCCTTCGCGAAGGTCTGGTAGTTGTCGCGCACGACCTCGAGGTCGACGACGAGACATGGCTCGGTGTCGAGGCCCTCGCTGCGGCGGTTGCGCAGGAATTCCTGGATACGGTCGGTCATAGCACTCTCCCAAACGGCCCTGCGATGGACCGTCCAAAAAATGATGCCGGGTATGAGCGCTTTGGCTGTCACGCGATGGAGGCGCGACCGAGCCATAACACTCAGACCAGACTGTGCTGCCGTGGATTGGTTGGGAAAGCTCCCGCCCGCACACCTGGCAATGAAGGACAAGCCTCTTCGGTATTCGCGCTGGCTGGTGGAAAGCCAACAGAGACCAAAAAAGCCCGATCCGTCGTTGCTTTAAGTCGCGTCCCCCGTTGAGAGCGGGGTGCGCCGGTTCGCCTCCGGCTGCCAGTCACGGTTGCAAGGAGAGAAGTCACCTTCAACGGCATCCCTTGAGAGAGATGCTGGCCTCTTGAGTCTCACGACTGAAGCGACCCTCGGTTCTTCTTCCCCTTGGCGGCTGTCCGGCCTCTTGTCCGGATACCTACCGACTGACACACGACCACAGGCACGTGCGAAATTGGGCAAGGGTGGAAATATGAGCTTTGAGTCGGGTTCGCAAGTATTTTTTACACCACGGGGCAAGTTTCCCCACGGCGTGATCGAAATGCCGCGCTGGCGATGAACGGACGTTGAGAAAGATGAATGCGCGTTAAGTTTTGAGCGCGCAAAGTGCCTTAGATCTTGCGGGTAAACGGCTCGACGCGCTGCGCTCCGCGGACGAAGGCGATCATGACCGCGACGCCGATCAGGAAGAGCACGATCTGGACGACGTGAGCGGCGGTGTCGCTGAGGCCGAACAGGATCGCGAGCGCCCAGCCGCCGGCGAAGGCCGCGCCGAACACCTCGGCGCCGATCAGGATGGCGGCGCTGATGACGGTGATGACGCTGGGCCACGCGATTTCGCGGGCGTTGGCTTCGAGCTTCTTGGCGTTCATGACTTTGTGATCCCGTTTCGGGCCGCAATCTCTGCGAAATCGCAGCCCGGATCAAGCGTTAAGGGCGTAAAAAAGCCCCACCGGGTGGTATAGAGAAGCATCAGAAAATCGCTGTAAATAAGGCTCCCCAAAGGATTCCCATGTCAGAAGCGTCTCAAGCGACCGCCGCCTCCCACACCAACCCGCTGCTGGCGGCCTGGCAGACACCGTTCGAGACGCCGCCGTTCGCCGACATCCGTCCCGAGCATTTCCTGCCGGCATTCGACAAGGCTTTTGTCGATCACTCCGCCGAGATCGAGGCGATCAAGGCGAACCCTGCCGAGCCGACGTTTGAGAACACCGTCACGGCGCTGGAGCGGGCCGGCAAGCTGCTCTCCAAGGTGTCGGCGGTGTTCTACGACCTCGTCGGCGCCCACTCGACCCCCGAACTGTTGAATATCGAATCCGAGGTCGCGCTGAAGCAGGCGCGGCACTGGAATCCGATCTCCATGGACGCCGCCCTGTTCGCCCGGGTCACCAAGCTCCGGGACAAGGCGGCCTCGCTCAAGCTGACGGGCGAGCAGGCGCGGCTGCTCGAGCGGACCTGGACCAGCTTCCACCGCTCCGGCGCAGGCCTCAGCGAGGCCGCCAAGGCCCGGACCGCGGAGATCAACGAGCGGCTGGCGCATCTGGCGACATCTTTCAGCCACCATCTGCTCGGCGACGAGCAGGACTGGACCATGGAGCTCGGCGAGGGCGATCTGGCAGGCCTGCCGGCCAGCTTCGTCGCATCTGCCAAGGCTGCGGCAGAGGAGCGCGGCATGCCCGGCAAGATGGTGGTGACGCTGTCGCGATCGTCGGTCGAGCCGTTCCTGAAGGACTCCAGCCGCCGCGACCTGCGCGAGCGGGTCTTCAAGGCCTTCACCGCCCGCGGTGACAACGGCAATGACAACGACAACAGCGCCACCATCCTCGAGGTCCTGAAGCTGCGCGAGGAGCGCGCCAGGCTGCTCGGCTATCCAAGCTTCGCCGCGTACCGCCTGGAAGATTCCATGGCCAAGACCCCGGAGGCCGTGCGCGGCCTGCTGGAGCGGGTCTGGAAGCCGGCCCGCGCCCGCGCCATGGCCGACCGCGACGCGCTTCAGGCGCTGATCGCCGAGGAGGGCGGCAACTTCAAGCTCGCGGCCTGGGACTGGCGCTACTACGCCGAGAAGCTGCGCCAGCGCCGCGCCAATTTCGACGACGCCGCGATCAAACCCTATCTGACGCTCGACAACATGATCGATGCCGCCTTCGACGTCGCGACCCGGCTGTTCGGGGTCACTTTCAGCGAGCGCAAGGACGTTCCGGTCTGGCATCCGGATGTGCGGGTGTGGGAGGTCAAGGACGCCAAGGGCAACCACAAGGCGCTGTTCTATGGCGACTACTTCGCGCGTCCCTCCAAGCGCTCCGGCGCATGGATGACGTCGCTGCGCGACCAGCAGAAGCTCGATGGCGATGTCGCGCCGCTGATCATCAATGTCTGCAATTTCTCCAGGGGCACCGACGGCCAGCCGTCGCTGCTCTCGCCCGATGATGCCCGCACGCTGTTCCACGAATTCGGCCACGGCCTGCACGGCATGCTGTCGAATGTGATGTACCCGTCGCTGTCCGGCACCAGCGTGTTCACGGACTTCGTCGAACTGCCGTCGCAGCTTTACGAACACTGGCAGGAGCGGCCGGAGGTGCTGCAAAAGTTCGCACGGCATTACCAGACCGGCGAGCCGTTGCCGGAAGACCTGCTCAAGCGCTTCATCGCCGCGCGCAAGTTCAACCAGGGCTTCGCCACCGTGGAATTTGTCTCATCGGCGCTGATCGATCTCGAATTCCACACCCAGCCGGCGGCCTCGATCACCGACGTTCGCGCCTTCGAGAAGCAGGAACTCGACAAGATCGGCATGCCTGCGGAAATCGTCTTGCGTCACCGGCCGCAGCAATTCGGCCACATCTTCTCCGGCGATCATTATGCGTCGGGTTACTACAGCTACATGTGGTCGGAGGTGATGGATGCGGACGCATTCGGCGCGTTCGAGGAAGCGCACGACATCTTCGATCCGGCGGTGGCGAAGCGTCTGCATGACGATATCTATTCGTCGGGTGGATCGCGCGATCCGGAAGATGCCTACATTGCCTTCCGTGGACGCAAGCCCGAACCCGACGCGCTGCTGCGCCGTCGCGGTCTGCTGAGCAAACCCGAAGCCGCCTAGGGACAGGATCAAGAATGCGCCGCCTTGTTCAGTGCTTCTTCGTTGTGGCCATGCTGGCAATCGGTGCCGGCACGGCGCAGGCGCATCCTCATGTCTGGATCGTCGCCAAGAGTGAGCTGATTTACGCGCCTGACGGCACGATCACCGGCATCCGCCACGCATGGACTTTTGACGAGATGTTCTCGACCTATGCCTTGCAGGGCATCGAGAGCAAGACGAAGGGCGTCTACACCCGCGACGAGTTGAAGGCGCTGGCGCAGACCAATGTCGAGTCGCTGAAGGAATACGCTTTCTTCACCTTCGCCAAGGCGGGCGGCGCGGGCGCTCAGAAGAAGGAAAAGTTCAACGAACCAATCGACTATTACCTCGAATACAAGGACTCGACGCTGACCCTACACTTCACACTGCCGTTCAAGGCGCCGGTCAAGACTCCTGTGCTGGCGCTGGAGGTTTTCGACCCGTCCTACTTCATCGACTTCCAGTTGAACGAGAAGGACCCTGTGAGTTTGGTCGGCGCGCCGGCGACCTGCAAGCTGACGGTCCAGCGCCCGACCGACGGCAGTGCGCAGGCGCAGAAGCTCAACGAGGACACATTCCTCAACGGCGACAACTCCAACTATGGCGCAATGTTCGCCAACAAGATCACGGTGGATTGCCCTTGATGTTCAACAGCCGTCATTCCGGGGCGCGAGCATCGCGAGCGAACCCGGAATCCAGAATTGTAAGCAGAAGAATGGATTCCGGGTCTGCGCCAAAAGGCGCATCCCGGAACGACGCCTGGGGTAAGATCGCTGTCGTCACGTCGATCCTTCTCGCTGCGATCTATCTCGATGGCGTCGTCCATGCAGTGATGGCGCAGAATCCGTTCGGCGCGCCAAAGGGCGCCGTGCCGGATTCGCAGGCCGGCGGCATCGTCGGCTGGCTGCTTGCCAAGCAGTCCGAATTCTATCGCCAGATGTCAGCGACCATCCGCGCGGCCAAGACCGACGGCAGCGCGGTGTGGGCGCTGCTCGGTATCTCCTTTGCCTACGGTGTCTTTCACGCTGCCGGTCCGGGTCACGGCAAGGCGGTGATTTCGTCCTATCTCATCGCCAACGAGGAAACCGCAAAGCGCGGTATCGCGCTGTCGTTCGTTTCCGCGTTGATGCAGGCATTGGTAGCGATTGCGATCGTCGGCATTGGCGCAGCCGTTTTGAATGTGACGGCCGGTCAGATGTGCGGCGCCGAGCGCGTGATCGAAATCGCCAGCTATGGTCTGATCGCGGCCTTCGGTGCGCGTCTGGTCTACGCCAAGGGCGGCGGATTCTTCCGTGCGCTGCGGTCATGGCGCAGTGCGCCGTCGCCGCTCGTTCCCGCCATGGCACATGCCCATGGTCATACACATGACCAAAGCCAGCACGATCGTCCTCACGCGCACGACCATGCGCATTCACATGACGCAGCGCACGCGCGCGATGTCCATCACGATCACGGACATGATCATCATGCCCACGATCACGCCGGGCACGTTCACGACGAACACTGCGGGCATTCCCATGGCCCGGAGCCGAGCGCGCTGGCTGGTCCCGGCGGCTGGTCGCGCGGATTGAGCGCGGTCCTGACAGTCGGCATCCGGCCGTGCTCCGGCGCAATTCTGGTGCTGGTGTTCGCGCTGGCGCAGGGCCTGTTCTGGGCTGGCGTGGCCGCGACGCTGCTGATGGGACTCGGCACCGCGATCACTGTCTCGGCCATTGCGATCATCGCCGTGTCGGCCAAGGGGCTTGCCGGCCGGATAGCGGCGGGCCGCGACGGCGGCGGCGCAGTCCTGCTGCGCGGAATCGAATTCGGCGCGGCGGCTCTCGTGCTGCTGTTCGGGGTTGGCCTGCTGCTGGGATACATTGCCGCGGAACGGGTCACCTGCTTCTGATCCCCGTTGCCTTGACAACAATTAACCGACGCGCGATGCCACACTCGTCATGACAGCGGTCACTCCCCTCGATGCTCGTCGCCCGGCCCCGGAGGCCGTGCCGTCACGCGTCGGTGTGCTGCTGGTCAACCTCGGGACGCCTGACACCGCCGATGCCAATGGCGTGCGCGTCTATCTGCGCGAATTCCTGTCTGATCCGCGCGTGATCGAAAATCAGGGATTGCTCTGGCAACTGATCCTGAACGGGATCGTTCTGCGCATCCGCCCCGCCAAGAAGGCGAAGGACTACCAGAAGATCTGGAACATCGAGAAGAATGAATCGCCGCTGAAGACGATCACGCGCGGTCAGGCAGAGAAGCTCGCGGCGTCGATCGCGGACCAGAAGCACGTAGTCGTCGATTGGGGCATGCGCTATGGCAATCCGTCGATCAAATCTCGGATCGATGCGCTGACGGCGCAGGGCTGCGACCGTATTCTGGTGATGCCGCTCTATCCGCAGTATTCGGCGTCAACCTCGGCGACGGTAGTCGACAAGGTCGCCGCCGCATTGAAGGAGATGCGTGCGCAGCCCACCGTGCGGTTCACGCCCCCGTATTATGACGCACCGGACTATATCGAAGCACTCGCGGTTTCGATCGAGCAGCATCTGGCCTCGTTGTCCTACAAGCCTGAGACGATCGTGGCGTCGTTTCACGGGATGCCGCAGTCGTATATCGACAAGGGGGATCCCTATCAGGCGCAATGCGTCGCGACAGCGAACGCGCTGCGCGCGCGCATGGGCCTCGACGACAAGGGTTTGATGCTGACCTTCCAGTCCCGGTTCGGATATGCCGCCTGGCTGCAACCCTATACCGCCAGGACCGTCGAACAGCTTGCGAAAGACGGTGTGCGGCGAATTGCCGTCGTGATGCCGGGCTTCGCGGCCGACTGCATTGAGACGCTTGAAGAGATCGCGCTGGAGAATGCCGAAATCTTCCACAAGGCAGGCGGTCAGGAGTTCTCGGCCATTCCATGCCTCAATGACAGCGACGAGGGCATGGATGTGATCCGCCAGGTCGTGCTGCGCGAGTTGCAAGGCTGGATTTAAAGGCTGGATTTGAGCGGCCGCGATTTAATCGCCCGGCCCGCCCGCTTCAAGACGTGGTTTTCCTCTCTTTCGAACCGTATCGCTGCTTTAATCGACCAAGTGACGGAGCGGCTGTCGCGTGTCCATGCTAGGCTGCCCGCATCTGAAGTCTTGCGCTTCGGGTTTATTTGCAGGGAGTTTTAAATGTCCGGTTTCGATATTTTTGCAATTGCGTTCGTTCTGCTCGTGATCGTCACGTTGTTTGCCGGCGTGAAAACAGTGTCGCAGGGCTACGACTGGACCATCGAACGGTTTGGCAAATACACCCGCACGCTGGGCCCGGGCCTCAACATCATCATTCCCTATTTCGACCGTGTCGGACGCAAGGTGAACATGATGGAGCAGGTGATCGAGATTCCGCAGCAGGAGGTCATCACCAAAGACAATGCGACCGTCACCGTGGACGGGGTCACCTTCTATCAGGTGTTCGATGCCGCAAAGGCCAGCTACGAGGTGGCCAATCTCAATCAGGCCATCGTAACGCTGACCATGACCAACATCCGCTCGGTCATGGGCTCGATGGATCTCGATCAGGTGTTGTCGCATCGCGATGAAATCAACGAGCGGCTGCTGCGCGTGGTCGATGCCGCGGTGTCGCCATGGGGCGTCAAGGTCAACCGCATCGAGATCAAGGACATTGTGCCGCCGCACGATCTGGTCGAGGCGATGGGACGGCAGATGAAGGCCGAGCGCGTCAAGCGCGCCGACATCCTCCAGGCCGAGGGCCAGCGGCAGTCCGAAATCCTGCGTGCGGAAGGCGCCAAGCAGTCGCAGATCCTTCAGGCTGAAGGCCGCCGTGAAGCAGCATTCCGCGACGCAGAGGCTCGTGAGCGGGCGGCCGAAGCGGAAGCCAAGGCGACTGAGATGGTCAGCAACGCCATCGCCAGCGGCGATGTCGCCTCGCTGAACTACTTTATCGCCGACAAGTACATCAAGGCGTTCAGCCAGATCGCGGATTCGCCGAACCAGAAAATCATCATGTTGCCGATCGAAGCAACCGGCGTGCTTTCGTCGCTTGGCGGCATTGCCGAGATTGCCAAGGCGACATTCGGCGACGGCGGCTCCGCGTCTGCGCCGCGCCGTCCGCCCACCGTGCCGAATACCAATCCGCCGAAAGCGTGATCGATATGGCCGAACTTTTCTCGAAACTCGGAACCTGGAACTGGCTGATCATCGGCGTGATGCTGATGGCGATCGAGACATTCGCGCCCGGCGTGTTCATGCTGTGGCTCGGCCTTGCGGCCCTGATCGTCGGATTGCTGTCGTTCGGCGTCGTGTGGTCGTGGCAGACGCAGATCATTTTATTCGCGGCCTTGTCGATCGCTATGGTGCCGTTGTGGCGATATTACTCGGGCAGCAACATCAAGCCGACCGACAAGCCGTTTCTCAACAAACGCGCGGAAGGCCTGATTGGCCGCGTTTTCACCCTCGAAAAGCCGATCGTGGATGGCATCGGCACGGTGAGGATCGACGATACGGTCTGGCGTGTTTCGGGACCGGACGCTGCATCCGGCAGCCGTGTCAGGATCGTGAGCGCCGATGGCGCGAGTTTGCGGGTGGACCTGGTTTAAGCCTTGCTCCATTTCTCTGCGAAGCGGTGCAGCGGCATGAAGGTGCCCAGCAGTTCTTCGCCCAAAGCCGTCAACCGATAGCCGCCAGCGTCGAGCTTCTCGACGAAACCGGCTTCACGCAGTTCGGCCAGCCGCGCCTGAACGACAGTTGGCGATGCATCGTCACACGCCGCGCGTAGTTCGCGCGAGGTCAGTGCCTGATCGCGCATCTCCCAGACAATCCTCAAGGTCCAGCGCCGCCCCAATAGATCGAGCAATGTCATGATCGGGCGGCCGGATTTCGAACCGTGTGCTGGTTTGGTCCGGTTCGCCGGGATCGGTTTTCGGGTCACGGACGGCCTCTTGATCTTGTGCTATTAAAAATGTAGCATTATGCTATCGATATTGTAGCATAGGAGTTGGAGATGTCACGGATCGCTCCGCTGGAGCCGCCTTACGCGCCGGAGGTTCAGAGCCGGTTCGACGCGATCATGCCGCCAGGCGTGCCGCCGCTGGTGCTGTTTCGCACCGTCGCGACGAGCGAGCGGGCTTACAAGAAGTTTCGCAATGCCAGCTTGCTGGACCGGGGACCGCTGACGTTGCGGGAGCGGGAGATCGTTATCGATCGCACCTGCGCCCTGACGCGCTGCGAATACGAATGGGGCGTTCATGTCACGATCTTTGCGGGCCCGGCGCGGTTCACTGAAGAGCAGGTCCGCGCCACGGTACTCGAACCGGCCGATGCCACGTGCTGGACGGAAGCCGAACAGGCGCTGATCGCAGCGGTTGATGCCCTGCATCACCATGCGACATGGAGCGGCAACGAATTCGAGGCCCTCAAGGTACACTATAGCGACGACAAGATCCTGGAGATCATCCAGCTCTGCGGCTTCTATCGGACGGTCTCATACTTCGCCAACGCGCTGGAATTGCCGCTTGAACCTAGCACAGCGCGCTTTCCGCAGAAGTAGGCGTTACGCGACGCCGGCACGCAGAATATCGTGCAGATGCACGATGCCGACCGGCGTCTTGCCCTCCGTCACGATCAGCGCGGTGATCTTCGACCCGTTGAGGATTTCCAGCGCCTCGCTGGCGAGCAGATCCGGACTGATGGTCTTCGGATTCTTCGTCATCACCTCGTCGACGCTTGCCGTCATCAGATCGGGCCGCATATGACGGCGCAGATCGCCGTCGGTCACGATCCCGGCGATCTCGCCGCGCGCGTCGACGATCCCGACGCAGCCGAAGCCTTTCGACGTCATCTCCACCAGCGCCTCGGACATCTTGGTGCCGAGCGGCTTCACTGGCACCGCATCGGCCTTGTGCATCAGGTCGCGCACGAATTTCAGCATGGCGCCGAGTTTGCCTGAGGGGTGCAGCGCGCTGAAATCGAGCGCCGTGAAGCCGCGGCCTTCCAGCAGCGCCACGGCGAGCGCATCGCCGAGCGCAAGCTGCATCAGCGACGACGTCGTTGGCGCGAGGTTGTGCGGACAGGCCTCGCGCGCTTTCGGCAGGGTCAGCACGATGTCGGCGGCGGCGCCCAGCGTGGAGTCTGCTTCCGAGGTGACCGCGATCAATCCGATGCGGAAACGGCGCGAATAGTTGATGAGGTTCTTGAGCTCGGCGGTTTCGCCGGACCACGACAGCGCCATGATGACGTCGTCGGGCGTGATCATGCCGAGATCGCCGTGGCTGGCTTCCGCAGCATGGACGAAGAATGAGGGGGTGCCGGTGGAGGCGAAGGTCGCCGCCATTTTCTTGCCGATGTGGCCGGACTTGCCGAGGCCCGTCACGATCAGGCGGCCCCTGGCGTCACGGACCCGCGTAATGGCGGCATCGAACGCCGGTCCGAGGTCCGATTGCAGGGCGTTGGCCAGTGCGGTGATGCCGCTCGCCTCGGCATCGAGGGTGCGCAATGCAGACTCGATGGCGGGAGATGCCCCGTGGGTCGCGGAAGGGGTCGCCGTCCGCGGTTTTGAAGTGGCCATGCGTGATTCCAGTTGAGGGGACGGCAGCGCGACGCGCGCGCCAATCCGGGACATTTCCTAGCACATTCAAGCTGCTGAGGCGACGGCGCCAAGGCCGCCCTCAACGCTCCGTTAACCATAATTGTTTTAACTCTGTTAACGGCGTTCGGCAACGCCGGACGGCGGCGTTTTCGCCGGCAATTGCTTGAAGTTGTTTCGTTTTCCGGCGCGGCCCCAAGTGGCTTTCGGGGCCGGGAGAAGAGTGAAAAGTGCAGGGCTCGCAGCAACCTGTCCGGTTGTGGGATCATCGCTGGCGCGCGTCCGGATGGCGCGTGCTGCCGGTGTGCTGCGTGCTGATGCTGTGGAACCCCGCAACCGCACGCGCGCAGGCGCTGACCGCCGACATGATGAACCCGGCGCAGGGCGGTTTCGCGCCGCCGGACAAGTCGCTGCTTCGCAAGACGGCTGAGAATCTGGCCGACGACGACACGCCGAGGCGCGGCGCCAGGGCGCCGTCGCGGATCGGCGCGATTCCGGCCTACGGCGTTCCGCCCGCATCCGGCGCGGCGGACGTCGGATTCGACTCGCTCAACCGCACACGCAAGAAGCAGAAGCTCTATCCCGGCGCACCGAAGCCGAAGATCGTCGGCCCCGGCAATCCGCCGCCCGTTGCGCCGAAAGCGAAGGTGGCGGCGCCGGTTTCGCAATCGGTCGCCGGGACGTTCCCCGGCCAGCCGCAGCGCCGCCGCCTGAAGGTCGATGACGATCCGTTCGCCAATGTCGGCTTCCACACCGGCACGTTTCTCACCAAGGCCGCGGTCGAGCTTTGGGGCGGCTACAACACCAATCCCGGCCGCATCAATACGCCGAAGGGTTCGGCGTTCTACACGGTCGCGCCGGAACTGCTGATCGCGTCCGACTGGGAACGCCATTCGCTGATCGCCGATCTGCGCGGTTCGTTCACCGGTTACGACACGAAATTCCCGCCGCTTCCAACCGGACCGTCGCCGGTGCCGACCAGCATCGACGCGCCGAGCTTCAACGGCAAGATCACGGGCCGTGTCGACGCGGCGCGCGATACCCGCATCAATACCGAATTGCGCATGCGGGTCTTCACCGACAATCCCGGCTCGCCGAACATCCAGGCCGGTCTTGCGGAATATCCGCTGGCGACGAACATCGGCGGCACCGCGGGTGTCGAACACGATTTCAACCGGCTGACGGTTTCGGCTGCCGGCCTCGCCGATCGCACGACCTATCAGCAGTCGAAGCTCACCGACGGTTCGACGTCCACCAACGACGACCGCAACTTCAACCAGTTCGGCGGCCTCGCGCGCGTCAGCTACGACCTGATGCCGGGCGTCAAGCCGTTCGGCGAATTCGCCGCCGACACCCGCCTTCATGATGTGAAGTTCGATCGCTCCGGCTATCAGCGCGATTCCACCGGCGGCTATGTCAAGGCCGGCACCTCGTTCGAATTCTCGCGGCTGCTGACCGGCGAAGCCGCGATCGGCTATTCACGGCGCACTTATCAGGATCCGCGGCTCACCGACATGAAGGGCCTGCTGACAAGCGCGTCGCTGATCTGGACCGCGACTGGCCTGACCACGGTGCGGTTCGATGCGACATCCTCGATCGACGAAACCACGCTGCCCGGTGTCTCCGGCGTGATCTCCCGCGATTACTCGCTCCAGGTCGATCATGCGTTTCGCCGCTGGCTGATCGGCACCGCGAAGGTCGGCACCGGAACGTCGGACTACGACGGCACACGCTTCGACCGGCGCTACTTCGTGGAAGGCGATCTGGTCTACAAGCTCTCGCGCACGTTCCAGATCAAGGGACAGGTGCGGCACGACTGGCTGAACAGTTCGGTCAACGGCGCGAGCTCCGCCGCGACTGTCGTGATGCTCGGCATCCGCGTGCAGCGCTAGCGACACTCGCCCGCGGATATTTCCGGCGGGGATCGCGAAACATTTCGTTAACTCCGAACAAGATGAAGCCAATCATTTAAAGGCCGCCGCAACAAATTTGGCGCATTGAGGCACCCTTGGGGACAAGAGTGCGATGTGGTTTCGACGGCATAAGATTCATGCGACCAGGCCAGGGCGAATATCGGCGAAGCTGCTGGTCTGGTGCTCGATTGCGACGATCACCGGCTTCTCCGCGGTCTGCGGCAGCGTGATGCTCGACATGCGCCGCGGCGAGCAGGCGCTGGCGCTCCGCTCCATGGAAAATCTCGCCACGACCATCGACTCTGATATCAGCCGCAACGTCGAACTTTACGATTTGTCGCTGCGCAATGTCGCGAGCAACATGATCGAGCCGGAACTCGCCGGCGTCAGCAAGCGGCTGCTCAAACTCATTCTGTTCGATCACGCCGCCACCGCGAAGCAATACGGCGCGATCCAGGTGTTCGATTCCGCGGGCAATCTCATCCACGATTCCGCGACATTCGATCCGAAGCCGGAAAACCGCGCCGACGAGGACTATTTCAAGACGCATCGCGACAACCCCGATGCCGGCTTGTTCATCGGCCGTCCGGGCCTGCATCGCGGCGTCTATGCGGTCGTTCTCAGCCGCAGGATCACGGGCAAGGACGGCGCCTTTCTCGGTGTCGTCGTCGGTTCGCTGCGGTTCAGCTACTTCCACGATCTGTTCGAGCGTCTCAGCCTTGCGCCGGACGACATCATCAGCGTCATTCGGCATGATGGCGTTGTGATCATGCGGACGCCATTCGATCTGGATATGATTGGCCGGGACCTGAGCCGGCGGGCGGGTGTCAAGCGTCTCCTCTCCGAGCCGAGCGGATCATTAGAAGGATCTGGGGCAGCCGATCAGATCGAGCGTCTCTTCGTGTGGCGCGACAGCAGCCATCCGCTGGTCGTTATCGTCGGCAAATCCTGGACGGATATCTTCGCCATCTGGCGCCGGCAGGCGCTGCGGGTCGGCGGGATCATGCTGGCGCTGATCGCGTTCGTCGCCGGCGCGACAATGATCCTGGCGCGGGAAATCAAGCGGCGCGGACGCGCCGAGGACAAGCTCGCGGAGCTTGCGATTACGGATGCGCTGACCGGGCTCAGGAACCGCCGCAAGTTCGATCAGGTCATCGCGCAGGAATGGCTGCGGGCGCAGCGCCGTCAGGAGCCGCTCGCGCTTCTCATGATCGATGCGGATCATTTCAAGACCTTCAACGACATGTTCGGGCATCAGGCCGGCGACCAGGTGCTGGTCCGGATCGCAACCAGCATCTCCGGCGCGGTTCAGCGCGCCGGAGATTGTGCCGCGCGTTACGGCGGCGAGGAATTCGCGGTGCTGCTGCCGGGTCTTTCCACAGATGCGGCGTTTGCCGTCGGAGAAAATATCCGCACCAGGGTGGAAATGCTCTCCGCGGATAAATGGGCCACCACCGTCAGCATTGGCGTCACCAGCCTTGTGCCGAATGCATCGCTGCAACCGGCGGATCTGGTCGAAGCGGCCGACAAGGCCTTGTATGAGGCCAAGTCGCGTGGCCGCAACCAGTCGGTGCCGGCGCCGCGAGGGCATCTGTCGCGCGTCGCGTAACGGATTCAATTGTCAAACAGCCACTTCCGTTCACGCACGCGGCATCGTTCTCGCGCATCGCGCGAGGTGAGCTTTTAGTCTCGCCCCTC